>JBIIGZ010000177.1:0-6612 GCA_044236185.1 Roseomonas sp. | reverse complement strand
ATCCAACATCATCCTACGCGGGTCTTCCACGCTTTCCTTCACGCGGACCAGGAAGCTCACGGCTTCCTTCCCGTCCACAATGCGGTGATCATAAGACAGCGCGATATACATCATCGGTCGGATTTCAATCTTGCCAGCCACCGCCATGGGGCGATCCTGAATCTTGTGCATACCCAAAATGCCCGATTGCGGCGGGTTCAAAATCGGCGTGGACATCAGCGACCCATAAATGCCGCCATTGGTGATGGTGAAGGAACCGCCCGCCAATTCATCGAGCTTCAAGGCACCATCACGCGCGCGCTTGCCGAATTCCCCAATGCGCTTTTCAATTTCAGCAAAGCCCAAAGTGTCGGCATTGCGCAGCACCGGCACCACCAGGCCCGAAGGCCCGCCCACCGCAATGCCCATATGCACGAAATTCTTGTAGACGATCTCATCGCCATCAATCTCGGCATTCACGGCGGGGAATTCCTTCAACGCCGCAATGCACGCCTTCACAAAGAAGGACATGAAGCCAAGCTTCACGCCGTGCCGCTTTTCAAAGGCATCACGGTATTCTGAACGGAGCGCCATGGCGGCCGACATATCCACCTCATTGAAGGTGGTGAGCATCGCGGCCGTATTCTGCGCTTCCTTCAAGCGACGCGCGATGGTGGCGCGCAGCCGCGTCATTTTCACGCGTTCCTCACCAGCTTCCGGCGGGCGTGACGCCCGCGCGGCAGGTGCCGGCGCCGGCGCCGCAGCGGGCTGCGCCAAATAGGCCAGCACATCACCCTTGGTGATGCGCCCATCCTTGCCAGTGCCCGCGCCAATCGCGGCAGCAGAAACCCCAGTTTCGGCGATCATCTTTGCCGCAGCAGGCAATGGCGCGTGGCCCGAAGCGGCAGCCGGTGCGGGCGCAGGCGCAGGTGCCGCAGCAGCCTTGGGCGCAGGGGCGGGTGCGGCGGCGGGCTTCGCGGCTGCGGCGGCGCCGGCCTGAATGCTGCCCAGCACGGCACCAGGGAGCACTTCCGCCCCTGTATCTGCCGCAATGGCGGAAATCACACCCGCCACCGGCGCATTCACTTCCACCGTTACCTTGTCGGTCTCAAGTTCCACCAAGGGCTCATCAGCCGCCACGGCGTCACCGGCTTTTTTCAGCCAACGCGCGACGGTGGCGGAAGAAACGCTTTCGCCCAGGCTGGGCACGACAATATTGGTCATTGATCGATCCGTTCCAAACCCAATACGCGTCAGCCCGCGAGGGCTGCGCGCACCAATGCTTCCTGTTGTTGTTGATGCACCTTGGCAAGGCCGGTGGCGGGGCTCGCCGCCTCCTCCCGGCCCACATATTCGGGGCGCTTCGCCTTGATATCCAGCGTCTTCAAGACGCCTTCAATCTTGCGATCCACGAAATTCCAGGCACCCATGTTTTCCGGTTCTTCCTGGCACCACACCACTTCGGCATTGGGATATTGGGCCAAAACCGGCGGCAGGCTGATCCGCGGGAAGGGATAAAGCTGTTCCAGGCGCACAATCGCGACATCCTTGATGCCCTTGTCGCGGCGTTCCTGCAGCAGATCATAATAGACCTTGCCGGTGCACAGCACGACACGACGGATTTTCTTGGGCGGCGCGATTTTATCCACCTCATCAATCACATGCTTGAACCCACTGCCGGGGCCGAATTCCGCCAAATTGCTGATGGCAAGCTTGTGCCGCAGCAGGGATTTCGGCGTCATCACCACCAGGGGCTTGCGGTAATTTGCTTTCATCTGCCGGCGCAAGGCGTGGAAGTAATTGGCCGGCGTCGTGAAGTTGCAGACGCGCATGTTGCGTTCAGCGCAAAGCTGCAAATAGCGTTCAAGCCGCGCCGAGGAATGTTCCGGCCCCTGCCCTTCATAACCATGCGGGAGCAGCATCACGAGGCCAGACATACGCAGCCACTTGGTCTCACCAGAGGCGATGAACTGATCAATGATCACCTGCGCACCATTGGCAAAATCGCCAAACTGGCCTTCCCAAAGCACCAGTGTTTTCGGATCAGCCAGCGAATAGCCGTAATCAAAACCAAGCACGCCAAATTCCGCGAGCAAGGAATTGAAGGCTTCGATCTTGGCCTGCCCCGCGCGGATATTATTGAGCGGCGTGTATTCCGCCTGGCTCGCCTGATCAATCAGCACCGCATGGCGATGGCTGAAGGTACCGCGCTGCACATCTTCACCCGAGAGCCGCACGCGATGGCCTTCCAGCAGCAAGGAGCCGAAAGCCAGCGCCTCACCGGTCGCCCAATCAATCCCCTCACCGGTTTCGATCGCCTGGCGCTTTTGTTCCAATTGCCGCGCAATTTTCGAATTGACGCCGAAATCGGAGGGCACGCGCGAAAGTGCGAGGCCTATTTCCTTCAGCGTGTCCGGCGCGACCGAAGTCGCTTCAAGTTGCTCCGCCTCATCTGTCGAGCCCGCAGGCCGCAGGCCGGACCAATGCCCTTCCAGCCAATCCGCCTTGTTCGGGCGATAGGCTTGAGAAGCCTCAAAGGCTTCTTCAAGCCGTGCATTGAAAGCATCCAGCATGGCCTTGGAGGATTCGGATGGCACGGAGCCTTCCTGCGCCAAGCGTTCCGCATAAAGATTGCGCGTGGTGCGCAATTCGCGAATGCGGTTATACATGAGCGGCTGGGTGAAGGCGGGTTCATCGCTCTCATTATGGCCATGGCGGCGATAGCAGACGATATCCAGCACCACATCCGCGCCAAACACCATGCGGAATTCCGCCACCAGCCGCGCGCAGAATACCACCGCTTCCGGGTCATCCCCATTCACATGCAGGATCGGTGCCTGCACCGATTTCGCCACATCTGTGCAGTATAGCCCGGAATAGGCATGCACCGGAACGGTGGTGAAGCCGATCTGGTTATTCGTGACGATATGTACTGTCCCGCCCGTGCGATAGCCAACCAATTGGCTCATGGCCAGCGTTTCATAAACCACGCCCTGGCCGGCAAAGGCCGCATCGCCATGCAACAGAATGCCCATCACGGAACGCCGGCCCTTGATGTCGCCGCCCATATCCTGCCGCGCGCGCACCTTTCCCGCCACCACCGGGTCAACCGCTTCCAAATGCGAAGGATTGGGTTGCAGCGAAAGGTGAACCTTATTGCCGGCAATTTCGATATCGGTGCTGGTACCAAGGTGATATTTCACATCGCCTGAGCCACCAGCATCATCCGGATTGCTGGAATTTCCTTTGAATTCGGAAAACACCTGGGTGAAGGATTTCTTCACCACATTGACCAGCATATTGAGCCGACCGCGATGCGCCATGCCGATCACGATTTCCTTGGCACCCTGCTTGGCGGCAGTTTCAATTGCCGCCTGCACGGCGGGGATGGTTGCCTCGCCCCCTTCCAGGCCGAAGCGCTTGGTGCCCACGAATTTCCGCGCGCAAAACGCCTCAAAGCCCTCGGCTTCCGTCAATTGTTGCAGAATCTGATTCTTCTGTGCGGTATCAAAGGCGCCATTCCAGGGCGCGCCTTCAATGCGGCGCTGGATCCAGGATTTCTGGTCCGGGTCCTGGATATGCATGAACTCAACGCCGATCGAACCGCAATAGGAAGCGCGGCAAATCGCGAGGATTTCACGCAGGCTCGCGGTTTCCTTGCCGAGCACGAAATCAAGGAAGATTTGCCGATCCCAATCCTCATCCGTGAAGCCATAGGTCTTTGGGTCAAGTTCCGGATGGGGCTTCGGCACTTGCAGGCCAAGCGGATCAAGCCGTGCTTCCAAATGCCCGCGCACGCGGTAGCTGCGGATCAGCATCAGCGCCCTGATCGAATCGAGCACCGCGCGGCGCGTGGCTTCCGGGTCGGCCGCGGCTGGCTTGGCGCCCTTGACGGGGGCGGGCTTTTCGGGATCGGGCCCAAAGGCGCCACGGATACGCGGCGCCCATGATGCGCCCGAGGCATCCGTCAGTACCGCGCGGGCTTCGTCATTCAGGGAAGCGAAAAGCTCCGCAAAGGTGGGGTCCACGCTTCCGGGATTTTCTGTCCATCTGGCGTAGAGATCAGCAAGATAGGCAGCATTCGCCCCCGTCATCGCGGTTGCGAGAATATCCACTCCGGCCATCAACCTTCTCCCTCCCGCCTCGGCTGCCCCCTTTGGGGTTGGGCGGATATATTCTTGTGGTGCCGTGCAGCGCCCCGGCACCGGGGCCGAGGGCTGCGAGCATAAGGCCTTAAGGCCCTTTGCGGCAGCCCCCCAAGCCTACATTTGGGTGAAATCAGCCGCCAAGCGCCTTGACCATAGTGGAGCCTAGCGCAGAAGGACTATCCGCAACATGAATCCCGGCAGCTTTCATGGCAGCCATTTTCGCTTCGGCGGTATCCGCCCCGCCCGAAATCACCGCCCCGGCATGGCCCATGCGCCGCCCCGGAGGCGCGGTGGCACCAGCGATGAAGCCAACCACCGGCTTATTCGGCTTGCCGGGCGCGAAATTCTCCCGCTTCAGGTATTCGGCGGCCAGGATTTCGGACTGCCCGCCAATCTCGCCAATCATGACGATGGATTTGGTATCGGGGTCGGCCAGGAACATCTCCAGCACTTCGATGAAGTCCATGCCCTTCACCGGGTCGCCGCCAATGCCAACGCAGCTGGATTGGCCAAGCCCGGCCGCCGTGGTTTGCGCCACCGCTTCATAGGTGAGCGTGCCAGAACGGGAGACGATGCCAACCGAACCCGGCTTATGGATATGGCCCGGCATAATGCCGATTTTGCAGGCACCCGGCGTGATTACGCCAGGGCAATTCGGCCCGACCAAGCGGGATTTGGAGCCATCCAGCGCCCGCTTCACCTTCACCATGTCCAGCACCGGAATGCCTTCCGTGATGCAGATGATCAGCGGCACTTCCGCATCAATCGCCTCCAGAATCGCATCGGCGGCGAAGGGCGGCGGCACATAGATCACGGACGCATTGGCGCCGGTCTTGGCCACGCATTCGGCCACCGTATCGAAAACCGGCAGGCCGATATGGGTGGTGCCGCCCTTGCCGGGGGTCACACCGCCGACATAGGTCGAACCATAGGCAATGCCCTGTTCGGCATGGAAGGTGCCCTGCGCCCCGGTAAAGCCCTGGGTCATCACGCGGGTATTGGCGTCAACAAGAACAGCCATGGTTCAGGCCCCCTTCACGGCAGCGACAACTTTCTTCGCTGCATCGGCAAGATTATCGGCGGCAATAATGGCAAGCCCGCTATCAGCGAGGATCTTCTTGCCCAAATCAACATTGGTGCCTTCCAACCGCACCACCAAAGGCACTTTCAGCGACAGCGTCTTGGTCGCTTCCACAATGCCCGTTGCGATCATATCGCATTTCGCGATGCCGCCGAAGATATTGACCAGAATGGCCTTCACATTGGCGTCCGAGGTGATGATGCGAAACGCCTCAGTCACGCGCGCTGCCGTGGCCGTGCCGCCCACATCCAGGAAGTTCGCCGGGCTTGAACCATAAAGCTTGATGATATCCATCGTCGCCATGGCCAGGCCCGCGCCATTCACCATGCAGCCAATCTCGCCATCCAGCGCGACGTAATTCAGGTCGTTCTTGACCGCATCCAATTCCTTCGGGTCCATTTCGCTGTCATCGCGCAGCGCTTCCAGGTCCTTATGGCGGAACAAGGCGCTGTCATCGAAGGACACCTTGGCGTCGAGTGCGACAATCTCACCCGCGCCGGTCACGACCAGCGGGTTGATTTCAACAATCGCGCAATCAAGTTCAACAAAAGCGCCATAAAGCGCCAGCACAAACTTGGTGAAGGACGCCACCTGCTTGCCCGTGAGCCCAAGGCCGAAGGCCAGTTTGCGCGCATGGAAGCCGGAGACACCAGAAGCCGGATCAATCGCGACCTTCAGGATCTTTTCGGGGTGGTTTTCCGCCACCTCCTCGATCTCCATGCCACCTTCGGTGGAGGCCATGATGGTGAGCCGCGACGTCGCACGGTCCACCAGCAAGCCGAGGTATAATTCGCGGGCGATATCGCAGCCATCTTCGATATAAACGCGCGAAACGAGCTTACCGGCAGGCCCGGTTTGCTTCGTCACCAATGTCTTGCCGATCATGGCATCAGCAGCGGCCTTCACATCGGCCACTGACTTGACGACGCGCACGCCGCCCTTGCCATTCGGGTCTTCCTTGAAGCGACCCGCACCGCGCCCACCCGCATGGATTTGCGATTTCACCACATAGACCGGGCCAGGCAGGTTGGCGGCTGCGGCCGCCGCTTCCTCGGCATTCCAGGCGACATGGCCTTCCAGAACGGCCACACCATAGCGGCGCAGCAGCTCCTTTGCCTGATATTCATGGATATTCATGCAAAATAACTCCGGTCCGGATGCGAAAAGGGCCAGGCAGTATCGCCTGGCCCTGGCTGATCAGCCAACCAGCTTGCGCGACGCTTCGATCAATTCCTGCACCGCGGCGCAGCTTTTATCAAAGGCGGCCTTTTCAGCCGCGTTCAGTTCAATTTCGACAATGCGTTCAATGCCGCCGGCACCAATCACCACCGGCACGCCGACATAAAGATCCTTGATGCCGTATTGGCCCGTCAGCCAGGCGGCGCAGGGCAGCACGCGCTTCTT
>JBIIGZ010000210.1:0-5411 GCA_044236185.1 Roseomonas sp. | reverse complement strand
CCCGGCCCATTCGCCATCTTCTGCATTGAAAACCAGAACGGCATCGCCCACGCCACGGCGCAGCACGGCACCCAGATGATGCGCCTGGCCGGGCTCAGCCTCTATCTCAAGGCCGGCGGAGAGATGGGTTTCAAGATGAAGGCGCGGGGTGGACATGGCGGGTTTCCATGCCCCTTATAGCCACATGAGTGGCCATACCGATATCCGCACCAGTGGCTGGGTGGCGCGCCTGCCCCAGGCATGGCGCCCCTATGCGCTGCTGATGCGCCTCGATAGGCCCATCGGGTCCTGGCTGCTGTTTCTGCCGGGGCTTTGGGCCTTTGCCATGGTGGCGCCGGATTGGCGCCAGGGGCTTTGGCTGACCGCCTTGTTCGGCCTGGGCGCGGTGCTGATGCGCGGCGCGGGTTGCGTCGTGAATGATCTGTGGGACCGGGATTTGGACCGGCAGGTGGAACGCACGGCGGGGCGCCCGCTCGCTTCCGGCGCGCTGCGGCCACGGCATGCCTTGGTGTTTCTGGCGCTGGTGCTGGCGGCGGCTTTGCTGATCTTGCTGCAATTGAACCGCACGGCGCAGGTGCTTGGTGTGGCGTCCTTGATCCCGGTAGTGCTTTACCCTTTGGCCAAGCGCGTGACGGATTGGCCTCAGGCTGTGCTTGGGGTGATTTTCTCCTGGGCCGCACCCATGGGCTATGCGGCGGTGACGGGCGGGCTTGATGCGGCGGCATTCGCGCTTTGGGCAGCCGGGTTTTTCTGGATTTTGGGCTATGACACGATCTATGCGCATCAGGACCGGGAAGATGATGCGCTGGTGGGCATCAGATCATCCGCACTGCGCCTGGGCGAAAAGACACGGCCATTCCTGATCCTTTGCTACGGGCTGACCATGGCGTTGCTGGCTTTGGCCGGGTGGCTGGCGGGGCTGGCGCCTTGGTATTTGCTGGGGCTTGCTTTGCCCGGCGCGATGTTGGCGCGGCAGGTGATCCAGCTTGATATCGCCGACCCGGCGCTTTGCCTTCGCCTGTTCAAGGCCAATCGAGATGTCGGGCTTGCCATTGCCGCGGCCTTCCTGCTGGGCCGGCTGTGACGCCAGAGGAATTCGTCGCGGCACAAACGGCGATTTCGCGCGCGCCCTTGGTGCCGGAAATCGCGCTGCATCTGGCGAGTGAGATCACACCGATCTGGCAGGCAACCGAAGCCTGGCTTGCCGAACAAAATATTGAACCGCCCTTCTGGGCCTTTGCCTGGCCGGGCGGGCAAGCCTTGGCGCGGGCGGTGCTGGATGACCCGAAGCTGGTGGCCGGCAAGCGCGTGCTGGATTTCGCCGCCGGCTGCGGCATTGCCGCCATTGCCGCCATGCAGGCCGGTGCGGTGTTGGCGGAAGCAGCTGAGATTGACCCGCTGGCGCTGGCCGCCGTGCGGCTGAATGCGGCGCTGAACGGCGTTGCGGTGGCAACACCGCCGGGCGATGTGGTGGGCGCGCCCTGCCGTTGGGATGTGATTTTCGCGGGTGATGTCTGCTACGAAGCGCCAATGACCGGGCATATCCTGCCCTGGCTGCGTGGTCTTGTCGCGGCGGGGGCCGAGGTGCTGATCGCCGATCCGGGCCGCGCCTATTTGCCGAAAGCAGGGCTTGATCCCATCGCGCGCTACAGCGTGCCGACGACGCGCGAATTGGAAGATCGTGAGGTGCGCGAAGTGACGATCCACCGCTTGCGCGCGTGATGCGCTTGCGATGTGCGCCGCTATCAGTGCAGGCTTGATCCAACATGCAGGAGGAACCCATGGCCGCTTATGCACACCCCGAAGCGATTGTCAGCACCGCATGGCTTGCGGCCAATCTCGGCGACCCGAACCTTCGCATCTTCGATTGCACTACCTATCTTTTGTATGAGACCGGCACTGGCCGCCCTTATACGATCAAAAGCGGGCGAGAAGATTACGATGCCGGCCATATCCCGGGCGCGGGGTTCCTTGATCTACAAGGCGAGCTTTCCGATCGCACCGGCCACTTCAACTTCACCATGCCAGCGCCCGATGATCTGGCCGCGCGCTTGGCAGCGCGCGGGATTGGCGATGGGACGCGCGTGGTGCTGTATTCGCGCAAGACACCGCAATGGGCGACGCGCGTGTGGTGGATGATGCGCGCGATTGGCTTTGACAATGCCGCGATATTGGATGGCGGGATTGATGCCTGGGTGGCGGAAGGCCGCGCGATTTCCACCGCTGAGACGCGCTATGCGCCCGCAACGCTAAGCGCCAAGCCGCGGCCTGGATTATTTGTTGGGCGGGACGACATGCTGGCGGCGATTGGTGATGGCGGCATTTGTTCCATCAATGCGCTCGCCCCTGATCTGCATAGCGGGGCAAACCCACGTTATGGCCGGCCGGGGCGTATTCCGGGCAGTGTCAATCTGCCGGCGGCATCCTTGTTTGAAGCGGGCAGTTTCAAATTGAAGGCGCCGGATCAGGTGGCCGCTGCCTTTGCTGCGGTTGGTGCGGATAAAGGGAAGCGCAAGCTGATTTATTGCGGCGGCGGCATTGCCGCCACCCTTGATGCTTTTCTGCTGTATCAGCTGGGGCATGAGGATATCGCGGTTTATGACGCTTCCATGAATGAATGGGCAAAGGATGAAAGCCTGCCGATGGAGGTGGGATAAGCCTATTTGGTTGCCTGCTCCAAAAACCGCAGCAGCGCTGCCAAATCTTCTGCATTATCCACGCGCTGCACGGGCATTTTCGTCCCTGGTGTCACCACATCAGGGCCGCGCGTGAACAGATCAGCGATGGTTGCGGCATCCCAAGTGATATCCCCGCGCGCGAGGCGTTCGGAATAGACATAGCCGGGCAGCGTCCCCATGCGGCGGCCGAAAATGCCGTGCAAATGCGGCCCGGCCATGGGGCCAGCATCGGGAGTCAGCGCGTGGCAGGCGCTACAAGCGCGAAACACTTGCGCGCCATGGGTATCAAGCCCTGGCGGCAGGTCGGTCGCGGCGGGGGCAGCGATGGGGCCGATGGCGCGGCCGCTCAGCGCATTCCAGCGGCGCACTTGCCGGTCAGCGCCGCCGGTCCAAAGCAAGCGCCCATCCGGGGCGAAGGCCACGGACCAAACCGGCAGGCCCGGGCCTTCCAGCGTGTGGAGCAGGCGTGCTGTCTCCACGCCCCAGATCGTCACATTGCCGCCGAGGGACGCCACGGCCAGGCGCGCGCCCGTGGCATCAAGGCTGAGGGCGACGATGGGCCGCGCGCCTGCCTCCACTTCGCGCATGGCGCCATTGGGCGCGATCAGGCGGAGCACGCCATCCACGCCGCCGGCGGCGAGGCCGCCATCGGGCAGGGCGACAAGGGCGTTCAGCGGCAGGCCGGCTTCGGCGATGATCTGGTTGCTGCCATTGGCGGCCCAGAGGCGGATGGTGCCATCAAACCCGGCACTGATCAGCGCGCCATCAGGGCGGAAGGCGACAGCGTTCACATTGCCGCGATGGCCTTCCAGGATTTGTGCGCTGCCATCGGCGAGGTTCCAAAGCCGCACAGAGCCATCCCAGGCGGCCGAGGCCAAAAACCCGCCGCGCGCCGCAAGCCCCGCGATCTGCCCCGTATGCCCTTCCAGAATTTGCGCCGGCGCCGTGCCAAGCCCCGCCGCCCAAAGCGCGATGCGCCCACCTTCACCGGCGCTGGCAATGCGCCCATCGGGCAAAAGGGCCAGCGCATTGACGCTGCCACGATGCCAGCGCGCCACCGCGCGTGCTTGGCCCGCGTTTGCGTCCCAAAGAATAACGGCGTGATCGAAACCGGCGGAGACAATGTGCTGCCCATCGGGCAGGGGCAAAACGGCGCGGACAGGGCCTCCATGGCCGGAAAGGTCCTGCGCCAGCGCGGGCGCGGCCAGCAGCAGGAATACCCAGAAGAAGCGCCGCATCACATCACCACGCCGCCGCTGACATGGATGGATTGCCCGGTGATGTATCCCGCGCCCGGTGAAGCAAGAAAGGCGATGGTGGCGGCGACATCATCGGGCGTGCCAAGGCGTTTCAGCGGGATGCGCGCGGTGATTTCCTCCCATTGCGCCGCCGAAAGTGCGGCATGGGCGCCGGGGTCTTTGCGCGTATAGCCAGGCACCACCGCATTCACCGTGACCTTCGGCGCCCATTCAATTGCAAGGGCGCGCACCAGTGCTTCCACCGCTGCCTTGGCGGCGGCTGAGGCGGGGAAGGTGGTGACATCATTGCGGAATAGATGCGCGACGAAGGATGAAACCGCGATCAGCCGCGGGTCTTGCCCTGCCGCCAGATGCGGTGCGGCAGCGCGCGCCAGGCGAAGCAGGCTGAAGGTGATTGCCTCATGGCTTTTGGCGAAGGCAGCATCGGTAAGGGTTGCGATAGGCGTGCGATCAGCAAAGCCGGCATTGGCCACCAGCACATCAAGGCCGCCGAGCGCGGTGACGCTTTCCGCAACCAGGCGCGCCGGGGCCTCAGCATCAGCGAAATCGCCAAAGGCTTCGGCAACCTGCGCACCTTTTTCGCGCGCAGCGGCGGCAACCCGCGCCAGGGCTTCGCGGTTGGCGCGTGTGTGCAGCATCAGCGCGACGCCAGGGCCAGCGAAGGCGCGGGCGGTTGCTGCACCTATGCCGCTGGCTGCCCCAGTAATCAGAATGCGTCTTGCTGCCATGGTCCCGCGCCTTTCCTGTTTGGGCGCAGGATAAGCCAGCGCGGCGCCATTGCCAGCCCCGCCCGCCCGCCCCATCCTGCGCCGCAATCATTCATCCAAGGGAATGCCAGATGACATTGACCGTGCTTGAACCGGAAGGGCTCTATCCCGAGACGGATTTGGAACAGCGCATTATGGGGCCGGGCGTGCGCATCCTGCAGGGGGCGTGCAAGACCTCACTCGCGGAATTGCCGGATGAGCTTTGCCAACAGGCGGAAGGCCTAATGACGCTGCGCATGGCGGTGCCGGCGGATCAGATTGCGCGTTTCCCAAAGCTCAAGGTCGTGATCCGCATGGGGGTTGGGTATGACCGGGTGGATCGCGCAGCCTGCGCGGCGCGCGGCATTAAGGTCTGCAATGTGCCGGATTATGGCACGCAGGAAGTGGCGGAATTCGCGGTGCTGATGGCACTTGGCCTGCGGCGTGGTTTGACGCTGTATCACGACACGCAACGCGGCCCGAACCCGGCGAAATGGGCGGTCATGCCGCATGCGGCAGTGCGCCGGCAGGATGTGCAGACCTTTGGCATTCTGGGCCTCGGGCGCATCGGTACAGCGGCCGCGTTGCGCGCCAAGGCGCTTGGCTATCGCGTGGTGTTTTATGATCCGGCTTTGCCCAATGGATCGGACCGCGCCATTGGCGTCACACGCTGCCGGACCATGGATGAGATGCTCGCACAAGCCGATGTGCTTTCGATCCATTGCCCG
>JBIIGZ010000135.1:0-9401 GCA_044236185.1 Roseomonas sp. | reverse complement strand
GCTGCCACAGACAAAGCTCACACGGCGCCAACCCCAGCCAAGTCTCGCTGGCCTGGGCCAAAAGCGGAGCGGCAGCCGCCAGGGCAAGGATGATAAGGGCACGCTTCATGGAGGACAGATTGCGCGCCACGGCGCCGCTTGCAACTGGACCCGCCCGGCCCAGCCCTTTAGGCTGGCCTCAGACAAGGGAGATCAGCCATGCGCAAGCTTTGGGGGCGGACCAGTTCCAGCAATGTGATGAAAGTGTTGTGGCTGATGGAAGAGCTCGGCCTTTCCTATGAACGGATAGATGCCGGCGGCGCCTTTGGCCGCACCAAGGAACCGGAATACCGCGCCATGAACCCCATGGGTTTGGTGCCGACCTTGCAGGAAGAAGATGGCTGGGCGCTCTGGGAAAGCAACACGATCTGCCGCTATTTGTGCAATACGGAAGCTCCTGATAGCCCGATCTATCCGCGCGATGCGCGCCAAAGGGCAGCCGTGGAAACCTGGATGGATTGGACCCTTGGGCACCTGACCGCGCCGATGGTGACGATCTTTTTCACCCATGTGCGCCTGCCGGAACCGGAACGTGATTGGAAGGCGGAAGCCAAGGCGCGGGATGAAGCGGGGCGGCTTTGGGGCATTATCGAAAAGAAACTGGAAGGGAAGCGCTTTCTTTGTGGCGATGCGCTGACACTGGCGGACCTCACGCTTGGCTGCTGGGTACATCGCTGGCATGTGCTGCCGATTGAACGCCCCAGCCTGCCCAATCTGCGCCGCTATTATGATACGCTGCTGACGCGCCCGGGCTTCACCCGCCATGTTGCTCTTCCCCTAGCCTGAAGGAAAAACGCCATGACCACCACAACAACCAGCCACGCCGAAACGTCCGAATTCATCCGTGGGCTTCGCCCGTTTTTCGAATATCGTGATCTTGGCATCAATGGCGCCACGGGTGGCGCCTTTGGCGCGCATGTCATCCGCGCCATCCCTGGCGCCCATGCAACCGGGCAATGGCATACCCATAATCTGAAATTCCAGATGTTTTTCGTTTTGAAGGGATGGGTGCGCTTTGAATATGAAGATATCGGCGTCAAGGAATTCCGCGCCGGCGATAGCTGCTATCAGCCGCCTTTGGTGAAGCATCGTGAAGTTGCCCATTCCGAAGATCTGGAATTGATCGAAATCACGGGTCCGGCGGAATTCGAAACCAAGGACGTTTGAACCACGCCCAAAGGGGCGGGTGAGACAGGAAGACGTATAATGTCGCGATCCGTGATCGTGCTCGGCGCCGGCATGGTCGGCGTTTCCATCGCACTCCATCTGCAACGCCGCGGCGCACAAGTTGTGCTGCTGGATCGTGCGCCGCCAGGTGAAGGGGCTTCCTTCGGCAATGCAGGCTTGATTCAGCGGGAAGCGGTGTATCCGCATCCCTTCCCGCGCGATATCGCGACGCTTTGGCGCATGGCGCAGAACCGATCGGTGGATGCTTCCTATCATCCTTCTGCCTTGCTCAGCCTCGCCACGCCCTTATTCAAATATTGGTGGCATTCGGCGCCGTCACGCTATCGGTCCATTGCGGAAGCCTATGCGCGGCTGATCGTGACCTGCATTGATGAACATGTGGCGCTAACACGCGGGACAGAAGCCGCAGCATTGCTTCGCCCCATTGGCTGGATGCGGCTTTACAATCATCAGACAGCCTTGAACGCCGCCATTGCCGAAGCCGAAATGCTGAAGCGCGAGCAAGGCGTGAATTACGCGCTGCTCGATGAAGCCGGAATTGCGGCGGCAGAACCACATCTGCTGGTCAAGCGCCTTGGTGCCATTCATTGGACCGATCCGCTTTCGGTGAGTGACCCGCAGGCGCTGACGCTTTTCTACGCCAAGCGCTTTACCGAAGCCGGCGGGCAGTTCCTGCGCGGTGACGCCATGAGCCTGGAACGCCACGGCGCGGGCTGGCGCGTGCAAAGCGCGGATGGCGCACGGGAAGCAGAACAGGTTGTCGTGGCGCTTGGGTCGGCTTCGGCGAAACTCACGCGCCGCTTCGGCTATGCGCCGCCATTATTCGGTAAGCGCGGCTATCACCGCCATTACCGCATGCAGGGCAATGCGGTGCTCAATCACGGTTTCATGGATGCCGATAGCGGCTTTGTGCTGGTGCCGATGCGCGCTGGCGTCAGGCTGACAACGGGGGCTGAATTCGCCCCCGATAATGCGCCGAAAACCCCGGTGCAATTGGCCCGCGCTGAACCGCTGGCGCGCAAACTGCTACCCCTGACGGAAGCCGTGGAAGAAGACCCTTGGATGGGGGTCAGACCCTGCACGCCGGATATGCTCCCGATCATCGGCCCCCTGCCCGGCCATTCCGGCGCCTGGTGCGCCTTTGGCCATGCACATCAGGGCTTTACGCTGGGGCCGACGACCGGGCGGCTGGTCGCCGAGATGATGATGGGCGAAGCGCCCTTCATTGACCCGAAGCCTTATGATCCAGCGCGGTATTGAAACGCTCTGTATCGCGGGTCACTCTGGCGGCGATGATGGCTATCATTTTTCATCGAAAAAATAAGGATCATCCCGATGATCAGGAAACGCCTTCTGCTGTCGCTGCCCATTCTCGCTGCGCTGGCCGGCGGCGCAGCAGCACAAAAAAGCATTGCTGGCCGCTATAATATCGAAGGCCGCACGCCTGATGGCACGACCTATAGCGGTATGGTGGAGGTGGTACCAACCGGCGATACCTTTCGCGTCACTTGGGTGATCGACGGGCAGCGTTATCTTGGCACCGGCATCGGCGATGAGGGTTTCCTCACGGTCAGCTATCGTTCTGGCAACGATACGGGGCTTGTCCTGCTCGTAAATGAAAACGGTGTCTGGTCCGGTATCTGGACCTATGCCGGCGGGACCAGGCTTGGCCAGGAACGCTGGACCCGTCGCTGAGCTGCATCTGAAGCGCGAACCCACGGTTTGAAGTGGTGAGGGGCCTTTCGGGAGAGCCTCTTGCCACCCATTTCTTGCAACGCTGTTTTAGATGAAGGCTCTTGATTATTAATCGGAATATACGATGATCGCGTTGCCCACACCACAGCAGCTGCGCTATTTGGTGGCGCTCGCCGAATATGAGCATTTCGGTCGCGCCGCTTCGGCCTGTGGCGTCACGCAGTCCACCCTATCGGCCGGCATGATAGCCCTGGAACGGCAATTGGACGCCGCGATTCTGGAAAGGAGCGGCGCCAAGAAGCCGGTTTTCACCCCGCTTGGGGCGGAACTCATCCAACGTGCGCGTGTTGCCCTCGCCGCGCTCAATAGCTGTGTGGAGACTGCAACTGCGGCGCGGGAACCCCTTTCCGGGCCGATCCGCCTTGGTGTGATCCCGACCATCAGCCCCTTTCTGCTGCCGCGCCTGATGCCGCGCCTGCGCGCCGATTTCCCGCGCCTTCGCCCCTGGTTGCGTGAGGATTTGACCGAAAGGCTGGTGGAAGCTTTGGAATCCGGGCGGCTTGATCTGCTGCTATTGGCACTCCCCTGCGATTGCGGGGCTGCGGAGACGCTCGCCATCGCCGAAGACCCGTTTGTCCTGGCGTGCCGGGAAGATCACCCCTTGGCTGAGCGTACCAGCATCGCGCCCCGGGCGCTGATGGAGGAAAAGCTTTTGCTGCTGCAGGATGGTCATTGCCTGCGTGATCACGCACTGGCCGCCTGTGGGGTTTCGGGGGCTTTGGCGGCAGAGGAGTTTTCCGCGACCTCGCTGCATACCCTTGTGCAAATGGCCGCCAGCGGGCTTGGGGTAACGTTATTGCCGCGCCTTTCGGTGATGAGCGGCGTTCTGGCGGGGACCGGGCTGGTGACGCGGCCGCTTGAGAATGGCATGAGCCGTCGCATCGGTCTTGCTTGGCGGTCGCGCAGCCCAAGGGCTGAGGAATTCCGCGCGCTCGCACCCGCGATTGCGGCAGTCATGCAGGATTTGTAAAGCTGCCTGCAAGGGAGAATTGAAGATGGCCGGTTTCGATCTTGGGCGGGTAATTGGCGCGGTTCTTTCGGGCGGTACAGCCCCACGGCGGCGCAGCCCTATAGGCTATGGCAGGCGTGCCCCTACAGGAAATGCACAGCTTGGCCGCGCTTTGGCCGGGCTTGCTGGCATTGCGATTGAAGCGCTGCGCCGGAGCCAAAGTGCACCACCAGCGCCAGCAGCTCCGCCGCCACGGCCGGCACCTTCCTCCGGCAAGGAGGGGAGCGGTTTCGATTGGGCAGGACCGTCGCGCCAAGCACCCACCGGCGCCCCGCCCGTCAAAAAAACGCCGGGCCAGGGTGGACTGAAGGACGCGCCTGCAGGTGCTGGCCCCTGGGGCAAGGCACCGGGCGCCGCCAAGCCCATCGCCGACCCTTGGGCGCCGGTGGCCGCCGAACCGGAAGAAGAACCAAGCGCGGAGACCGCGGAGGCTTTGCTCATGCTCCGCGCCATGATCGCCGCCGCCAAGGCCGATGGCGCGATTGATGCCGAAGAACGTGGGCGCATCGCCTCGCAATTGGATGGGGCGGGCCTCAGCGCAGCCGCTCGCGACACGGTGCTGGCTGATTTTGACAAGCCGCTGTCCCCGGCGGCGCTGGCGAAACTGGCGGGCGACCCGATGCTGGCCGCGCAGATCTATGCAGCCGCTGTGGTCGGCGCGGGCGAAATCGCCGCTGCCGAGCGCGCCTGGCTTGATGAATTTGCCAAGGCGCTCAAACTGGATCGCGCCGCAGCGGCGGCAATTGAAGCGCGTCTTTTATAAAGGCTGACATCATGGATGGCTTGACCCCAGAACAGGCAAGGCTGCGCGACCGGGCGCGGGAATTGGCGCGCGAAGCGGCAGCCCAAGCGGCCGAGACCGATCGGTCCGGCGCCTATCCCTGGCCCATGGTGCGGCGTATGGCGGAAGCGGGCTTCACCGGCCTGACAGTACCGCGCCAATGGGGCGGGCCGGGGGGCGATTACTTCGACGCTGCCTTGGTGATTGAGGAATTTTCCAAAGCCTGCGCCGTTTGTGGCCGCATTGCCGTGGAAGCCAATATGGGCGCGATTGGTGCCATCATGGCCTATGGCTCAGACGCCCAAAAGCGCATCGCCGCTGAGCTGGTGCTGGCCGGCGACAAGCCCGCGATTCTAATTACCGAACCCGAAGCCGGTTCGGCCGCGACTGAAATGACGACGCGCGCGGTGCGTCATGGCGATAAATGGGTGATCAATGGCCGCAAGACCTGGATCACGGGCGGTGGCGTTTCCCGGCTGCACCTGATCTTCGCCCGCGTGATTGAAGACGGGCGCGATCAGGGCATTGGCGGCTTCCTGGTGGTGCGCCAGGGCGATGGGCCCCCGCCTGGGATTAGCTTCAAGCGCATCCCCTCCCTCGGGCTATGTGGGATGCCGGAAGCCGAGACAGAAATCGCGGGCCTTGAAGTGGCCGATAGCATGGTGCTGCGTCCACCCGGCGGCTGGGCGCGCGGCTTCGGCCGGCTGATTGATGCCTATAATGGGCAACGTGTGGGGGCGGCGACCGTTGCCTTGGGGCTGGCCGCCGGCGCCTATGAACATGCGCTGGAGCGCGCGCAGACCCGGCGCCAATTCGGCCGGCCCATTGGCGAATTCCAGGGCCTTGCCTGGATGCTGGCCGACATGTCCATTGAGGTGGAAGCCGCCCGCGCGCTGGTGTGGCGCGCGGCGAAAAGCGCGGGGCCGAATGGCTTTCCGGATCGCCTTGCCGCTGCCCAAGCCAAGGTGCTGGCCGGCGAGATGGCGATCAGGGTGACGAACCAAGCCTTGCAGGTTTGGGGCGCGGCGGGCTATTCGCGCGACAACCCGATGGAGCGCTATTTGCGCGATGCGCGGATGTTCGCCATTGCCGGCGGCACGGCACAGGTGCTGCGCACCCAGGTGGCCGAACAGATCATGGGCCGCAAACTGCCCCAGACGCGGGATGGTTTTCTGCGCATCATGGAAGAGGAACGCCGCGCGGCAGAATAGGATATGCAATGGGTTGACTTGACCCTCTGGCTTGCTTAGACACCGCGCCTTCGAAAGGTTTGACCAATGAAAATTCGTAACTCGCTGAAGACCGCCAAGACCCGTGACAAGAACTGCGTTGTGGTACGCCGCCGCGGTCGCGTTTACGTGATCAACAAGAAGAACCCCCGGCTGAAGGCCCGGCAGGGCTGATTTGGCGCAGGCTTCGGCCTGCGTGATAGCGTTGGGCGTTAAAAAGGGGGCTTTGGCCCCCTTTTCGTGTTGGAAAGACGGGGTTAAGCCCACATCACCTCAATGCAGCTTTACCTGCGGCTGCCCGCGGTCCGCCACCAGCCCGACCAGCGTTTTCCAAAGTACCGGCGCATGCCCATGCAGCGCTGTCTGGTGCATCTTGTAGAGCGACCGATACATCATTCGCGCGAAATAGCCTTCAATGAACATGCTGCGCCCAACCAGGAAGCCCATCAGGCTGCCGACGGTTGAGTATTTGCCGAGCGACACGAGCGATCCGAAATCACGATAGGCAAAGGGCTCCACTTCAAGTCCACGCAGCTTGCGGTCAATCTGCCGGTAAAGATGCGTCGCCTGCTGATGCGCGGCTTGCGCGCGGGGCGGCAGGTTGCCCTTGCCATCGGGGCGCGGGCAGGCGGCGCAATCGCCAAGCGCAAAAATATCGGGATCGCGCGTGGTTTGCAGCGTGGGCAGGACGACCAGTTGGTCATTGGGCGTGGTCTCAAGCCCGCCGATATCGCGAAGTACGGCCGGGCCCTTCACGCCGGCGGCCCAGACGACGAGCTCTCCTGGGATGACATCGCCATCGGCCAGCACCACGCCATCGGCGCGCACTTCAGCCACGCGGCGGCCGGCCAGGACCTCAACGCCAAGATCTTCCAGCAATTTCACAGTCGCAGCGGAGATGCGTTCGGGCAAGGCGGGCAGGATGCGCGGTGCCGCTTCAATCAGGCGGATGCGGACATCGCGTGCCGGGTCAATCCGGTCCAAGCCATAGGCGACAACGGCGCGCAAGGTGCGGTGCAATTCGGCGGCGAGTTCCGTGCCGGTAGCCCCCGCACCGATGATCGCAACATGAAGCTGGCCGGGGCGCACCGGTTCGGATTGGCTATTGGCGCGCAGGCACGCATTCACCAGCCGGCGATGAAACCGGCTGGCTTGCGCCACGTTTTCCAGCGGCACGGCGTGTTCCGCCGCACCTGGTGTGCCGAAATCATTGGTGACGCTGCCGATGCAGATCACCAACGTGTCATAGGGCACGCGGCTCGGCGGCGTGACCTGGCGGCCTTCATCGTCGAAGGTGGCGCCGACCAGGACCTCACGCGCCTCCCGGTCAATGCCGGTCATGGGCCCGAAGCGGTAGGTGAAGTGATGGTTATGCGCTTGGCGCAGATAATGAAGCTCATGCCGGTCCCGATCGAGGCTGCCGGCCGCCACCGCATGCAGCAGCGGCTTCCACAGATGGGTGCGGGCGCGCTCCACCAGCGTGACCTCAGCCTCGCCGTTCCGGGCATAACGGTGACCAAGCCGAGTGACGAGTTCCAACCCGGCCGCCCCACCGCCGACGACAACGATCCGATGTGGCGTCTTGGTAGATTCGCTTGGGGTCATGCCAATCGCTCCGGCATTTGGCGCCAATATCGGCGGGTCGAGGAGTAACACGGGCACCCCGGCCGCTGGCATGCGGGATTGGCGACTGCGTTCTCGGGAAACAGAACATCCCGTTACACGGTAAATGTAACCGTGACTATGGCAAGGACAAGATTTCAGCTTTTGGTGATCGCAATGGCTGGCTGCCCGCACTTTCGATTATTTCGAGTGCAAACCGCGCTTTTGTCAGTCGAATGACCGTCAGGCGACCGTGTCGAGGCCAGCCGCCTTCTCATCAACCGCAGCGAAGCTCTTTCGATCGGCAAACTCCGCGTCTGGGGGCGCGGGTATCCCAGGCCGGGCGGCGCTGGGACCATCACCAGCTATGTTCATGGCCGGAACATCGGAAGGCAACTCGGCACCAAAAAGCACGGAGGCGCGGTAGGCTTCAATTTCACGGGTCGTGGGAAGGGAGGCCGCCAAGCGCCCGGCCGCGTCGCGAAATTCAATCACAACCATGCCCAGATCGCGATCCAGGCGAAGCCGAGGGTTCGGTGGCCCGACCTCAGGTGAATCAGCCACAGAGACAGACCCCACAACATCCCCTCCAGACCCCAAGGGCATCGAGCGCCGGAGCGAGTCTTGCTGAGGAGTCTGACGAATTGCGAGATCTATAGACATGAACCCTATCGTCCTTCCACGCGTCTTATCGCAAATCTATTGAGATGGTGTCAACAAAATTCCGAATTCAGCGGGGGATTTCGAGCATAGGCAGATGAAAAATCCGCGCCTGCCTCACACAGCAGACAGGAAAAGGCGTTAATATATTGATTTCATTTATTTCTATCTTCCTGTGGTTGCACTTGCAAGCAGCCAGAATCACGGGACGCAACCGGCCCGCTACGCTCAACCGCACCATGGCGGCATCGCCTTTGGATGAGCCTCGGTCAGTCGCCCTCATTTTTCGAAGCCTTCGCAAACGCTACATCGCGCGTTGCCGCCAGGGCTTCATAAGCAGCGCGCACCGGCGCGGTACCATACACGCGCTCCAGCCGCCGCAGCGTAAAATGGCCGCGGGCCACACTGCGGAAGTGTTCCAGAAACGCCAGGTTGATGGCTGCCCCTGCCGCGGCACCAATAAGCGGCGCTGCCTGAGCGGAAAGCTTCAAGCCCACAGGCCCCACAAAGCGCGCGGCAATGGCGGCGATGAAGCCGGGAAGGAGGGTGGCGCCAATACTGCCCTTCAGCGCTTCGGCCAAGGCAATACGCAGGGCGAAATAGCCCGATTCGGCCGCGTCATCGCTTTTGCCGCGCCCGCCAAGCGCGAAAATCTTCAGGCATTCGGCGGCAATCTCGGGCCGTGCCAAATCCTCACCCTCCTCCGCTGCAATGGCGGCGATCTGGCGGAGCAGCACTGTGGTCGAAATCGGCAATTCTACCAACGTGCCGGCCAGCCCAAAGGCCCCGCCCGCCGCGCCGGTTGCCGCCGCCAGCCCACGATGCAGCCAGGATGAAGGCACAACCCCCGGCGTTGCGGCGGGAGAGGACCGCAGCGCCGCCGTCATCGCCGTTGTCAGGGCAGTGCGCACCGCACCATGCAGCCCGCCTTGCAGCGTATTGGGCAAACGCGCCGTCAGTGCTTCAATCGGTGTGCCCACAGTCGCCGATAGCCGCGCAGCGAGGGAAGGGTTCTCCAAAGCCTCAAATGCTGCGCGCAGTTCAGCACTGGCTTTGCCATCCAGCGGCGGCGGCGCGGGGCTTACCGTAAGGCTCATCGCTCGTGGTCCGGTCGCTGCCGTCGGTTCCCGACGGCAGC
>JBIIGZ010000002.1:0-46787 GCA_044236185.1 Roseomonas sp. | reverse complement strand
GGCGCGCCGGGCGGGACCCCCCGCCCGCGACCGGACCACCAAATAAAGGGCTAGTGGTGCACGGGCGCAGGTTTGCCTCGGGAAAGGTGAACATGAATCGCACCACTAGAGAATATAGCGCGAAAGATCGGCGCTGGCCGCGAGAGGTGCCACGCGGTCGCGCACCATGGCGGCATCCACCGCAATTGTTTCCCCTGCACGATCAGTCGCGGTGAAGGAAATCTCCTCCAGCAACCGTTCCAGCACCGTCGCCAGGCGTCGTGCGCCGATATTTTCTACACTCGCGTTGATCTCAGCGGCCAGATCGGCAATCGCTTCAACCGCGTCGGGCGTGAAATCCAGCGTCACGGATTCAGTACCGAGCAGCGCGGTATATTGCTTCAGCAGGGAGTTTTCCGGCTCGGTCAAAATCCGGCGGAAATCATCGCGCGATAGCGCCTTCAATTCCACGCGGATCGGCAAGCGCCCCTGCAATTCGGGCAAAAGATCGGATGGCTTCGCCAAATGAAACGCGCCAGACGCGATGAACAGCACATGATCCGTCTTCACCGGCCCGTGCTTGGTGGTGACGGTGGTGCCTTCAATCAGCGGCAGCAAATCACGCTGCACCCCCTCGCGGGAGACATCGCCGCCGCGCATCCCGCTTTCGCTGGTGCGCGCGCAAATCTTGTCAATCTCATCCAGGAACACGATGCCATTGGCTTCGACATTGGCGAGTGCTTCACGCACCACCGCATCCTGATCCAATAGCTTGTCGGCTTCATCCTTCAGCAGCGCGGTGCGGGCTTCAGCCACCGTCATCTTGCGGGATTTACTGCGCCCGCCGAACATCTTGCCAAACATATCCTGCAAATTCTGCATTTGCGGCGGCTGGCCACCCGGCAGATCCATCATGCCAATCGGCATGGCTGGCCCAGAATCGGCCAATTGCACTTCAATCTCGCGGTTTTCCAACTGGCCTTCGCGCAGCATGCGGCGGAATTTCAGGCGCGTTTCCCCTGATGCCCCTTCGCCCACCAGCGCCGTCAGCAGCGTTTCCTCCGCCGCCAATTCAGCCTTGGCCTGCACGCCCTTGCGCGCGGAATCGCGACCCATGGTGATGGCAACTTCCACCAGGTCACGGATAATGCTTTCCACATCGCGCCCAACATAGCCAACTTCGGTGAATTTCGTCGCTTCCACCTTCAGAAACGGTGCATGCGCCAGCCGCGCCAAGCGGCGCGCGATTTCCGTCTTGCCGCAGCCGGTCGGCCCGATCATCAGGATGTTTTTCGGCACCACTTCTTCGCGCAGCCCAGGGGCCAATTGCTGGCGCCGCCAACGGTTGCGTAGCGCGATCGCCACCGCGCGCTTGGCTTCCAGCTGGCCGACAATATGCCGATCAAGCTCCGAGACGATCTCACGTGGGGAAAGGTTCACGGTTTCGGTCATGGCGCGTCTCCCGCGCTGGCAGCCAGCGTTTCCAGGATGATATTGCCGTTCGTGTAGACGCAGATATCAGCGGCAATCTTCATCGCGCGCCGGCAAATCTCCTCGGCTTCCACGCCTTCCACGGGCAGCAGCGCGCGCGCGGCCGAAAGCGCGTAATTGCCACCGGACCCAATGCCGATGATGGCATCTTCCGGTTCCAGCACATCGCCCTGCCCGGTCACGAGCAAGGATCGTTTGTGATCCGCAACCGCGAGCAAGGCTTCCAGACGCCTCAGGTAGCGATCTGTCCGCCAATCCTTAGCCAGATCAACGCAGGCGCGTTCCAATTGATCCGGGAAGCGTTCCAGCTTGGCTTCCAGCCGCTCCAGCAGCGTAAAGGCATCGGCCGTGGCGCCAGCGAAGCCCGCCAGCACCTTGCCGCCGGCGATCCGGCGGATTTTGCGCGCATTGCCCTTCACCACGGTCTGCCCAAGCGAGACCTGCCCATCCCCGGCCATGGCCACTTGCCCGCCCTTGCGGACGCAAAGAATAGTCGTGCCATGCCAGCCCAGGGGATCGTGTTGTGTCTGTGTCATGGGTGCAGAAATGGCGCGGCTGGAGCTTTGAGGCAACCATATCCCCGCTTTCGGTTGCATCCCCCCCGCCGCGGGGCGTAGTTAAGCGGCATGAAGACCACCCCGCCCTGGAACCGCCGCGCGGAAATCAGCCGCGAGACCTCGGAAACCGCGATCACCGTCGCCCTTGGCCTGGACGGCGAAGGGCGCGCGGATATCGCCACCGGCATTGGCTTTTTGGACCATATGCTGACGGCATTGGCCCGCCATGGATTGTTCGACCTGAAGGTGCGGGCCAAGGGCGATCTGCACATAGATTTCCACCACACCACGGAAGATGTCGGCATCGTCATCGGCCAATGCCTACGCCAGGCCTTGGGCGATAAGCGCGGAATTCGCCGCTACGGTGCCGCCGTGATCCCGATGGATGAGGCGCTTGCCGAAGCGGCGGTGGATATCTCTGGCCGGCCTTTCCTCGCCTGGTCTGTCAGCTTCGCTCAGCCCAAGATCGGGGAGATGGATACGGAGCTGTTCGAGGAATTTTTCCGCGCCCTGGCCTTCAATGCCGGTATCACCCTGCATGTCACGCAAAAAGCCGGGACCAATGCCCATCACGTGGCGGAAGCCTGCTTCAAGGCTTTGGCGCGGGCTTTGCGCGAAGCGGTGGAACCGGACCCGCGCGCGATTGGCGCCATTCCTTCCACCAAGGGCGTGCTGGAAGCCTGAAATGCGGATCTGGACCGTTCATCAGCGCCCGACCATGGCGGGCAAGCCCGCACGCACGGTCATGGTGCGGGAAGGTTTTTCCTGGCTGGCCGCGCTGTTTCCGCTGTTCTGGTTCCTTGCCAAGCGGCTTTGGATCGTGGCGGCCCTCTATTTCGCGCTCGCCACCCTTTTGGGCTTCGTGCTGCCTTCCAGCGTCTCCCCCTGGGCCATGATAGCGCTGCAAATCCTGACCGGGTTTGAGGCGCGCAACCTTCAGCGCTGGACCCTTGAGCGAGGCGGCTTTCGCCTGATGGGCGTGGTGCAGGGCCGCGATGAGGAAGGCGCAGTGCTGAATCTGGCGGATCGTCGCCCCGATCTGGCCCGTGGTCTGACATGAAGCTGGTGATCATTGATCCGGGTTCGGGCAACCTCGCTTCCGTGCTGCGCGCTTTCCAAAAAGTAGCGGGGGAGGCAGGCGTTTCAGCGGAGATCAGCGTCACGCGCGACGCGGCGGAAATCTTGGTCGCGGACCGCGTGGTACTGCCCGGCCAGGGGGCCTTTGCCGCCTGCCGGCGTGGCTTGGATGCGCTGCCGGGCGCAGTTGCGGCCATGGAACAGCGCGTGTGCAGGGATGGCATCCCCTTTCTTGGCATATGTGTCGGCATGCAGTTGATGGCGTCTCGTGGCTTGGAACATGGCACGACCCCGGGCCTCGATTGGCTGCCGGGCGAAGTGGCGCCCATGGACCCGAAGGGCGCCGATGGCCGGCCCCTACCGCTGCCACAAATGGGCTGGAATGGGCTTGCCTTCCGCCCTGGCTGCCACCCCTTGCTGGCGGGCATCACGCCGGGGGATCAGGTTTATTTCGTGCATTCCTATGCCTTTAGGGCGGCCGAGGCAGGGCATGTCATTGCCACCACGGATTATGGCGGCCCCGTCTCGGCCGCCATTGCCCGCCATAATCTTGCCGGGCTTCAGTTCCATGTAGAAAAAAGCGGTCCGGTGGGGTTGCGTATCCTCGCTAATTTCATCCAATGGGTGCCATGAATAGCGCAATGACCATGAGCTTCACCCATGATCTGGCGGTGGAACTCGCGAAACAGATATCGGATGCCGATTTGGCCGATCTCTGTGAAGCGACGGATGCGGCCATCATTGAAGGCGGCGGCTTCGGCTGGCTGGAACCGCAGGGGCGGGAAGCTCTCGCGCGGCATTTCCGTGGGACGCTGCTGGTGCCGGAGCGTGAATTGTTCATCGCGCGCCTGGATGGGCACGTTGTGGGGTCGGCCCAGTTGGTGCGCCCGCCACGCCATAATGAAGCGCAATCCTTCGGCGCCACACTGACCCATGCGTATCTGGCACCCTATGCCCGCGGCCATGGCCTCGCGCGCATGTTGGTGATGCGCGTTGAAGAACGCGCCGCCGCCCTTGGACACCGCGTGCTGAATCTTGACGTGCGGGAGACGCAATCTACCGCCATCGCGCTGTTTGAAGCGCTGGGCTACGTGCATTGGGGCACGCATCCCTTTTACGCGCGCGTGCATGGGCAAACGGTGTCCGGGCGCTACTACTTCAAGCCGCTGGAACCCGGCCGCGGGCGTGCTACCGGCGCATTGCTTGATCCCACGCAGTAATGCGATTTTCGCTTTATCCTGCCATTGATTTGAAAGGCGGGCAGGTGGTGCGCCTGAAACGTGGGGAGATGGATCAGGCCACCATCTATGCCGATGACCCGGCAGCGCAGGCGCGCCGTTTCATCGAAGCAGGATTTTCCTGGGTGCATATGGTGGATCTGGACGGCGCCTTTGCCGGCAAGCCGGCCAATGCCGAAGCGGTGCGTGCGATTATCGCCGCCGTACCGGGGGCCAGCCTGCAATTGGGCGGCGGTATTCGCTCCATGGCAACGGCCGAAGCCTGGCTGGAAGCGGGCGTCAGCCGGATCATTCTGGGCTCCGCCGCCGTGAAGGACCCAGATTTTGCCCGCGCTGCCTGTCGTGCCTTTCCGGGGCGCGTGGCGCTTGGGATTGACGCGCGTGATGGCATGGTGGCCACCGAAGGCTGGGCTGAAACGAGTGATGTGAGTGCGACCGATTTGGCCCGCCGCTTTGAGGATTCCGGCGCAGCGGCGGTCATTTACACGGATATCGCGCGCGACGGCATGCTGACCGGCGTAAATGTTGCAGCCACGGCGGCGCTTGCGCGGGCGGTGCAATTGCCCGTGATTGCCTCGGGCGGCGTTGCGGGGGTTGAGGATATCACCGCGCTGCGCGAAGCCGGCGCCGGGATTGAAGGCGCGATTTTGGGTCGCGCGCTTTATGATGGGCGGATTAAACCCCAGCAGGCCCTTGCGGCGGCTGCTTGAGAACCGCGCCTAAGTGCTCGTGGGGCAGGCTGCCATGGCAGCTGCAAAACCGCGCCTTACGTCCCAAGCGCCATATCCAAATCGCGGATCAAATCCGCCGCATCTTCAAGCCCAATTGAAAGCCGCACGACATCCGGCCCGGCGCCGGCGGCCAGCCGCTGTTCTTCGGTCAATTGCCGGTGCGTGGTGGAAGCAGGGTGCAGGATGAGGCTGCGCGTATCGCCAACATTTGCCAGATGCGAGAAAAGACGCACGCTCTCAACAAGGCGAATGCCCGCCTCAAAACCGCCCTTCACCCCAAAGGTGAAAACCGAACCCGGACCCTTGGGCAGATAGCGTTTGGCGAGCGCGTTGAAGGGGCTGCTTGCCAAGCCGGCATAGGACACCCAGGCAACCTTTGCATGGCCTGCCAGGAATTCCGCCACCTGCTGCGCATTGGCGACATGGCGTTCCATGCGCAGATGCAAGGTTTCAATCCCCGTAATGGTGAGCCAGGCATTCATGGGTGAAAGCGTGGGGCCAAAATCGCGCAGCGCTACAGCGCGCGCCTTGGTGGTGAAGGCAAAATCGCCGAAATTCTCGTAAAATTTCAGCCCATGATAAGCAGGCTCAGGGTCTGCCATGCTTGGGAATTTGCCATTGGCGTAATTGAACTTGCCAGATTCAACAATCATCCCGCCCAAAGAATTGCCGTGCCCACCCAGAAATTTCGTCAGCGAATGCGTGATGATATCCGCCCCATGTTCAAAGGGGCGGCACAAATAGGGTGACGCCAGCGTATTATCCACAATCAGCGGAATGCCGGCTTCATGCGCAATATCGGCAATTGCACGCAAATCCACGACAATGCCGCCAGGATTGGCAAGGCTTTCAACAAAAATTGCCTTGCATTTCGGCGTCAGCGCGCGGCGAAAATTCTCAGGCTCGGTCGGGTCCACGAAGTGGCAGGTCCAGCCGAGTTTCTTGAAACTGAGCGCGAATTGCGTGAGTGAACCTCCATAGAGATTACGGCTGGCGAGGAATTCATCACCAGGTTCCAACAGGGTGAAGAAGGTCACGAATTGCGCCGCATGGCCTGAAGCAGTGGCGACAGCAGCCCGCCCACCTTCAAGGCTTGCGACTCGTTCCTCCAAAACCGCGACGGTTGGGTTGGAAAGTCGCGTATAGACATGGCCGAAATTATGCAGGTTAAACAGCGATGCGGCGTGGTCCACATCCTCAAACACGAAGCTCGTCGTTTGGTAAATCGGCGTGCCGCGCGCACCCGTCGTGGGATCGGGCGCCGCACCGGCATGGATGCTGCGGGTCGCGAAGCCATAATCCAGATTGCGCGGCGGCAGCGGGCGATTACGGGTTTTGCGATCTGCCGGTGGTTCCGGTGGGCGATTGCGGATCAGGCCAGAATTGACGCCACTCCAGGATAATTCGCCGCCAAAGCGGCTGAATTCAATCTTCGGGCAACGATCCATGATCACTTCAAGCCCGGCGGCTTCCGCCTTGGCCGCCGCGTCATCATGGCGCACACCAAGTTGCGCCCAAAGCACCTTGGCGCCAATCGCAATTGCTTCATCGGCAATGCCGGGAAGCGCATCGGCGGCGCGGAACACATCCACCATATCCACCGGGTCCGGGATATCAGCAAGCGCTGCGTAAATCGTCTCACCCAGCAGGGTTGCGCCCGCCGTACCGGGGTTTACCGGAATCACACGGTAGCCTTTGGATTGCAGGTATTTCATCACGAAATAGCTGGGACGATTCCAGTTGGAAGAAGCACCAACCAGCGCAATCGTCTTCACCCGTTGTAGGATGGAGCGTATTTTCGCGTCACTGTAAGCAAGCGGCGCCTGGTCATTCATGAAATATGCTTTCCAATCAGGGGATGACGGGTCGCAGGAAGCTGCGGCAGCACCACAATTTAACCGTAGATAGCGCGATTACTGGCCGCGCCAATGCACGATCTTTTCGGCAAGGAAAAGCGTCGCCACCACACTGCCAACAAAAATCAGCAAATGATTGCGAATGGCATCGCGCTTCGGAATCATATCTAAGGGTGGCGCAGGTGGCGCCTCCGTCGCTGCCGCCGACGCGGCTTCCGCCGCAACCTCAGCCGGTGTCAGTGCCGGGCCAAGATAACGAAAGCGCCGCGCAGCTTCCGCAGGCGCCAGGGCGCTACCATCCCAGGAAAGCCATTGCCGCGCCGCGGGATTCCAGCCAAGCGGCACGGGCGCCTGCCCGCCATCATCCAAGCGCGCCAACCAATGCCAAGGGCGCGTAGGGTCCGCAGGCTCCCCCGGTCGGGCGGCGTCAGGCCAAACAGTCATGGTTTCCCCCTTGCTTAAGCGCGAAATCATTCCCGATCCCGTCGCGGGATGCAATCATTCCCGGCACCTTGCCCAGCCCCGTTGTCCATCGCAGACTGCCACGGGAAGGAAACGCCATGAATCAGGATGCACGGGCGCGAAACCCGCTTTTCGGCCCGAATAAGTTCAAGCTTGGTATTTTCAGTGCCAATTGCGATGGCGGCCTGACCATGAGCCGCGCCCCGGAACGCTGGAAGGCCGATTGGGACGACATTGCCGCCATGTCGCAAATCGCCGACGAAGCAGGCATTGAATTCATCCTGCCGGTCGCAAAATGGCGCGGCTATCAGGGGGATGCGAATATCTATGGCCGATCCCTTGAAACACTGACCCATGGCGCGGCCCTTGCCGCCATCACGAAGCGCATCGCAATTTTTTCGACCGTACATGTGCCGATCGTGACCCCCGCCTTTGGCGCCAAGGCGATTGCGACCATTGATCACGTGAGCCGTGGGCGCGCGGGGCTCAATATCGTCTGCGGCTGGAACCAGGCGGAATTTGATCTGCACGGGGTCACGATCCAGCAGGACAAGCGCTACCAACACGGCCTTGAATGGTTTCGCATCTGGTCAAAAATGCTGGCCGGCGGACCGGAATTCGATTGGGATAGCGAGTTTTTCAAGCTCAAGAATTGCCACACCAATCCTGTTTCCGTGCAGCGCCCTTGGCCGCCCGTGATGTCGGCGGGATTTTCGCCTGCGGGGCGGGACTTTGCCTCTCAGGCGGCTGATGTGCTGTTCCTGAACGTGACGGAATTGGACCAGGTGCCGGCGTTGCTGGAAGATGTCCGCCAGCATATGGCGCGCTATCAGCGCCAGATTGGCGTTTTCACTATGGGCCATGTGGTCTGCCGCCCAACACGGCGAGAGGCGGAGGAATTCTTCCATTATTTTGCAGAAGAGATGGCGGATACGGCGGGGCAAGCTTATTATCGGAATAATCGCGGCGCCATGGTGGGCACACCTGGGCAACAGATCGCACGGCCCTTTGAAAATCGCTTCACGCGCGAAGGCCGCTTCAAATTTGATGGCGCCTATCCCGGTTCATACCCCTTTGTCGGCACACCCGATGACATCGCCGATGAAATGGCGCGCATGAGTGCGACAGGGCTTGCCGGCTGCACCATCGCCTTCCTCGATTACCTCAAGGAAATTCCCTATTTCGTGCAGGAAGTGCTGCCGCGCCTGGAAAGGCTCGGGCTGCGCCAGCCGGGATAGGTTTTGGCCTTGCAGCGGCGTTGGTTTCGCCCCCAAACTGCTTCAACGAATGGAGGCTCAAGACAATGGCACAAATCACTCGTCGTGCAGCGCTTGGCGCTTCGGCATTGCTTGCCTTGCCAGCCTTGGCGCAGGGGCGCTTTCCAGAACGGCCCATTCGGCTGATCATTCCCTGGGCGGCGGGCGGGCCAGCAGATATCGGCTTTCGCCTTATGGCGGATCACGCAGCGCGCAGCCTGGGTCAGCCGGTGGTGGTTGAAAATCGCAGCGGGGCTTCCGGCATACTGGGCGCCATGGCGCTGCAGGAAGCGCGGCCCGATGGCCATACGATTTCGCAAATGCATGTCGGTGTGGTGCGGCAAATGCTGCTCAATCCTCGCCCACCCTATGATCCGATCAATGATCTGACTTATATTTTGCAAATCACCGGCTTTGTCATGGGCCTGGTGGTGCGTGCGGATTCCCCCTGGCAAAGCCTTGAACAATTACTGGCCCATGCGCGCACCAATCCGGGCAAGCTCAATTTCGGCACGCTTGGCATTGGGTCAACGCAACATCTGGTGGTGGAACGCATCGGCTTTCAGCGCGGCTTGAGCTGGACGCATGTGCCCTATCGCGGCACATCTGACACGCTGCGCGCGCTGCTGGGCGGTGAGATTGATTTCGCGTCAGAAGCATCCGGCTGGGCGCCAATGGTGGAAGCCGGACAATTGCGCTTGCTTGCGATTTACACATCAGGCCGCGCTAAGCGTTTTCCGCTTGTGGCGACACTGAAGGAACAAGGGTTGGATATTGTGGTGGATAGCCCGGGCGGGCTGATTGGCCCGCGCGGGATGGACGCCGGCGTGGTACGCGTGCTGGCGGAAGCCTTTACCGCCGCCGCGCAAGACCCCGCGCATCTGCAATTCCTGGAACGGGTCAATCAGCCGCTGATGCTGCTGGGTGGCGCTGCCTATCGGGAAGCGATGCGCCAGACCATGGACGAGGAACGGGCGTTGCTGCGGCGGTTGAACCTCGCCCCAGCCTAAACCGCTGCGCTGTGGCGGGTGGCGACCGGCGCCGGGAATTCGGAATATTTCTGAACTCAGCCAAGGCGCGCAAGAGCCTGGCGGCAGAGCCGTCAAGGCAATCAAAAAATGGTGCTGTTGGAGAGGATTGAACTCTCGACCTCTCCCTTACCAAGGGAGTGCTCTACCACTGAGCTACAACAGCCAAGCCCCTTACGGACCGGCACCCTCTAGCCCCAGCAAGGGGCGTCCCGCAACCCCTTGATGCCGGGCCCGCCTGCTGCCAATTCTCGCCGGCATGCAAAAGCAAGGCAAAACCCCGCCCAAGCCCGCCCCAACGCGTGAGGAGAGGCTGGCGGCAGCGCTTCGGGAGAATCTGCGCCGCCGCAAGGCCCAGGCGCGGGCCAGGGATGCCGCGGATGCGCCGCCAAAGCCAGAAAGCACGAAAAAGCCAAACGGCTAGAGCCGTTTCGGGACACCTTCCGGCGGCGATGCATTTTTTGTTCTTGCGGGCCCATGATGGCGATAAAAGCGTGTCTTTCAGATTTGGCGAGGGTAATGCGTGTGACCAAGTTGCTTCTAAAAATTATCGGACTATTCGCGGCGCTGCTCGTCATTTCTGGTTGCGAAGCAGACCCCTGGCACAGTGGCGCCTTTTCTGCCAGCCAGCGCGTCGTAGGGAGCGCCTTGCGTGATCCCAGCTCGGCACAGTGGCGTAACCGGGTTAAGGTGCAGTATGGGCCAGAGGATCAAATCTCCGTCTGCGGGGAGGTAAATGCGCGTAATGCCATGGGCGGATATACAGGTTTTTCGCCGTTCTTTTCGCTTTGGGAGCGCGCCGGCGACACTGCTCGCCATGTCCGTAGCTCGGTCCGCAGCGCAGGCAACGCCGTGGCCTTCAACGCCGACTGGACACGCTACTGCACAGGCACGCCGCTTCAGCGCCTTCCATAGCCTATGCATCGAGTCCTTCGGAGAACAAATTGAAGGGGGAGGAGGGAAGAAAGCGCTGGTCAGGCGCAGACGCCAGACAGCTCCATTGCCTCTTCGCGGGCAAGGGACGCGGCTGATGCGCTGCCCAGTCAAGCCGAGCCCGAAAACCACCGGGATTAGGCCCTGCGGAAAAGCCGGCTTTCCCCCAATGGCCCATTTGGGCTATTGCCAGATAAATAGGCCGCTGGCCCAAGCTTTAAGGATATGCCATGAACTGGATCAGCGATTGGGCCCTGCCGAAGATCCAGGGTCTGTTCAAGCGGGAAGCGCCGGAAAACCTCTGGCACAACTGCCCTTCCTGTCAGCAGATGATTTTCCATCGGGACCTGGAAAAGGCGCTGCGGGTCTGCTCCCATTGCGGGCATCACATGCGCTTGGGTGCGGCCCAGAGGCTGGAAGCCACGCTCGACCCCGGCTTTTCGCGCATTGAATTGCCCAAGGCGCCGGCTGACCCGCTGCGCTTTCGTGATCAGCGCCGCTATGCGGACCGGCTGCGCGAAAGCCAGACCAAGACTGGCATGGATGATGCCGTGGCGGTCGCACATGGCACCATCAATGGCCAACGCGCCGTGGTGGCGGCGTTTGAATTCGCCTTCATGGGTGGTTCCATGGGCGCCGGCGTGGGTGAGGCGATTGTCACCGCCGCCAAGCTTGCCGTGTTGCAGGATGCGCCGCTGATTGTCTTCACCGCCTCGGGCGGGGCGCGCATGCAGGAAGGCGCGGTCAGCCTGATGCAAATGCCGCGCACAGTGATTGCAACGCGCATGGTGAAGGAAGCGGGCCTGCCTTTCATCACCGTGCTGTGTGATCCAACCACGGGCGGTGTGACGGCCAGCTTCGCGATGCTGGGCGACATCCAAATCGCCGAACCAGGTGCGATGATCGGCTTCGCTGGCGCGCGCGTCATTGAACAGACAGTGCGCGAGAAACTGCCCGAAGGCTTTCAGCGCGCCGAATATCTGCTGGAGCATGGCATTCTGGATATGGTGGTGAAGCGGGGCGAAATGCGCGAAACGCTGGCGCGCGTCATTTCGTTGTTGCGCCAGCCGCTGCTCAATCGCAGCGATGAAGAAGCCGAAGCCGCCGCTGCGCCGGCTGAATAATTCCCTTGTCCCGCGCTGAAGCGATTGTGGAGCGTCTGCACGCGCTCCATCCCAAGCTTATTGATCTGAGCCTTGGCCGGATGGAGGCTTTGCTCACCAAGCTCGGCCATCCGGAACGGCGCCTGCCGCCGGTCATTCATGTGGCGGGGACAAATGGCAAGGGTTCCACCTGCGCTTTTTTGCGCGCCATCGGCGAAGCGGCGGGGCAGCGTGTGCATGTCTATACCTCGCCCCATCTGGTGCGGTTTCATGAACGCATCCGGCTAGCTGGTGAGTATGTGACGGATGAGGCTTTGACCGCGACACTGGAAGAAGTGGAAGCGGTGAATGCCGGCGCGCCGATTACGGTGTTTGAAGTGACCACCGCTGCCGCCTTGGTGCTGTTCAGCCGTGTGCCCGCTGATTTGCTGGTGCTGGAAGTGGGGCTTGGTGGGCGGCTGGACGCGACCAATGTCGTGCCGCGCCCGGTGGCATCGGCCATTACCTCTATTTCCATGGATCATATGGATTTCCTCGGCGATACGCTTGGCAAGATCGCGGGAGAAAAGGCCGGCATCATGCGCGCCGGCGTACCCTGTGCCACGGGCGCGCAAGCCGCGGAGGCGCTGGAGGTGATCAGTGCCACGGCAGCCGAACGTGGCGCACCGCTGCTACGGCGTGGTCAGGATTGGTTCTGTGAGGCAACGCCGGAGGGCCTGCGCTACCGTGATGCCGCAAGTGCCTTGAGCCTGCCGCCGCCAGGGCTGATCGGCCCGCATCAGGCGGATAATGCCGGCATCGCCATCACTGCCTTGCGCGCGGCTGGCCTGCCCTGGCTAAGCGATGGGGCGATTGCGCGCGGCATTGCGCAGGCATCCTGGCCTGCGCGCTTGCAACGCCTTGCAGGTGGCTTGTCTGCGCTGCTGCCAGCGGGCTTTTCGCTCTGGCTTGATGGTGGACATAATGCGGGTGCGGGGCAGGCGTTGGCGCAGCATTTCACGCAATGGCGCGATCAGCCCTTGCACCTTGTGATTGGCATGAAGCAGGGCAAGGCGAGTGCGGAATTCCTCCGCCCTTTGCTACCCTTCGCCACCAGCATCCATGCTGTGGCGGAACCCGGCCAGCATTTGGCGATGAGCGTTGAAGACATCATCGCCGCAAGTGGCGGTATCGCCGAACCTGGCCCAACGGTTACCGATGCGCTCGGCAAAATCGCCGCGAAGGCCAAGCCAGGGCGCGTACTGATTGCAGGCAGTCTTTATCTGGCGGGGGAAGTGCTGAAGGCTGATCTCGGCTGAAGATCAGCCAATCCGCCCTCTGCCGATTGCGATACCGGGCTTCCTATTGCGTGCGACGTGACAGCGACACAGCGTAGGAAGAAGCTCGCGCCTGCAAGACCGGATCATCGCTCATTTCAATGCCTGGCGCCTGATCCAGGATCATGAAGCTGATCGGATCACATGCCCCGCCGGGGCCGGCGGAAACTTCGGTGATGGTCAGGCGGCCAACTACAGCGCGCGGGCGATCATCCGGCCAGGCGATGGTCGCGTTCAGTAAATCATCGCCCTGCCCCGGGAATTGCAGCACCATATCGAATTCCACCGGCGCAGTGGCGACACGCCGACGCAACTCGTCAGCCAGAAAGTTATTACCCAGGCTTTGCGTCTGCTCTGCCGTCAGGCGCTCCACACCCGCACGCGGTTCAAACACCCAGCGCGCCGGGCGAACCTGGCCATCCTGCCCACGGAACATGAAGGTATTCACCCCCCAATAGGGCGTGGTGGCGAAGCTTGCCGGCGGTGCATTGGCAGCCAAGAAGCGGCCCTGATTGCCAACCGAAGGATTAGCGGCAACGAAGGCGGCGAAGGCCGCCGCACGCTCTGCATTCGGGCGGCCAGTCGCGGGGTCATTCGCGCGCGCCAGCAGCCCATTCACCAGCGCTTGCGGCGTGGGCGAGCCAAAAACCGGTGCTGAGATATTCGCCATTTCAAACAAATCGCCGGAAGGCGCTTCGAAGCGGATGGAAAGGCCGCGTGTGCCGCGCGCGGTGTCGGACGCATTGGGATTGGCGCCTGCCACACCGAAGCGGATCAAAGCCGTATTGCGCTGCCCGCTGAAGACTGGCGCCACGGAAAGCCTTGTGCCTTCAGCAGTCGCCACGAAATGCCCCGCCGCGCAAAGGCCCTTGGGGTGGCTTGGGCGATGGGTGCGCACTGGTCCAAGCACCGCTTCAAAGGCGTCAACAATGGCTTCGGGGCTAGGCTGCGCAGAAGCTGGCCCTGATGTGGTGAGAAGTGCCGATAGGGCGACACCGGCAATCCATGCAATGCAGCTTGGGCGTATAGCAGACATTGTGTTTTTCTCCCGGGCCAATGACTGATTGTGCCAAGTTGTAGCAAGACGCCTTGGCGGCGCTTCAGCTTCGTCCCAATGCGACGATCATCTGAGATGGCCTTTGCAGGGTCAAGCATTTTCGCTTGCCTGAGCAAGCCTAAGCCTGCTTCCGCTCAATCAGACTACGCCTGATCTTCCGCCCACGCTCGATGCGATCTTCAATGAAGCCTGCCTCACCACGGCGAATGGCGCGGCCGAAGGCATGCGCATCCTCTGAAAAGCGCGACAGCATCTCAAGCACCGCTTCGCGATTATTCAGGAAAACATCGCGCCACATATCCACGTCCGATGCCGCGATGCGCGTGAAATCCCGAAAGCCGGAAGCGGCGAATTTCAGCACAGCTTCCTTGGTTTCTTCCGCCAGATCATCCGCTGTGCCGCAGATGGTAAATGCAATCAAATGCGGCAGGTGACTGACAATGGCGACAACCTTGTCATGCGTCACCGGGTCCATCGTCTCAATCATGGAACCGCAACGCCGCCATAATTCCTTCACCTTCTCCACCGCCGCCGGGTCGCTTTCCGGCAGAGGGGTCACGATGCAATAGCGGCCTTCGAACAGTTCGGGGAAACCCGCATCGGGGCCGGAATGTTCTGTCCCCGCCATGGGATGCGCCGGCACCAGATGCACACCGGCTGGCAGCAGCGGCGCCAGATCACGCACCACGCTGCCCTTGGTGGAACCGACATCGGTGAGCACGGCGCCCGGCGCCAGATGCGGCGCGATTTGGCGCATGGCATCGGCATAGGCACCAACGGGGATACAGAAAATAACGCCATCACAGCCTTCAACGGCGCGCGCGGCATCGGCTTCCACCACATCAGCTAAGCCCAATTCACGCACGCGCGCGAGGGTTTCCGCACGCCGCGTTGTCACCACCAAAGTCTTCGCAATATCGCCGCGCTTTTGCGCCACGCGTGCGATGGACGAACCGATCAGCCCAATGCCAACCAGGCAAAGCCGATTGAACAGCGGTTCAGCCATGTTGCGCCATGAAGGCTGCAACCGCATCGGCAACCATCTGGCATTCCTCACCGGTGCCGATGCTGATACGCAAACATGCCGGCAGCCCATAGCCACCCATGGCGCGCATGATCAGCCCGCGTGATTTCAGCGCGGCATCGGCTGCCTTGGCCTTTTCCGGTGAACCGAAGTCAGCCAGCAGAAAATTGCCCTCACTCGGCCAAACCTTCACGCCAGCGGCAGTCAGCGCTGCCTCCAATTTACTACGCCATTCGGTGTTATGCGCGATGGATTTTTCGATCCAACCCGCTTCCTGCACCGCGGCAATGCCCGCCGCCATGGCTGCCGCATTCACATTGAAGGGCCCACGCACGCGCGCCAAAACATCCACCACAGCCTTCGGCGCATAAGCCCAGCCAAGCCGCATGCCGCCCAGGCCGAATATCTTGGAGAAGGTGCGCGTCATCACTGTATTGCCGCCGCCCGCATCCACCAGCGCTGCACCCGCATCATAATCGGGCCGCGTGACATATTCAGCATAGGCGGAATCAAGCACCAGCAGAATGTCATCGCGCAGCCCCGCGCGTAGCCGCACAATTTCGGATTGCGGCAGGATGGACCCTGTCGGGTTATTCGGATTGGCTAGACATACCAGCTTGGTACGCGGCCCCACCGCGCCCAGCATGGCATCCACATCTACGGTCAAATTGCGTTCCGGCACCTTGATGATGCGGCAGCCGGCCCATCGTCCGGTAATGTCATACATCATGAAGCCATGGGCAGACATCACAAGCTCTGTCCCCTCACCGCCATAGGCAAGGATCAGCAGCGCCAGCAATTCATCGGAGCCATTGCCGCAGACAATCCGCGCGGGGTCTAGGCCAAAGCGCGCGCCAATCGCCTCCCGCAGCGCGGTCACGCCGCCATCGGGGTAGCGATGCGCCTCACTGGCAACAGCGCGGATCGCTTCGATGGCGCCGGGCGGCGGGCCGAAGGCGCCTTCATTGGATGAAAGCTTCACCACACGATTGACGCCGGGGATTTTCGACTCCCCGCCGACATAGGGTTCCACTGAAAGGATCGAAGGGCGCGGCATCACGGTCATGGCACATCTCCAGCAATTGGCACGGCAAAGGCGCCCAGCAGAACAGCATTAAGCCCGGCAAGCCGCGGATCACCCGCAGCGATAAAGCCATCAATTTCAGCCAGCGCTAGGCTGCGCCCCCCCTGGCGCGCCAGGCACAGGATACGCCCGGCAAGCCCGGCATCGCTCAGCATACGCGCAAAACTCTCACGTGGCGCTTCGGCGCTGCCTTCCAGGCGCAATAGGCCGCGATCCTCGCCCGAGGCATCCGCCGGCACAGGCGCGACCACCAGCGCCGCATCCGCATGCGCCGCATCCACGACGAAGGGCAGGCGCGCCACCACGGAAAGGCGGGGCGCTTCCAGGCTTTGCCACCAGGCGCCCTCACCTTCGCCCGCTGGCGCCGGCAGCACCGCAACAGATGCCTTGGCGGCACTCAGCGCTGCCAAAGCCTGCGCGGGGGAACCAAAAGATGTCAGTGGCGTGGCCGTGCCGAAATGCTCCCGCGCCAGGGCCAATGTCGGCGCCGCTTCGCCTGAAGCCGCGATAGCCGCCGTAAAGGCGCCCTGAATGGCGGTATGGGCCATGAAGATATGGCGCCAAATGCGCACCACCGCGCCACGAGAGAGAGCGCCGGAATGCCGTGCGAGCAGGCGCCGTAGCACGGCGGCTTCGCGCCCCGGCCGCAAGGGAGATCCAACCCCAGTCTTGGCGCGGCTGGCGGCCATGCGCGCCACAACGGCAGCGCGGCGCATGAGCAGATCATGCATCGCATCATCCAGCGCATCTATCTCGGCGCGCAGCGCCTGCAGGTCTGGATCGGCAGCGGGGGTGGCAGAGGGCTTGTCGTTCATGCGGGACCAAATCTTCGCCGCAGCAATAACGCCCACATGGCTATACGCCAAGCGCCCCTTGAGTCACACGCCAAGGTTGCGCGGGGGGGGTGGGCCGGCGTAAAACCCCGTTCATGAGCCAAGCCATCGCCCCGCTGCCCGATGTGGACCATCAGGCCGCCCTTTTTCCCGATGGGCTTGCGCTGGAATGCGGCGCAGTCGTGGCACCCCTCACGGTCGCCTATCGCACCTATGGGCGGCTGAATGCGGCGGCCAGCAATGCCGTGCTGATCTGCCACGCGCTGACGGGCGATCAATATGTCGCGGAAAACCACCCCATCACGGGCAAGCCAGGTTGGTGGGAAAATATTATCGGCCCTGGTCGGCCCTTGGATACGGATCGCTATTTCCTGGTCTGCGCCAATGTGCTGGGCGGATGCATGGGCTCCACCGGCCCGCGCAGTGAAATGACCGATGCCGCGGGGCGCGGGCTTGGCAGGCCTTGGGGGACGGATTTCCCCTCGGTCACCATTCGCGACATGGTGCGCGCACAAAAGCGCCTGATGGAAAAGCTGGGCATCAATCGCTGGCTTGCCGTGATTGGCGGGTCCATGGGCGGGATGCAGGTGCTGGAATGGGCCGCGACCTATCCGGAAGCGGTCTATGCCGCCGCCCCCATCGCCACCGCCGCGCATCATTCGGCGCAGAATATCGCCTTTCATGAAGTGGGCCGCGCGGCCATTCATTCCGATCCAGATTGGCAGGGCGGACGCTATTGGGAAGCGGGCATTATCCCGGCCAAGGGGCTGTCTGTTGCGCGCATGGTGGCGCATATCACCTACTTGTCCGAAAAGGCGCTGACGCGGAAATTCGGTCGGCGGCTGCGCGGTGCCGCCGCACTCACTTTCCTTGAAGATGTGTTTGAGGTGGAGAGTTATCTCCGCCACCAGGGCTCGACCTTCGTGCACCGCTTCGATGCCAATTCATATCTAACCATCACGCGAGCGATGGATTTTTTTGATCTTGCCGCTGATCATGAAGGCGATTTGGCCAAGGCTTTTCGCGGCACCGCGACGCGGTTTTTTGTCGCTTCCTTCAACAGTGATTGGCTATTTCCCACCAGTGAAAGCCGCACCCTGGTGCGCGCACTAAATATGGCCGCGGCCAATGTCAGTTTCGTTGAGATTGACAGCGACAAGGGGCATGACGCCTTCCTGCTGGAAGAACCTGATTTCCATCGCGCGCTTGGCGGTTTCCTCGCCGGCTGTGCTGAACGCCTTGGGGTTTAGGTTGTGACCATGGACGGCGTGCAATATGTCGCAAAGAATATGCGCCTTGATCTTCGCCTGATTGCGGAGATGATTCCCCATGATGCACGCGTGCTTGATATTGGCTGTGGCGATGGCGCGTTGATTGAATATCTGGCGCGCGAAAAACGCGCCGATGCGCGCGGCATTGAAATTGACATGGCGCAGGTGACAAAGGCGGTCTCGGCCGGGCTCGCCGTCATTCATGGCGATGCAGATAATGACCTCGCCTTCTACCCGGATGGCGCTTTTGATTATGTGGTTCTGTCACGCACCTTGCAGGCGGTGGAAAACCCGCGCGAAGTGCTGCGGCAATTGCTGCGCATCGGGCGGCACGCGATTGTGTCTTTCCCGAATTTTGGTCATTGGCAGATGCGCTGGCGGTTACTCTGGGGCGGGCGCATGCCGGATACGGAAACCTGGAACCGGCCCTGGTATGAAACGCCCAATATCCACCCCTGCACGATCACGGATTTCACCGCGCTTTGTGCGCTGGACGGTTATGCGGTGGAACGCTGGTTGGCGGTGGATGAACAGGGGCTGAGGGCGCCTTGGCGCCGCTCACTCAGGCTGGCCAATATGTTTGGTGAGCAGGCGCTATTCATGCTGCGCCGGGCCGGGCCGGCCAAAGCCCCTAAAATGTGATCCGCCGAGGCGGATCACACGTCACGTTCACTCCCGCCAGGGATGCTGGTTCCACAGCGCCTGATAGCGCGTGCGCAGCGCGACCAACTCTGCGCGATAGGCATCGGGGGCCAGGAAACGCAGCGGCAGGAATTGCTGATCCGCAAGCTTTTGGAATTCAGCATTATCCACCGTCTTTTTAACGGACTCCGCCAACCGGGTGATGATTTCGGTTGGCATTCCTGCCGGGGCAGCCATGCCGCGCATGGACCCTTCGATCACATCAAAACCCAATTCACGCAAGGTCGGGATCGTGGGTGCACGGTCCCAACGGGTTTCGCCCAATTGGGCAAGGGGGCGCAGAGTCCCTTGGCGCATGTCGTTCAGCCCCTCCGCAACGTTCATCACGGCGAGAGGAATGGTGCGCGACAGCACATTCTGCTTCACCAACGACGAACCCGCGAAGGGGATGTGCAGGAATTTCGTGCCGGAAGCACGCTCCAACGCCAGCATCGCCAAATGGTCATCTGAACCAATGCCGGTGGTGCCATAGCCGATTGTACCGGGATTTGCCCGCGCCGCAGCCAGCAGATCGGCCAGCGTCTTATACGGGCTGTCAGGCAACACCCACATGCCGCCCGGATCATCTACGATATTGCCGATTAGCGAAAAATCATCGAGGGAGAAACGCGCCCGTCTTTCAATCGGAATGGTGACGATGGTCGGCGTATTGATGAAGCCAATCGTATAGCCATCGGGCCTGGCACGCGCCAATTCGGAAAAGCCAATCTCCCCGCCCGCGCCGGGGCGGTTCAACACCACAACGGGCTGACCAAGATCAGCTTCCATGAACCGGGCAATGGTGCGCGCAGCGACATCAGTGCCGCCACCGGCCGCAAAGGCAACGATCATGGTGATTTGCCGATCTGGCCGCCAACCGCCTTGCGCGCGGGCAATGGCAGGGGTGGCAAGGGCGCTGGCGATCAGCGCGCGACGCGATAGTTTCATGGTGACCTCCCGTTTGTTTGCATCATGAAAGCACAAGCGGCGCGCATGAAAAAGGCCGCCCAGGATATCCCGGGCGGCCTTGTGCGAGCCATACGCAGCCTTAATCAGCCGCCAGCGCCATGCGGTTGCGGTTCAGAATGCCCATCACGTGATCTTCAGCCGCGTCCACGACCTTTTCGGTCTGTTCCGGCGTGAAAACATGGCCGGCACCGGCCATGACGCGATAGTCGATGGAGACACCCTTCTGCGTATTCAGCTTTTCCACCAGCTTCTTCACAGAAGCTTCCGGCACCAATTCATCATCGGCGCCATGCAGGATCAGCCCGCCGCAGGGGCAAGGTGCCAGAAAGCCGAAATCATAATGCGAAGCAGGCGCGCTGATGGAAACAAAGCCGCCCATTTCCGGCCGACGCATGAGCACTTGCATGCCGACATAGGCGCCGAAGGAATAGCCCAGCACCCATTGGGAAGACGCATTGGGATTGACGGTTTGCAGGAAATCCAGCCCCGCGCAGGCATCGGAGATTTCGCCAATCCCGCCATCATAACGGCCCTGGCTGCGCCCCACGCCACGCATATTGAAGCGCAGCACAGAAAAGCCCAACGCCTGCATGCGCTGATACAGTGCATGGATCACGCGGTTATTCATGGTGCCGCCATGAAGCGGGTGCGGGTGCAGCAAAAGCGCCGTGGGGGCATTCGGGCGCTTGGAATGGTGATAGCGTCCTTCGAGCCGGCCATCAGGCCCGGCAAACATTACTTCTGGCATGGTCTTCTTCTGTCCATTCCATTCTTGGCCGATGCGGGGCTCACGTATCATCGCCCATGGGGGATGAGCGATGCGAGCCCAGCGGCACCGGCGCCGCATTTGAGGGAAACCAAAACCCACAACAAGATAACACAGTGATCGCCCACTCACCGACCGCGGAAATCTTGACCGCCAAGGTCGGCAAACCTAGCTTTCATTGCCACGGGAGCGCCGCGGTATCCTATCGCCGAGGCGCCGACGAAGCCGCCACCCCGATGCCTCAGAGGGGTTTCCCGTCCCTCAGAGGAAAACGCAATATAGTGATCAAGACTGGAAATTCCTAATGTTTTCATGCCGGGAGTCGCGATTTTTTTGCCCCCCTTTTCAGGTGTCAGGTTGGACTGACAGATGAGGCTCTCAACCCGTGGTCGCTATGCTGTCATGGCGCTCGCCGAAATGGCGCGGCGGGAGGCAGGGCAGACGCACCCGCTAGAGGCGCGGCCAGCTTCCATCGCCGATATCGCCGCCGCCCAGCACCTTTCACCCGCCTATCTGGAACAGCTCTTTGGGAGGCTCCGCCGCGCGGGGCTGGTGGAATCGGCCCGCGGCCCAGGTGGCGGCTATCGGCTGCTGCCAACGCCCGAGCGGATCAGCATCGCCGCCATCATAGATGCGGTGGAAGAACCCATCTCGGCCACCAGGTGTGAGGAAGGCAACCCCGGCTGTCTGGCGGGCCAGCGCTGCGATACCCATGATCTTTGGGCGGAATTGGGTGGGCAGATCAGGCTTTTCCTGGCCGGGGTGACGCTGGCGGATGTGCTGGCCGGGCGCGTTTTGGGCCGCGCCGCTGCCCCCTTGCCCCCTGGCTGAAGCACCATGGCCCGGCTTTATCTGGATGCGAATGCGACGGAGCTCATGCGCCCGGAGGCCATCGCCGCGATGGCTGAGGCCATGGCTTTGCCGGGCAATCCATCCTCGGTCCATGCCGAGGGGCGGGCGGCGCGGCGCATTTTGGAAGAAGCGAGGGAGGCGATTGCAGTCCGCCTCGGCGGGCGCGGGCGGGATCTTGTGTTCACCTCGGGCGGGACAGAGGCGAATGCTTTGGCCATCCGGGGCCTTGCTGCCGGGCGGCGCGTGCTGGTGGGCGCGACCGAACACCCCGCCGTGCTGGCCGCGGCCGGATCGGAAGCGGAAGTGATCCCCGTTCTGGCCGATGGCACCCTGGATTTGGCAGCGCTGGAAGCGGCGTTGATGGCGGGTGGGCCGGCCTTGGTTGCGATGATGGCAGCCAATAATGAAACCGGCGTGCTGCATCCCGTGGGCGCCATCGCGGCGTTGTGCCGGGCGCATGGCGCGCTTTTGCATCTGGACGCGGTGCAAATGCCGGGGCGCCTGCCCTTCGCGCTTGGCCCCGCCGATTCCATGGCGCTTTCCGCCCATAAGCTGGGCGGCCCCAAGGGCGTTGGGGCGCTGTTGCTCCGCCCCGGTTTGGACCCGGCACCGCTTTTGACCGGCGGCGGGCAGGAATCCGGAAGGCGCGGCGGAACTGAGGCCCTGCCCGCCATCGCCGGCTTCGCCGCCGCCGTTACCTGCCCACACCCAGAAGGCTTGGCCGCGCTCCGCGATGCGATCGAGCAAGGGGTGCGTGCGTTTGCGCCCGAGGTCATCATCGCGGGCAGCGCCGCGCCACGCCTGCCCAACACCACAAACCTGATCCTGCCCGGTGTGGCAGCGGAAACCCAGGTGATTGTGCTGGATTTGGCGGGTGTTGCGGTCTCCGCCGGCGCCGCCTGTTCATCCGGCAAGGTGCGGCAATCCCATGTGCTTGCGGCGATGGGCTATGGCGCAGACGCAGCCTGCGCAATCAGGGTTTCGCTACCCTGGAATGCGCCGCCCGAGACGCCCACGCGCTTCCTGGCGGCCTGGGGCGCAATGCGCGAAAAGCTACGCGGGCGGGGGCGTTAGCCAAAGCCCATCTCAGGGCAGGCCGAATACCACCCAGATGCAGGCAAGAACTACATCGCCGACCTTGCACTGCCCCATTACGCCTGGATCAGCCAAAGCGTTGGTCGGTGAAGACGTCGCAGGTCTTGAATTCAAGCGCCATGGCCTATCCCCTCGGAAAAGCGCAGCAGGTAGCCGTCCGGATCCTGCACCAGGAATTGCCGTACCGTCACCGAGCCCTCGCCGACGCGGTAGGTCTTCTCCTCGGGGCCGAGGAAAAGCGGCCAGCCCGCCGCCTCCAGCGCCGCCAGGATTGGCGCGATATCCTCGACCGCTATCTCAAGGTTGATCCCCCGCCCAAGCGGCGGTTCGAGCGGCGCCGTCACCCAGTCCCGGCCAGTGCCGAGTTGGTCCAGCATCACCCGCGCCGTGCCGCGCTGGATGCAGGCGAAGCGCTGCTCCGGCCGGTCGAAGACCACGGCGAAGCCACAGGGCCCGCACCAGAAGGCAAGGCTAGCCGCGAGGTCGCGCACCGAAAGCTCGGGGACGAGGTCGGCGGGACGCGTCGGGGGAGCCAAGGTCATGGATCATTTCCATCCGTGGGAAGGGGCTTCAAGGGGCGCAGTCAGTCGAATCCCGCAAGCCTCACCCGCGCAGGACAGCCCCCAGGAAGGCCGCCACCGCTGCGATTCCCATGACGCTGAAGGTCCCCATCATGCCAAAGACGCGAAAGCGATAATCTTCCGGGTCTTGCACCATGCCCATGCCATGGGACAGGCGCGCGGTGACCAGCAGCGCCCCAAGCGCATGCATCAGCCATGGCCAGGCGCCGCCCCATTCCGCCAGGATCAGCAGCAGCACCGCAAAGGGCACGAATTCTGCGAAATTCGCATGGGCCCGGATGGCGCGTTCCAGCGCGGCATTGCCCCCTGACCCAAGCGGGATCCGCTCGGCCCGCCGATAGCGAATGACGCGAAAGCTGAGCCAAAGGAAAATCAGCGTCAAAGGCAGGGTCCAGAAGGCGATGATCATGGCAGGAGGCGCTCCTTTTGGCCCTGGGCGGGACGGTTCCTTCCCGTGAACCGGCCAGGCGAAGGCGGTTTGCCCTTCGCGGTTTGATAAAACAAGCATTCCCATTCCCCATCCAAACCGGCATAGGTTAACGCTATGGTAACTCCGAAAACCGCCCTGATTCTTGGCGCCGGCATTATGGGGCTTTGCACCGCCTGGGCGCTGGCCCGCGCCGGTTGGCAGGTGCGCGTGATTGAACAGGCACCCATCCCGAATCCGCGCGGAGCATCCGTGGATCAGCATCGGCTGATCCGCCACGCCTATGGCGCGCAGGAAGGCTATATGCGGATGGTTGATCCCGCCTATGCCGCTTGGGAGATGATCTGGGCCGCACTCGGCACCCGACATTATGTGGAAACCGGTGTGCTGGCACTCGCCAATCACCAGGGCGGCTGGCTTGCGGAAAGTCGTGTTGCGCTGCGGGCCGATGGGCATTCTTGCGCGGATTTGGCGCCGAATCAGATCACTAAGCGCTTTCCCATGCTGTCCGATGCCGGCATTGCCGCCGCCTTCACCCTGCCGCGCGGCGGGGTTTTGCTCGCGGAACGCATTGTCGCGGGGCTTGCCGCGCATCTCGCCACGCAAGGTGTGGTGTTTGAGACAGCCGAGGTCGCTGCCGCCCTACCGGATCGCAAGGCGCTGCGCCTGGCCAATGGCGCGGAACGCAGCGCCGATCTGCTGGTGCTCGCCGCCGGCCCCTGGGGGCCTAGGCTGCTCGGCACCAACCTTACTGGCCGCGTCGTTCCTTCCCGGCAAATCCTGGTGCGGCTTGAACCCCCGGCTGGCTTTCGCGCCGCCTGGGAAGCGGCACCCATGCTGCTGGATCTGGCCGAAGATGGTGGCTTTTACGCCGTGCCGCCGGTCGCGGGCACCGCGCTCAAGATCGGGGATCACCGATTTTCGCGGCAGGGTGATGCCGGGGCAGACCCGCGCGCGGCAACGCCCTCAGAAATCGAGGAAATCCTGGCGCTGGCTCGCCCGCGCCTGATCAATGCGGAAGCCTATCGCGTACTCGGCGCCCAGGCCTGCTATTACGATGTGGAAGACCGGGAGGAATTCATCCTGGAAGCCGCCGCCCCCGGCTGTTTTGTCATGTCCGGCTTTTCCGGCCATGGCTTCAAATTCGCCCCGGTTTTGGGTCTGGCCCTGGCCGCGGCGGCAGAGGATAATGCCCTCGCCCGTGCCCTGCCAGGTTGGGCCGCCGGGCGGGATGCGCCCGCGCCTGGTTTGCTTGCTGCCTTGGAGTCCAGCCCATGACCACCACCGCCGCTGATGATCTGATTTTCGGCCTGACGAGCCTGGTTGACCTGCCGGGTCTGACCAATGCTGCCGGCGCGCCGCTTTCCGCCGATGACATTGCGCAAATCGTGAATGAGGCAAACCGCTTCTGCACCGAAGCGCTGCAACCGAAGGCACAGGAAGCGGATAAGCAGGGTGCCCGCTATGCCAATGGCACGGTGACCACGCCGGCGCATTACCCGGCCTTGTACGACCAATGGCGCGAAGGCGGCTGGCAGGGGCTGGCCGCGCCGGTGGAACATGGCGGGCAGGGGCTGCCGCTTAGTCTTTGGACGGCCATGACGGAATTGGGCATGGCGGCCGATACCTCCTTCATGCTTGGCCCGCTGCTCACGGCTGGTGCGATTGATCTGCTCCGCCATCACGCCACGCCGGATCAGGCGGCGCGCTGGCTGCCGCCCATGATCGCGGGCGACTGGACCGGTGCGATGTGCCTGACCGAACCGCAAGCCGGCAGTGATTTGGGCATGCTGCGTACGCGTGCGGAACCGCTTGGCAATGGGCGTTATGCCCTGCACGGGCAGAAGATTTTCATTACCTGGGGCGAGCATGATTGCGCCGGCAATATCCTGCATCTGGTGCTGGCGCGCCTGCCGGATGCGCCGCCGGGCTCGCGCGGGATTTCGCTGTTTGCAGCACCAAAAATCCTGTCCGATGGGGCGCGAAACGCCTTCCGCTGCGGCGGTATCGAACGCAAAATGGGCATCCATGGCAGCCCCACCTGCATCATGCTGTATGCGGGTGCGGAGGCTGAGATGGTCGGCGAACCGCATCGCGGCCTGCAAGCCATGTTCGCCATGATGAACAATGCGCGGCTTGGCGTTGGCACCCAGGGTGTGGCGCATGGCGCGGCGGCGCTCAGGCTCGCGGAAGCCTATGCCGCGCAGCGCGTGCAGAACGGGCGCGCCATTGCCGAACACCCGGATGTTGCGCGCATGCTGATGGAAATGCGCGCAACCACGCTGGCCGCGCGGCTGATTATGCTGGAAGCGGCGGTGGCTGCCGACCGCGCGGAGCTGTTGGGTGATGCCACCGCCAGCACGCGGCTCGCGCTCCTGATCCCGGTGCTGAAGGCTTGGGCCACGGATCGCGGGGTGGAAACCGCCTCCCTCGGCGTTCAGGTGCATGGTGGCATGGGCTTCATTGAAGATACCGGCGCCGCCCAGGTACTGCGCGATGCCCGCATTGCCCCGATTTACGAGGGCACCAACGGAATCCAGGCGATTGACCTGCTGACCCGCAAGCTCGCCCGCGATGGCGGGGCGGAGATGCGGAAGCTGATCACGGAGATCGCTTCCCTGCCCGATGCCAGGCTGCGCGCCGCGGCTGACGGGCTGGCCCGCACCACAGAAGCGGTACTTTCCGAACAAGGTCGCGATGCAGAGGCTGGTCAAGCGCTCGCGACTGCCTATTTGGATGCAGTGGGCTGGGTGCTGGGGGGTGCTCTTCTCGCGCGGGCGGCCGCGGCGGATGGCGCGGCCTATGGGGCGGTGGCGGATTTCTATCTGCGGCGGCTTCTCCCGCGTGCTGGGGCGCGCTTCGCGGAAATTGAGGGGGCCATGGCAGCCTGAGGGCTGACCAACCCCTTCAGCCGGCTTGGTTTGTCCTTCCTTTTGGACATTTGCTAACTTTTAGAGCGTTTCCCATTCACGCTGCTTCACGGGAACCGCTCTAAACCTTTGTTGGGTCGCATTTTCCGAGCCGCCAAGTGATTTCACTTGGCTTGAAAATGCTCTAAGACGTAAAGACAGATTGCCGGATGAACGCATCACCTCCCTCCCTTTCGCAAACCCGCCCCCATGTTGCCGTGATCGGCGCCGGACCCGGGGGGCTGGCGGCTGCCATGCTGCTCGCTTCATCCGGCGTGCGGGTCACTGTGTTTGAAAAGGATGGCGTGGTTGGCGGGCGCACCCGCACGGTCACCGCGCCAGGCGGCTACCGCTTCGATATCGGGCCGACCTTCTTTTTATATCCGCGTATCCTGGCGGAAATCTTCGAAGCCTGCGGCGCGCGGCTTGAAGATGAGGTGGATTTGATCCGCCTTGATCCGCAATACCGGCTGATCTTCGAAGGCGCCAATCCGGTCACCATTGAAGCCACGCCCGATCTGGCACGCATGGAAGCGGAAGTGGCGAAGATCAATCCTGCCGATGCCGCCGGCGTGCGCAGCTTCATGGCGGAAAACCGTGTAAAGCTGGAAGCCTTCCGCCCCGTGCTGGAACGGCCCTTTAATGGTGTGATGACCTATCTCGCGCCGGAAGTGATGAATGGGCTCAAGCATTTGCGGCCCTGGCTTTCGCTGGATCAGGAATTGCAAAGACACTTCTCTGATCCGCGCACGCGCTTGGCGTTTTCCTTCCAGTCCAAATACCTGGGCATGAGTCCCTTCCGCTGCCCGAGCATGTTCTCCATCCTGTCCTTCCTGGAATATGAACATGGCGTGTTTCATCCGCGCGGTGGTTGCGGCGTGATATCGGAAGCCATGGCGCGGGTGGCCGAGAGTGTGGGCGTGGATATCCGCCTGAACACCAAGGTTGATCGTATTGTCTTTGAAGGCCGGCGTGCCGTTGGTGTTGAAGCAGGCGGGCGGCTTCATGCGGTGGATGCGGTGGTGGTGAATGCCGATTTCGCGCACGCCATTCCGGGCCTGATGGAAGAAGAACAGCGCCCGCAATGGCCCGACAAGAAAATCGCCGAGGCGCGTTATTCCTGTTCTACTTTCATGCTTTATCTAGGCATTGAAGGGCCGCTTGATTTGGCGCATCACACGGTGCTGCTCGCGGAAGATTATGAGAATAATCTGGCGCAAATCGAATCTGGCATCATTCCGCAAAATCCTTCGCTTTATGTGCAGGCGGCGGCCAGCACTGATCCTTCGCTCGCCCCACCTGGGCATTCCACGCTTTATATGCTGGTGCCGGTGCCGAATTTGTTGGGTGGTGCCGATTGGGCAGTGGAGGCACCACGTTATCGGCGGCTGGCGCTGGATCGGCTGAAGGCGCTTGGCCTGACGGATATCGAAAGCCGCATCCGGTATGAGAAGATCCTCTCGCCCCAAGGTTGGCAGGATGATTATGCGGTGGGCTATGGGGCCACCTTCAATCTTGCGCATAATGTGCGCCAGATGATGCATTTCCGCCCGCGCAATCGCTTCGGTCGTGCGAAGGGTGTGTATCTGGTAGGCGGCGGCACGCATCCCGGCAGTGGCTTGCCGGTGATTTATGAAGGTGCGCGCATCAGCACCGATTTGTTGTTACAGGATCTGGGCCTGGCGCGGAGTGAGCGCGGCCCGCGCCATATGCGGGCCAATGCGGGAGCATTTTCAAGCCAAGTGGACTCACTTGGCGGCTCGGAAAATGCGACCAAACATTCTGCTGGCGACTGAGAAGGAGAGGGCGCGATGGGTGCCAAGGTAGTTGTCATCGGCAGCGGTTTGGGTGGGCTTGCGGCGGCCGCTACTGCGCAGGCGCGTGGGCATCAGGTCACGGTCCTTGAGCGTAATTCCTGGCTGGGTGGCAAGGCGGCCGTGCTCAATCTGCCATCGCCCGATGGGCGCGGGAATTTCCGCTTTGACATGGGCCCCACCATCCTGACCGTGCCGCGCGTGCTGCGTCGCATTTTTGCTGAAGCGGGGCGCAATCAGCAGCAGGAAATGCCACTGATCCGGCTTGATCCGCAGTGGCGCTGCTTTTTTGATGGCAGCAAGCAGATTGATCTGATCGAAAACGTGCAGGACATGGCGCGTTCCATGGATGCCTTCGCACCTGGCGGGCCGAATGGCGCCGGCTATGAACGCTTCCAGCGCGTTGCCCGCCATTTGCACAAGGTTTCCGAAAAATTCTTCTTCTGGAAGGCAGTGGAAGGCATTGGCGATACGCTAAACTTTAGTGATAACTTCAAGCCTGATGTGCTGCGCGATGTCATGGCCTTGCGTATGGGCCAGACGGTGGCAAAAGTGATTCGCGGCCATGTGCCGAATGAACAATTGGCGCAGATGCTTGATCACTTCACGCAATATGTCGGATCAAGCCCTTACCTAGCGCCCGCCGTGCTTTGCAGCATTGGTGATATGCAGGCATCCGAAGGTGTCTGGTATCCGGTGGGCGGCACGCGCGCGACGGCTGAAGGGCTCGCCAATCTCGCGGCCTCACTCGGTGCTGATCTGCGTACCAATGCCGAAGTGACGGATATTGAGATTGTTGGCGGCGCGGTACGCAGCGTCACCGCCAATGGCGAACGCATTGCCTGTGATGCGCTGATTTCGAACATGGATGCAATCCGCACCTATACGGAATTGGTGAAGGGCAATGCATCGCAGCGCTACGCCAAGAAATATGAGCCCGCCTGTTCTGGGGTGGTGCTCTATCTCGGGCTCAATCGCCGCTATGAACATTTGGCGCATCATGATTTCGTCTTCTCCCGCGATGCGGAAGAAGAATTCGATGCCATTTACCGCAAGGGTGAACCAGCGCCCGATCCCACCGCCTATCTCGCCGCGCCATCGGGCACGGATCCTTCCGTCGCACCGGAAGGTGGCGAAGCGCTTTATGTGCTGGTGCACACTCCTTATCTGCGCCCGCATCATGATTGGTCGAAAATGTTCCCGGCCTATCGCCAGAAGATCCTGGATAAGCTGAAGCGCACGGCGGGGCTGGAAGACATCGAAAGCCGGATTGTCTGCGAAAGCCAATTGACGCCGGTGGATATCCATAACCGCTATAAGGTGCTGAATGGCGCGATTTATGGCGTGGCATCGCATGGTTCCTTCACCGGCGCCTTCAAGCCAAGCAATCGCAGCAAGGCGATCAAGGGGCTCTATCTCGCTGGTGGCGCGGCGCATCCTGGCCCGGGCATGCCGATGGTGATGATGTCCGGCTGGATCGCCGCCGATGCGTTGGACCGGGACCATGGCGGGCGCGGCATGTCGCCTGAAGCGGAATTGGCCGGCCGGCGAGAGGCCGATTTGCCAGCCGCGGCGGAATGACGAAGACGCCGGGACAAGAAATGCCTGATCCGGTGGCGCTGCGTTCGGCGCGCCATCTGGATTTTTTTGATTTCATGTTCACGCGGTTTTTCAGGAATCACATGCGCGCGCTACGCGTCGCGCTTTGGGGCCTGCCTGATTTGCCAGAAGGCAAGCCCGTGGTGATTTTCGCCAATCACCCCTCCTGGTGGGATGGTGTTGCCTTCATGCTGCTCTATCGCAGGCTTTTGCCGCACCGGCCGCTTTTTACACCGATGGATGCAAAGGCGATTGAGAAATATCGCTTCATGACTCGGCTTGGCGTTTTCGGGATCGAGTCCGGCTCGGCGCGCGGTTCGGTTGCCTTTTTGCGTGTGGTAGAAAAGGTGCTGGCCAATCCCGCGCATATTCTTTGGATCAATGCGCCGGGGCGCTTCAGTGACCCGCGCGAAAGACCCGTGCCGATTGCACCGGGCATGATCCGCCTGCCGGAGATTGCGCCCGATGCGGTGTTTGTGCCGCTTGCCTTGGATTACCCGTTCTGGAGTGAGCGCAAGGCCGAAATGCTCGCCGCTTTCGGCGCGCCCATCCCGGCTGCGACGCTGCTGGAAGCGCCGCGAGAGGCACGCAGCGCTATGCTTTCCGATGCCTTGGCAGGCGTGATGGAAAAGCTCAGCGCTGATGCCATTGCACGCGATCCTGCCGCCTTTCAAACGCTGGTGCAGGGGCGCGAAGGCATGGGCGGCATTTATCAAGCCTGGCGCCGCGCCAAGGCGCTGCTGCGCGGTGAACGCTTTGACCCCCGACATGAACAACGCGCGGAGACAGCGCCATGACAGATTTCCTGCCCTGGATTGCGCTTGCCTTGGCGCTGTTTCCGATTGGCTTCGCGTTGGATAACCTCCGCCGCATGGCAAAGGCGCGCGGGCCGGCGCCGCCGAATGCGCTGGTGTCCATCCTGATCCCGGCGCGTAATGAGGAAGCGCATATCAGCGCCTGCCTTGATGCCGCAATTGCGCAGCAGGGTGTCGCGATTGAAGTGCTCGTGATGGATGATGGGTCGAGCGATCGCACGGCAACCATTGTCAGCGCCTATGCCGCGCGTGATGCACGGGTGCGGCTGCTGGCGTGCCCGCCGCTACCCAAGGGTTGGACCGGCAAGGTGCATGCCTGCGCACGGCTGGCAGAGGCGGCGCGGGGGACGCATTTCCTGTTCATTGATGCCGATGTGCGACTTGCGCGTGATGCCGCGGCGCGCATGGCTGGCCATGCCGCACGGCAGAGGCTTGCGATGGTGACTGGCGTGCCGCGGCAGATCATCGGCAGTTTGGGTGAAGCGCTGACCGTGCCCATGATCAATCTGCTGCTGATCGGCTATCTGCCCGGCGGTGGACGGGCTGAGACCGAACGTGCGGAGCTCGGCGCCGCTTGCGGGCAATTGATTCTATTTGAGCGCAGCGCTTACGAAACCCTTGGTGGGCACGGGGCGATCCGTGGGTCACTTCATGATGGATTGCAGCTTGCGCGCAAGCTACGCGGTGCTGGTTTCCGGACGGAGATGGTGGAAGGCGTGCAGCTTGCCGAATGCCGCATGTATGATGGGCTGCGCGCAAGCTGGAATGGCTTCATCAAGAATGCGCATGAAGGCATGGCAACGCCCGTTGGCCTGCCGATCTGGACCACACTGTTGGCCGGCGCGCATATCTGGCCCTTCTTTCTGCTACCGGAATGGCAGGCAGCGCTGGCCATTCTGCTGGTCTTTGCCTTGCGCGCGGCCATCACCTTCAAAACCCGCGAAGTCTGGTGGACCGTGCCGCTGCATCCCTTCGCAGTACTGGTCGGGCTTGCCATTCAATGGACGGCGCTGGTGCGAATGCTGATCGGGCGCCCTGCCGGCTGGAAGGGTCGCGCCTATTCCGCCAGCGGCGCGGCATGATTGCTGAAAACGCCGCTTCGCGCGCGCCAACGCAAAGCGCCGCTTCCCGCGCGCCAACACGTGACGCGGGGTCTGAGAATTTCCCGGTTGCATCCCGGCTGCTGGCGCCGGAGATGCGCCCGAAGGTACTCGGCTTTTATCGCTTTGTGCGCGCGGCTGATGATATTGCCGATGATCCGGCGCTAGACCCGCAGGAAAAACTGTGCGGCCTGGCCGCGCTTGAAGCCGCCCTTGATGATCCTGCAACAGCGGAACCCGCTGCCATTGAGCTGCATCGTGCGGGCAGTGGCACGGATGAAGCGCGGCTGATGCTCTCAGCCTTTCGGCAGGATGCAACGCAAGCTCGTTACGCGGATTGGGCGGGGTTGGAAGATTACTGCGCACGGTCAGCCAATCCCGTCGGGCGAATGTTGCTGCGCTTGCATAACGAAATAAGGCCCGAGGCGATTGCGGCTGCCGATGCGCTCTGCACCGCTTTGCAAATCCTCAATCACCTGCAGGACCTGGTGCCGGATCGGCGCGATATCGGGCGCGTGTATCTACCCGAACCCTGGATGGATTTGGCCGGCGGCGAGGCGCGCATCTTCGACCCTGCCAATACTGAAGCGCGGCGCGCGGTACTGGATGCCGCACTCGATCAAATTGAGGAAAGGCTGGATGCCGCCGCCGCGCTGCCGCGGTTGCTCTCGGCCAAGCGCCTTGCGCGCGAAAGCAACGTGACCATTGCTCTGGCACGGCGGCTATTGGCGCGGCTGCGCGCAGCGGACCCGGTGCTGGGGCGGGTTGCGCTCTCGCGCCTTGATTTTTTGCAGGGCTTTCGCGCGGCTCTCGGTACAGGGCCAAGCGATGCGGCTTTGGTCAGCGCGCGGGTTGGGCGCGCAGGATCTTCCTTTGCGCGCGGCATGTCAGCGCTGAAGGGTGAAAGGCGGCGCGCACTTTGGGCGGTTTATGCCTTTTGCCGCGCGGTGGATGACATTGCCGATGGCGCCATGCCAGAAGCAGAAAAGCGCCGCTTTCTGGCGGATTGGTGCGGCAAGCTCCGCGCGCCGGATTGTGCCCTATCGCGCGAATTGGCGCAGGCACGTAGCGCCTTCGCGCTGCCGATTGAAGAATGTGAAGCGATGATCGCGGGCATGGAAACCGATTCCACACCCAGCCTACGCATCGCCGATACCGAAGCGCTTAATCTTTACTGCCGCCGCGTGGCCGGCAGTGTCGGCGCCATGGCGGTGCGTATTTTCGGCGCGCCTGACGCGGCTGATTTCGGCCTTGGCCTTGGGCGCACGCTGCAATTGGTGAATATCCTGCGTGATCTGGATGAGGATGCAACGCGTGATCGCGTCTATCTGCCGCTTGATTTGTTGGCGGCTGAAGGTGTGGCCGATGCGCCGGCTGCCATGCTGATTGCAAGCCCTGGCTTCGCGCGCGCCGCAGCCCATTTGGCACAGCAAGCTGAAGCCGGCTTCGCTCAAGCAGCGGCGGAGTTGCGCCATTTGGATCAGCGCGCGCTTTTGCCGGCGCGCATCATGATGTGGGGCTATCAGCGGCTTTTTGAACGCCTGATGGCGCGCGGCTTTGGCTTGCCTCGGCCACGCCCGCGCCTCACACGCGGCGAGAAACTGCAAATGGCGGCTTTCGCCCTGGGTATTGCGCCTGTACCGCAAGCAAGCCAAGGCCGCGCGTGAACAGTAAAAGCACAAGCCATGTCATTGGCGCCGGTGTTGCGGGCTTGGCGGCGGCGCTGCGCCTTGCTGACCAAGGCCGCGCCGTCATGCTGCATGAAGCAACCCCTGTGGCCGGCGGGCGCTGCCGCGCACTACCAGATGGCACAGATAACGGCACCCATGCGCTGATGGGCGCCAATCGCGCCGCGCTCCGCTTCCTGGCTGATATCGGCGCGCGCGAGGGCTGGGTGGAGGCTGAACCGGAAGGCCTGCCGGTTTTCGATATGGCTGATGGCAGCGGGCGGCGCATTGCCGCAAGTCCGCTTGATTGGCGCGACCCGGCCAAACGCCCGCCAGGCTTGAGTGCTTCTGCCATTGCCACGCTCCTGCGCCTGGCCTTGCCAATTGGTGATCGCCCCGTCGCGGAAGTGATGGCGGCGCATCCCGCGCTGTATCGCGCGCTGATTGAACCCCTCACGGTGGCAGCGCTGAATACGCCAGGGCATGAGGCATCTTCCGCACGGCTTGGCGTGGTGCTGCGTCGGCTTGGGCGGCCTGGAGCGGGCGCGGTGCTGGTGGCGCGCGAAGGGCTCGGGCCGGATTTGATCGCGCCGGCCTTGCAGAAGCTGGCGCAAGCGGGGGTCAGCACGCGTTTCGGCGCCAGGCTGCGCGCCATGACGGAAGCGGAAGGGCGCATCATTGCGCTGCATTTCGGTGAGGACAGCATATCACTCGATCCGCGCGATCAGATTGTGCTGGCGCTGCCGCCTTGGGAAGTTGCGCGGCTGATCCCGAAACTGCGCGTGCCGGAACGCCATGCGCCCATTCTAAACCTCCATTTTGCCCATGGCGTAAAGGGGCCGGTACGCTTCATCGGTGTGCTGGGAGGGCTGACGCAATGGGTGCTGGTGCGCCCGAGCGGGGTCAGCGTCACCGTCAGCGCGGCCGATGCTGAAGTTGAAGAACAGGCGCCGGATTTGGCGCCGCGCGCCTGGGCGGAAATCCTCGCTGCGGCCAAGGCGTTTGGTTTGCCAGGAGAATGGCCGGAAGCGCCGCCCGCGATGCGCGCAGTGAAGGAACGCCGTGCCACGCCGCGGCATGTGGTTGGCATGCCGCCGCAACCACCGCGCCAGATTTATCGCAATCTCGTGCTTGCTGGGGATTGGACCTGGCCGCGCCTACCTGCCACCATTGAATCTGCGGTGCTATCTGGCGAAGCCGCCGCGAAAGCTGTGCCCACATGATGCCGGCTGAAGCCCTTGCGGCCTTGCGCGCTGCTGAAGCCCGCGATGGCGCGCCCAATCTCAAGCAACGCCGCGCGCTGCTGGCGGGCCTCGCACGCGCCGTGATGGCGCGCTCGCATGAGATCATGGCGGTGCTTGATGCCGAATATGAAGGCCGCGCGCCAATTGAAACCCTGCTTGCAGATGTGCTGCTGGTTGCGGATATGGCACGCTATGTGCGGCGCAATTTGTGGCATTGGATGCGCCCGCGGCGGGTGAGCGTACCCTATCCCTTCTGGCCCGCCCGCGCGCGGGAAGAATTCGTCCCAAAGGGCGTGGTCGGCATCATGGCGCCGTGGAATTACCCGGTGCAATTGGCACTGCTGCCCGCGATTGATGCCATTGCTGCCGGCAATCGCGTGTGTGTGAAACCTTCGGAAGCGCTGCCGCGCACGGCGGCGCTGATCGCCGATATCCTCCGCGAAGCCTGGGGTGATGACATCGCGCTTTGCGTGCAAGGCGGCGCGGAGGTGGGGGCAGATTTCGCGTCTCAGCCCTGGGATCATCTGGTCTTCACCGGCAGCACCGCGACAGGGCGGAAGATCATGGCTGCTGCTGCGCCCAACCTCACGCCACTTACACTGGAACTCGGCGGCAAATGCCCGGTGCTGGTGTTGCCGGGCGCGAACCTCAAACGCGCGGCACGCGATATACTGGCGGGCAAGGCATTCAATGCAGGGCAGACCTGTGTTGCCCCCGATACGGTGCTGCTGATTGGCCATAAAAAGGAAGCCTTCATTGAGGCCTGCAAGGCTACCGGCATTGGCCTGCCGGAAACCGGTGTTATCAATGCCGCCCAGATTGCGCGGCTGCAGAGATTGGTGGCGGGGGCCAGCCTGACCAGGCTGGCTGAGGACGGCCCAGGCCGACACATGGCGCTGAGCCTGGCAGAGGCCGGGCCCGAAGCGCCGATCTGCCATGAGGAAATCTTCGGTCCTGTACTACTTATGCGCGAAGACTCCTCACTTGAAGCAGCACTCACCTGGATTGCAGAACGCCCCGCGCCGCTTGCCATTTATCTGTTTGGCGCGACACCCGAGGAAGAAAAGCAGATTGCCGCTATGTCAGGGGGCAGCGCCATCATAGCAGGGCGCACCGTGGAATTCGCGGGCTTTCAGGCTTTAGGCTTCGGTGGATCAGGCGATTCAGGCTTCGGGCGACGCAATGGGCTCGCCGGTTTTTTGGAATTCTCCCATCGCCGCGCCCGTGTGCATCATAGGAAATTTTCCCTTTCTCGACTCTTTGATCAACCTCGCGGAAAAGCTGTGGAAAGGTTAAAGAATTTTCTAGCCAAATAGATTTTTCCGATCTATATACATCCTATGGTTGTTTTTCTCCCAACTGCTCCCGTAGCAGAAACACCTCGCCTTCGGATGCGCTGCGTCGAAGGCCGCGATGCCCCTGCCATTGCGGAGATGATGACCGAAGCGATCAGCAAGCGCCTCGCCTCCTGGCCGGTGCCGTTCTCGCCCCCGATGGCGGAGGAGAAGATCAGTACGGCCCGCGGCGCGGCGGCGGAAAGACGGTCCCTGCCCCTGGTGCTGGAACGGAAATCCGATGGCGCAATTTGCGGCTGGGTCAGCCTGGTCTGCCCGCCGGGCGATGATAGGGTGGCGCTCACCACCTATTGGCTCGGGGAACAGTATCAGGGTCAGGGGCTGATGCGCGAAGCGGGGCCGGTCGCGGTGGAATTGGCCTTCAGGCACATGGAAATTGATTACCTGCGTGCGGCAGTGCAGCCAGACAACGCGGCCTCACTGGCCGTGATCCGCCTGCTGGGCTTTGGCCCGCTCGGGGAAGGGCGCATCTGGTGCCCGGCGCGCGGGATCGAGGAAACCTGCCTCTGGTTTGAAAAGCCCCGTCCGCTTGTACCGGCCTGGGCAGCAGATGCGGCGCTCGCCACGCGGGATCTGGCGCGGCAGGTTTCCGTCTGAAGTCAGCCGCTGCCAGCTGATGGACGGCGCAGCTTGTCCAAGGTTAGGCTTTCCCTGAAGCGCTAGGGATCACCCTTGGTGCAACCAAAAACATCAGGGAGAATTTGCCATGAATACATCGCTTTCGCGGCGCCGTGTATTGCTGGGTGGTGCCGGACTCATCGGTGTCAGCGCCTCAAGCGGCGCCTTCGCACAAGGCAATTGGCCGGACCGCCCGGTGCGGCTGGTTGTTGGCTTCACTGCTGGCAGTGCCACCGATGTGACCGGGCGTATTTTCGCGCAGAGATTTTCCGAAGCCTGGGGCCAGCCAGTCGTGGTGGAAAACGTCGCCGGCAATTCGGGCGCGATTGGCGTTGATCGTGTCGCGAAATCGGCGCCCGATGGCTATACACTGATGTGGGCGGCCAGTGCCGCCCTGACCATCCTGCCCAGCCTGCAGCGCCTGCCCTTTGATCCCATGAAGGATCTGGCACCGATCGGCATTGCCTTTGCCATGCCATCGCTATTCGTTTCAAACCGCGATTTCCCGCCGCGCAATATCCAGGAACTTGTCGCCTATGCGCGCGCCAATCCGGGCAAGGTATCCTATGGCACGCCTGGTGTGGGCACCCCGCAGCATATTGCGGGTGAGTTGTTCTGCCATCAGGCCGGCATCAAGATGGAACATATCCCCTATCGCGGGGCGAATATGGCGGATGTGCTGAATGGCAGCGTACAGATCGGCATTCAGAATATCGGTGCCGTGCTGCCGATGGTGCGCGATGGGCAGTTGCGCGGCCTCAGCATCACTACCCTGCTACGTTCTTCCAATGCCCCGGACATGCCAACGATGGTTGAGCAAGGCTTCCCGGATTTTGAGGCAAGTTCCTGGTTCGGCACCATGGCGCCGGCCGGCACACCGCAACCGATCCTGGACAAGGTGCATGCCACATCCCAGGCCATTCTGGCCGATCCTGCGATGCGCCAGCGCTTCAACGGTCTTGGGCTTGATATCATCGCCGGCAATGGTGCGCAGATGCGCGCCACCATCGCGAGCAATATCGAAAGATGGGCGAAGGTGATCAGGGATTCGGGGATTAAGGTGCAAAGCTAGAGCGTTTTCAAGCCAAGTGAAATCACTTGCGGCTCGGAAAACGCGGCCAAACAAATGTTCAGAATGGTTTCCGTGAACGCCTGTGAACGAAAACCGTTCCAGGGCGTTTACGCGACCTTTGATCCTGATCATGGCGGGAACCACGAAAACGCTCTAACCTTTTGGGGCTTTCGTGAAGGAATGCGCCATGGACCGCGCCCGCTATAACCGCCTCGCCATCCTTTTCCATTGGGTGATGGCGGCCCTGATTTTCTACGCTGCCGCTGCCATCCTGATTGCTGATGACCTGCCGCGCGGTGCCTTCCGGGACTTGATCAAAACCTCGCACAATAGCGTCGGCGCAGTGGTGGTGGCCCTGCTGGCATTACGTATTCTCTGGCGCCTGGTCAGCACCACTCCAGCGCTGCCTTCTGCCATGACAGCGCAGCAGCAGCGCCTGGCAAAACTTGCGCATCTTGGACTTTACGCATTGATGGCAGCCGTGCCGCTGCTTGGCATGGCGGCGCATTTTCTGCGCGGACGGGGGCTGGAATTCGGCTTCTTCAGCATCGCCTCACCACTCGCGGCCAATCGCGCCTTGTCGCGCAGCATCAAGGAAGTGCATGAATTGGCGGCCTATGCCTTACTCGGGCTGGTTGCCTTTCACATCGCCGCCGCGCTGTGGCATCAATTCATCAAGCGCGATGGGCTGATAGGGCGGATGAGCTTACGGGGCAGCGCCTGATCAACCGCCCTTCGCCAGCCGATCAAACGCCTTGAGCCGCGCGATCAGCGCCGGCATCTCGCGCAGCGGAATCATATTCGGCCCATCAGAAGGCGCATGATCCGGGTCCGCATGGGTTTCGATGAAGACCGCCGCAACCCCGACAGCCACGGCAGCGCGCGCCAGCACGGGCGCAAATTCGCGCTGCCCGCCGCTTGAAGTCCCCTGCCCGCCCGGCTGCTGCACGGAATGCGTCGCGTCAAACACCACCGGATAGCCAGTCTCCGCCATGATCGGCAAAGCCCGCATGTCGGACACCAGCGTGTTGTAGCCGAAGGAAGCGCCGCGTTCGCAGAGCAGGACGTTGTGATTGCCCGTGCTCGCGATTTTCGCCGCGACATTCTTCATATCCCAAGGTGCAAGGAACTGCCCCTTTTTCACATTGATCACGCGTCCGGTGGCACCCGCGGCCAGCAGCAAATCTGTCTGCCGGCACAGAAAGGCTGGAATTTGCAGTACATCCACAGCCTCGGCGGTGGGCGCGCATTGTTCCGGCGCATGCACATCGGTCAGCACCGGCAGCCCCGTCACTTCCCGCACCTCGGCCAGAATGGCCAAGCCTTCCTTCATGCCAATGCCGCGCGCGGCGGAAACGCTGGTGCGATTGGCCTTGTCGAAAGATGATTTATAGATCAGCGGCACACCGGTGGAGGCGGCGATTTCCTTGAGCGCGGCAGCCGTTTCCAGCGCATGGGCGCGGCTTTCAATCTGGCAGGGGCCAGAAATGAAGACCAACGGCAAATCATTGCCGAAGGTCACATTGCCCGCCTTCACATGGCGCATCATACCAAGCGTGCCTGACGCACTGCCGCGCCAATAAAGCCAGCAAAAAGCGGATGCGGTTCAAAAGGCTTGGATTTCAATTCGGGATGATATTGCACACCGATAAACCAGGGATGGTCCGGGTATTCGACAATCTCTGGCAGCACGCCATCGGGCGACAATCCGGAAAAACGCAGCCCCGCAGTTTCAAGCCGATCCCGATAGGCGATATTCACCTCATAGCGATGGCGATGGCGTTCCTGGATCTCCGGCTGATCACCATAAACACAACGCACCAGCGAACCTTCCGCGAGATGCGCCTGATAAACGCCAAGCCGCATGGTGCCGCCCAGATCGGTACTCGAATCGCGGCGTTCCACCTGATTGCCGCGCTGCCATTCCGTCAGCAGGCCAACCACCGGTTCCGCGCATGGGCCGAATTCAGTGGAAGACGCACCCTTCAACCCAACAAGATTCCGCGCCGCTTCAATCACTGCCATCTGCATGCCAAAGCAAATGCCAAAGAAGGGCAGCTTGCGTTCGCGCGCAAAGCGCACCGCTTCAATCTTGCCCTCCGTGCCACGTTCCCCGAAGCCACCCGGCACCAGAATGCCATGCACATGTTCAAGCCGGGCGAGTGCTTCCGCGTCATTCTCAAAGATTTGGCTATCCACCCAATCGAGCTTGACGCGCACATGATGCGCAATGCCACCATGAACCAAGGCTTCAGAAAGCGACTTATAGGCATCCAGCAGATTGGTGTATTTGCCGACGATCGCGATATTCACCTCTCCTTCCGGGGCCTTGATCGCGTTCACAATCCTTTCCCAGCGCGACATATCGGGCTCACCAAAGGCGGAAAGGCCGAAATGGCGCAGCACTTCCACATCCAGCCCCTCAGCGTGATAGGCCAAGGGCACTTCGTAAATCGTACTGGCATCCAGGGCGGGGATCACACTTTCCGGGCGCACGTTACAGAATAGCGCAATCTTCCGCCGTTCATTTTCCGGGATCGGCCGATCACAACGGCAGAGCAAAATCTGCGGTTGAATACCAAGGCCCAGCAATTCCTTCACGCTATGCTGCGTTGGCTTGGTCTTCAATTCGCCGGCTGAGGGGATATAGGGCACCAGCGTCAGATGCATGAAAATGCTGCGCTGCGGGCCCAATTCATTGCCCATTTGCCGAATGGCTTCCAGGAAGGGCAGGCTTTCAATATCGCCAACCGTACCGCCTACTTCGACCAGCACGAAATCATAGCCATCGGTTTCGGTCTGGACCACTTCCTTGATCTTGTCGGTAATGTGGGGGATCACCTGCACCGTGCCACCCAGGTAATCGCCGCGCCGCTCAGCCGCGATCACATCCGAATAAATGCGCCCCGTGGTCCAGTTATCGGCCTTGCGCGCATGCACGCCGGTGAAGCGTTCATAATGGCCAAGATCAAGATCGGTTTCCGCACCATCATCGGTGACGAAGACCTCCCCATGCTGATAGGGGCTCATGGTCCCCGGATCGACGTTAAGGTAGGGGTCAAGCTTGCGCAGCCGAACCTTGTAACCGCGCGCCTGCAACAGCGCGCCGAGCGAAGCGGAAGCGATACCCTTACCAAGTGAGGAGACCACGCCGCCGGTGATGAATACGAACCGGGTCATGGGAGACCTTGATAGCCCATCCCCCGATTCGGCGCCAGAAGGTTGCGCCATGGGTCGTCACCATTATATGATTTTCCACGTTTGTTGGCTCTAATACGGGGTCAAATCACCCTTTCCCGCAACGACAGGCAGGGAGTCCCTCATGCGGATAGATACGAGACCGGATGGCTCGCAGATCATAATCCCCGAGGTGGGTGATCTGGTGCGCCTTACCCGTGATGAGGTCGGCCCTATCGTGACCGCCCATGCCGGGGAATGGGGTCGCATCCTTCGGATTTCGTCCCGGAATACCCTCGATATCCAGCTTGCCGGATTTTCACGGCCACGCGGTGTCGCTATGGGCATGGTGAGCGATTTCCCGGCCATCAATGTGGTGCCCTGCGACGGCCGTGGGTTGCCAACCGATGGAAGGCATTGGGGGTCTTGGGAAGAACGCCGCGGCGGGTCCAGGAGTGGTGGTCACAGGCGCTGAGATCGGTCCGGTTTGATTACGCTGGCTTCAGCAAGACGTGGCGCTTCTTTCCGATGGAAAGCTTGATCACGCCATCCTGGAGATCGTCATTCTTTAGCACGATATCAACCGCAGTAACGGGTTGGTTGTTCGCATAAATCCCACCATTGGCAATCAAGCGCCGCGCCTCACCCTTGCTTGGCACCAGCTTGTGTTCCACCAGCACGTCAATAATCGGTGAGGGCAGGACGGAGACCACTGTGGGCAGGCTTGCCGCATTCAGCCCTTCCTCAAACGCCTTGCGCGCTGTCTCGGCTGCCGCTTCCGCAGCATGGCGGCCATGCAGCAGCGCACAGGCTTCGGTGGCAAGGGCTTTCTTCGCCTCATTCACCTCAGCACCTTGCAGCGCGGCGTAGCGGGCGATCTCGGCCATGGGCATTTCAGTGAATAGCCCCATGAAGCGCGCCACATCGGCATCTTCCGTATTGCGCCAGAATTGCCAGTAATCATAAGGCGAAACGCGATCGGCATTGAGCCACACGGCACCCTTCGCCGTCTTGCCCATCTTCGCCCCGGATGCGGTAGTGATCAGTGGCGTTGTCAGGCCGAAGGCTTCCGCCTGATCCATGCGCCGGATCAGATCTGTGCCCATGACAATATTGCCCCATTGATCGGACCCGCCCATTTGCAGCACCACGCCATGGCGGCGACGCAATTCCAAAAAGTCATAGGCCTGGAGCAGCATGTAGTTGAATTCCAGGAAGGTCAGCGGCTGATCGCGTTCCAGCCTTTGCTTCACGCTTTCCATCGTCAGCATGCGATTGACGCTGAAATGCTTACCCACATCGCGCAAAAAGGGAATGTACAGCAGCCTGTCCAGCCATTCCGCGTTATCGAGCATGATGGCATCAGTCGCGCCATCACCGAAGGTCAGAAAGGCATCGAAGACCTTCCGAATACCGGCCTTGTTGGTTTCGATCTGCGCATCCGAAAGCAAGGGCCGCGCCTCATCCCGGAAGGAAGGATCGCCCACCTTTGTCGTGCCACCGCCCATCAGCACCACGGGGCGATTCCCGGTGCGCTGCATCAGGCGCAGCAGCATGATCTGCACCAAGGACCCGACATGCAGGCTATCGGCGGTCGCATCAAAGCCGATATAGCCCGCCAGCGGGCCGGCCTGCAGCCGCGCCAGAAAGGCGCCTTCTTCGGTGGTTTGGTGAATATAGCCGCGTTCCCGCGCCACATGCAGGAAATCGCTTCGCGCGCTGTTCATGATGCTATCCGGTTTGTCGAAACTCGTTCCCCGCCGGGGGCTTCCACCGACAGGCGGGCGGGGGTAGCACGTCCCCATCATGCTGAGAACCATCGGCCTCATGAGCGGCACGTCATTGGATGGCGTGGATGCTGCCTATCTGGAAACGGATGGAGAGGCGATTGCGCGCTTCGGCCCACGCCAGACCCTGCCCTATGACCCCGCCTTGCGCCGCGCGCTGCGGTCGCTGCTGGACCGCGCCGAAAGCCTGACCCCCGATGACCCCGCCTTGCTGGACGCGACACGCCGCCTGACCGAACGCCACGCCGAAGCCGTGGAAGCCATCGGCCTGCCGGCAGACCTTATCGGCTTTCACGGCCAGACCATCCTGCATCGCCCCGCCGCGCCGGGGCGCACAGGCACCCCCTTCACCTGGCAGATCGGCGATGCCGCCATGCTCGCGCGCCGCACGGGCGTGAGTGTCGCTTATGATTTCCGCAGCGCCGATGTCGCCGCCGGTGGCCAGGGCGCGCCCCTGGTGCCGGTGTTTCATCGCGCGCTGGCCGCGCCCTTGCCGAAGCCGTTGGCCATCCTGAACCTCGGAGGCGTCGGCAATGTCACTTGGCTTGGCCCGGATGGGGAGATGCTGGCCTTTGATACCGGCCCGGCCAATGGGCCTTTGGATGATTGGGCGCGGCAGCATACCGGCAAGGATTATGATGCCGCGGGCAAACTGGCACTGGCGGGGCAAGCGGATGGCGCGGTGCTGGGGCGGTTGATGGCGCATCCTTATTTGGCCGCGCCGCCACCGAAATCGCTCGATCGGCTGGATTTTGATCGCGCGCTCAGGGAAGCCGGGGCGGGCAGCCTTTCCGCCGCCGATGGCGCGGCCACCTTGGTGGCTTTCTGCGCAGTATGCGTGGCTGCAGCCGCGCGGCATTTTCCGGAACCGCCGCTGCAATGGCTGGTGGCTGGTGGTGGGCGGCGTAATCCTGCGCTGATGAAGGCACTTGGAGGCGCGCTCGAAGAACCGGTGCGCCCGGTGGAGGTCGCGGGTTGGGATGGCGATGCGCTGGAAGCCCAGGCTTTCGGTGTTCTAGCGGCCCGAGTCGCGCGCGGCCTGCCGCTGAGTTTCCCCGGCACCACCGGCGCACCGCGCCCGCTGACGGGCGGGCGGATTATCGGCGCGCTGCTGTAGAAAACCCCAGTGGCCTTGCCGCACCGGCCGGGCGCCTTACCTGCTGTATATGACCGAAGCTCAGCTGACCGTTTGGTTCGATGGCGCCTGCCCGCTTTGTCTGCGCGAAATCGCGCTGATGCGCCGGCTGGATCGGCGGGGCGCGATTGACTTTATTGATATCGGGGCTGAGGGCGCGGCTTGCCCGATTGATCCCGCGCTATTGCTGGCGCGCTTTCATGCCCGTGAAGCTGAGGGACCTTTATTGCATGGTGCAGCGGCCTTCGCCGCCATGTGGCGCGCTATTCCGGCGCTCCGCCCGCTTGGCCATATGGCGAAATGGCCGCCGATGTTGTGGCTCTTGGAACGCGCCTATCGCGGCTTTCTCCGCATCCGGCCCCGCTTGCAGGCTTGGGTGCGGCAAGACGGCTGAATTACCGCTTTGGTTCGCGACTGAGGCCCCGCGCGGCCAGCGCCGCCAGATATTCCGCCCAGCGGCTTTCCTGTTCCTCACCCAGGCGGCGGAGATACTCCCAGGTAAAGATCCCCGTATCATGCAAATCATCGAAGCTGATGCGGAGCGCATAATGGCCCACAGGCTCCAGCCCCATGATCCCAACATGGCGCCGCCCCGCCACAATCACCTTCTGCCCCGGCCCATGGCCCTGCACTTCGGCGCTTGGGCTTTCCACGCGCAGATATTCAGCGGGCAACGCGAATCGCACGCCATCCGCAAAGGCTATATCCAGGATTTTTTCCGCCTTGCGCAGGCGGATTTCAGAAGGCGCGCTCATGCGTCCAGTTTACGCGCCTCATCCGGCAGCATGATCGGAATGCCATCACGCACGGGAAAGGCGAGACCCGCAGCGTCGCTGATCAATTCGCCCTTGTCGCGGTCATAGCGCAGCGGCTTTTTGGTCACCGGGCAGACCAGGATTTCCAAAAGCTTCGGGTCCAAAGCACCGCCCTTGGGTTGTGATTCGGTCATAGAGCGATTTCCTTCTTCAACTCAGGCTGCCTGGGTTTGGCATATTGGCCGCTGCCCCCATGCGCAGCAGCGTAACCAGCATTTCTGCCCGTTCCGGCCCTTCGGCCGCTTCCAACAGCGCCTGTTTTTCCGGCGGATCAAAGGGGCAGACCATGGCAAGCATGGTTACCAGCAGCGCATCGGGCGTTTGTTCAACCGCATCCCAATTCGCCTCAATCCCCCGCGCCAGAAAATAGGGCTTGAGCGCGCCAAGCAATGCCGGGCGATCAAGGGGTGGCGGTTCGGCTTCCAGCAAATCGGTCACGAAATCCGTATAGTCAGCCCGCACGCGGCGATAACCGCCGGGAGCCAGCGGCAATTCCTCCACAATACGAAACCGCGCCACGCCGATCAGCGTAATCAGCAGTCGCCCATCATCGGTTTCGCTGAAGGATGAAATGCGCCCAAGGCAGCCGATTCGGTAAAGCCCCTGCGCTGCCTTGCCGCGCGCATCAGGCTGCACCATGCCGAAAAGCCGCCCCTGACCCAAAGCATCCATGGTCATCGCCAGATAGCGCGGCTCAAAAATATTGAGTGGCAGGCGCCCGCGCGGCAGCAGTAAGGCCCCGGTCAGGGGGAAGACAGCGATTTCGGTTGGTAAATCCGCCAGGCGCGGATGAAAAGCTTGCATGATGGATGGTGCCGCCAGCCTTAACGGAACAGCACAGATGAAAGCTTGCGCCGCCCGGCGACACTCGCCGCATCACCAAAGCCCCAGGCTTCGAAGAATTTGAGCAATTGCTTGCGTGCGGCTTCCTCATTCCAGGCGCGGTCACGCTTGATCGCCTCGATCAGCGCATCAACCGCGCCGGCGCGGTCATCCATGGCGTTCAGCGCAACGGCCAGATCAATGCGCGCCGCGTGGTCATTGGGGTCAGCCGCCAGGCGCGCTTCAAACTCCGCCAGCTTGGCGCGCGCTTCGCGCCCTTCGGCCGCCAATTCCAGCGCGCTTCGGATGGAAGCAATCTCGGCATGGTTGCGGAGCTTCTCCGGCACGCTTTCAATCACCTGTAGCGCTTGTTCTTCCTCACCCAGCGTCATCAGGCAGCGCGCAACGCCCGCCATGGCTTCGGCATTTTCCGGTTCCTGCTGCGCCAAAGCGCCGAACATTTGCAGCGCCGTGGTGGCATCGCCTTCTTCCAAGGCGGCCTTTGCTTCGCCCAGCAGATCGGCCGTCGGCATTTGCCCGCCAGCTTGCTTAAGCAATCCTTCAATGAAGCGCTTCACTTCCGATTCCGGCAGCGCGCCCTGGAACAGGTCCAGGATCTGCCCCTTCCAAAAGGCCACCACCGTCGGCACGGATTGCAGCGGCAGGCCCATTTGCACGAGCTGCTGCACAAGGCCGCGATTTTTATCAATATCAATCTTCACCAGTCGCACACGGCCATCGGCCGCATTCACCACCTTTTCCAGCGCAGGCGTCAGTTGCTTGCAGGGCCCGCACCAGGTGGCCCAGAAATCCACCAGCACCGGCACATCATTGGATGCCTGCACCACATCCTGCATGAAGGTGGTCTGGTCACCATCCTTGATGGCGCCAGCGGCGGCGCCCTGCGGCGGGCGAGAGGGGTCGAAGATCACTTCCATCGGGGCAAATCCTGGTCTTGTTGCCCCATAAATGCGCCCTATTGCCGCAGAAGCAAGTCACCTTGGCGCGGTTCAGGCGCCATCCAGTTCCAGTAGCCGGGTTTCATGCCCAAGCACGGCCAAAAACCCGAGCAAATCCTGGGGCGCCAGGCCGGTGGACGCCGTATTCACCAAGGGATGCACCCAAATCCGCGCATGGCGCATCAGCCCGGCATCCATGACAAAGCGAATCTGGCTGGGCAGCGCATTCACC
>JBIIGZ010000064.1:0-17581 GCA_044236185.1 Roseomonas sp. | reverse complement strand
GGGATAAAAAACAGAATGCTTTGCGAAAGGACTAAAAGGCAGACCGAAATCCGACACCCTCGTGACGAAGTGATTGCAATTTTTGCCACGAAAAGCAATATCTTAATTAATGGTGAACGAAAAAAAACGGCTTTTTTTTCAAGGATTAGGGCAGAATCCTCCTCCAAGAATAACTCTCTTTGAAACAAACAACCCTGGGTTGTGGTTGTGGGCAGAATGCGCTGACTGATCCGCCCGCAGCCCTTATCCGCGCGCCGCCACCACCGCCAGAATCGCCTGCGCCGCTGCTGCCTGGCTTGGTTCAATCACGGGCACGCCGCAGGCATCTTCCGCCGCAGCACGATGATGCGCCATGCCGGCACAGCCCAGGATCACGGCCTCCGCGCCCAGTGCTACCAATTCCCGCGCCACCTCCTGGATGCGCGCGCGCGGCGCCACCGGGTCTGTCAGCACTTCCATATCCAGATTGAGCGCGATGGAAGCGACCATGCGCTGCTCCACCCCCATGCTTTGCAGCACCCGGCGCTGGCGCGGCTTGGATTTGTCGGTGAAGGCGATCATGCCGAAATTCTCGGCACGGTTCAGCGCGGCGGCGATGGAACAGCGCAAGGGGCCGAAAACGGGCTTGTCGGTTACCATGCGCACGGCCTCGATCCCGGGGTCGGAGACGCAACCGATAATGTAGGCATCGGCGGGTTCGGCGGCGATGCGGCGGCAAAGGGGTTCGGCCACGCCATACCAATCCCGCCAGGTGATGATGGCGGGCGGGCCTTCTTCCAGCCGGGTTACGTCTATCCGCGGCAGGCCAGGGGCGGCAAAGGGGGCGACGGCGGCGGCAATGCCCTGGGTGCAGCTGATGCTGCAATTCGGGTTGATCAGCAGGATGCGTTCATTCATGGGTGATATGCTGCAACCGCGGGCGCCAGGGGCGCAAGCCGCGCTTGATCGGGCCGCGCTTCGGGCCTATCGCTGCACCGCACAACGCCGGGGCTGTCTGGCGAGGATTGGATAGATAATGCGTTGGGAACCGGATCGCACGCCGCCCACCTTGCCCTATCAGCCGCCAAGTGCGCGGGATGGCCTGCTGAGGGGGCTGAAGGGGCTGTGCCCAGTTTGCGGGCAGGGGAGGCTTTTTGCGGGGTATTTGCGCGTGGCCGAGGCTTGCGAAAGCTGTGGGGCGCCCACGGGGCGGCTGCGGGCTGATGATGCGCCGCCCTATTTCACGATCATGATCACGGGGCATGTGCTGGTGCCGGGCGTTCTATGGATCGAAAGGGCCTATATGCCGCCGATCTGGCTGCATATGGTCATCTGGCTACCGCTATTCGCCATTGTCTGCACCCTGCTGTTGCGGCCCATCAAGGGTGCGGTGCTTGGCTGGATGATGCGCCTTGGCATGACCGGTGATGAAGGCGGCGTGGTGCTGCAGGGTGGCAAGCCGGATGCCTGAACAGCGCCTGATCCGCGTTGAATTGCCCGAAGAAGCGCCGGCCCCTTCCGCCTATGCTGAGGCTGATCGGCGCCAGGCGATTACGGATCTGCTGCATCATAACCGCTTCGACCCGGAAGGCCTGCCGCGCGGGCCCTATGTGCTGGGGCTTGCCGTGCGTGAAGGCCGGCTGGTGTTTGATATCCGCAACGAAGCGGGGGAAACGCTGCATGTGCTGGCGCTTGCGCTCGGCCCTTTTCGGCGCCTGATCAAGGACTACCACATGGTGGTCGAAGCGCATGAACAGGCGGTCGCGGAAAGCGGGCCGGAGTCCCGCGTGCAGGCGATAGATATGGGCAGGCGCGGGCTGCATAATGAAGGTGCTGAATTGCTGCGCGCGCGGCTTGCGGGGCGTGTTGCGCTTGATTTCGATACGGCGCGGCAATTGTTCACGCTGGTTTGCGCGTTGCATCAACGAATCTGAGGGCGCATTTGAAGCATTTTCAAACCAAGTGGCTTCACTTGGCGGCTCGGAAAATGCGACCACTAAAGCGCGCGTAGTTCAGCGGCGAGTGACACCGGCGCAGTAAAGCCCACGTCGCGCCTGAGCCTGCCGGTATGCGCCACCATATAAGGCGCTTCATTTGGCCGATCAGGCAGCGCCCCCAGCTTCAGCAGATCAGGCCGGCCAGAAATATGCGCGATCAACCGCGCCATGGCGGCAATGCTGATCGGCGCGCCTGAGGCGATATTCACCGGCCCGGTAACTTCGCTGGTGGCCAGCGCCGTGATGGCGGCTGCGGCGTTTTCTGTGCTGATAAAATCCCGCACCGGCCGGCCGGAAGCACATTGCGCTTCGCGGCCTTCACGCAGCGCGATCATGATGGAAGGCACCAGCCGGGCGGGGTTTTCGCCCGGTCCGAACAGATGAAACAGCCGCGCCCAGGCAACGCCAAACCGTGGGCGGGCTTCGGCCATTTCGCTGAGGCGCCGCGCCAGCGCTGCCTTGGCTTCGCCGTAAGGTGTGGCGGGGGCAATGGGCCGTGTTTCGGGCCAGGGAAAGGCATCATCACCCGCTTCGGTTGCGTATTCGGCGCAGGTGCCAATGCCCACGAAGCGCCGCGCACCGGCTTCTGCCGCATAGGCCGCGAGCGCGGTGGAAGCTTCCAGCCAATCGGTATTTTCCGGCGCGGTCCAGAAGCGCCCATGCGCGACATACCAGGCAGCGTGGATGATGATGTCGGGGCGCACATCCTTGATCAGGCGCTGCGCTTCATCCTGCCGCAGCAGATCAACGCCATGCGCGGTGATGCCGGGAGCTTGGGGCAGGTCGCCGCGCGCTGTGATGTGCGTTTCAAAACCGCGCGCTTGCAGCAGCGCCGGGAAATGCCGCCCGATGAAGCCCGTGGCGCCCGTAACCAGAACGCGTTCAGGCATGGATCAAGGGCCAGGCATTATCGCGGGCAGAAATCACCTTGGGTTCGGCTGGCCAAGCGATACCGAAAGCGGGATCATTCCAGCGCACCCCGCGCGCCAATGCGGGCGCATAGGGCGTATCAATCAGATATTCCACCACGGCATCATCCGTCAGGCTGAGAAACCCATGCGCAATCCCACGCGGCACAAACACGGCATTATTCGTGTGGGTGTCCAGCGTAATGGCGATGTGGCGCAAATAACTTGGCTGATCGGCGCGCAAATCAACCAGCACATCAAACACCGCGCCTCGGACACAACGGATCAGCTTCTGTTCTTCGGCGGGGGCGATCTGAAAATGCATCCCGCGCAAGGTGTGCTTTAGCGTATTTTCCGAAAGGCTGGCTTGGATTGGCGAGAAATCAATCCCGGCAGCAATAAAACTTTCCCGGCACCAGCTGCGCAGAAAAGCGCCGCGTTCATCGCGCGCGGGGCTCGCTTCAATGCTGATGATTCCGGGGATGGCGGTTGCGTTGAAAATCACAAGGCGCAGACCTCGGCCGCCTTGTCATAAAACGCCTTGCCGAAGCGCGCGGGCTGGCCCAGCGGCATGGCGCGGATCATGTCGCGCAGCCCATGGCGCAGCACGCGCCGGCGCGGCGCATCGGCAGCCAATTCGGCGGCTTTTTCGATGTAGGCTTCAACGCTGAAGGTCGCCATATCGCCAATGCCGGCATTGGATAGGTTGGAATAGGAAAGCCTCTCCGCAAAGCCAGGCCCCACCAGAGAAACGCAAGGCACGCCCATCCAGATGCTTTCGCAGGTGGTGGTGCCGCCGACATGCGGCAGCGTATCAAGCGAGATATCCATCTTATTGTAATGCGGCAAATGCTTGCCGCGAACGCCGACAAATTCGATCCGGTCCGGGTCCACATCACGCGCGGCGAAGGCTGCGCGCGTGTTTTCCAGAAAGGATGGCCCGCCCGCTTCAGGACGGATGAAAATAAAGCGCGAATTGGGCACGCGGCGCAGGACAGCCGCCCAGGTATCAATGCAAAGCTTGGTGTATTTATAGGGATTGTTCGCAGTGCCGAAAGTGACATAGCCGCGCCGATCTTCCGGAATTTCCAGATCAATCGGCACTTCGTAAAAGCCAAGGCGCCCACCCACCGTCACCCAGGTTTCAGGTAATTCGAAGGGTTTTTCGATTAGAAGCCTCGGGTCTTCCGGTTTGATATAGGGATCAACCAGAATGTAATCGATCGTCTCAAGCCCCGCCGAATGCGGATAGCCAAGCCAACTGCCGCCAAGCCGCGCGGGGCGATAGGCCATGACTTCCAGCTTGTTCATCGCCGTGCTGCCGCCCAATTCAAACAGCAGATCAAGATTATCCTTGGCGATATCGGCGGCCACCTGATCATCCGGGCGATAGGGCCACCAGCGGAAATTCGTGGATTTTTCAAGCTCTGCCTGAATGACATCGCGTTCGCCTTCATAGAAGGAATAGCAAAACACCTCGAAGCGATCACGGTCATAGGCTTCAAGCAAAGGCATGCAGAAATAGGTGACGGGGTGGTTGCGCAAATCGCTTGAAAGGAACCCGATGCGCCATTTGCGCGGCATATGCAGCGCGGGCGCGGCAGGCAGGGGCTTGATGCGCTTTTGCACACCGCGGCCCCAATTGCGGTGCCATTCCACAATCTCGATACGGTCTTTCAGGCTATGCACCTGGCCCAATTCATAATGCACGGAAGAATGCCGCCCTTCCGCCTGCCAATGCGGCAATAGGCTTGGGATGGGGCCGGTGGCTTCCAGATTTTCGATATCCATCACGCGCTGAAAAACGGTGCGCAAGGAACGAGAATTGCGCGCAACCTTATCTGGATGGCGCTTCATGAAATCCAGCGAAAGCCTATAGGATTCCTCCAGATGCGCCGCTTCGCTGTCATAACGGCTGCGCGAGAGGCTTTCGATATAGGAAGATTGCACATCAGCCGCGTCAGGATTGGCTTCATGGGCACGTTTCAGCGCCTCATTCGCCAAACGACGGTCGCCGTCCCCCGCCATGCGGGAGAGGAAAAGATTGGCCTGCCTGTCGCCCGGGTCTTGCGCCAGGATGCCATCAATCACCGCGCGGGATTCCTCGCGCCGGCCAAGCCTGAGCAGCATGCGCGCATGCATCACATCCAGCCCGCGATCACCCTGGCGGAATTGCCGCGCACGGGCGACAACCGGAATGGCGGCTTCGATATCGCCGGCGTCAATCAGCAGCCCCATCAGATCAGTCAGCGTATTCTGATCCTTGGGCTGGAATTCAAAGGCTTTCAGGAAGCTGGCGCGCGCGCCTGCATTATCATTCAAGGCGCGCTGCATGCGCCCCAGCAGGCGCCATAATTCGCCATTGCGCGGGTCAAGCCGCACGGCGCCCTGGAAGGCTTCCGCGGCGGCGGCGTAATTGCCGCGCGCTTCTTCGGCATTGCCAAGATTTTGCCAGGGGGAGGCGCTTTTGGGATCAAGCTTCTGCGCCGTTTTTAACATGGCAACAGCTTCATCAATACGCCCGGCCCGTTTCAGCATGACGCCAAGCAGATTGGTCAGCGCGAAATCCTTGGGCTTGCGGGCCTGCACGGGGGCCACCAGCTCCGCTGCCTCGGCATGGCGCCCCGCCGAGGACAAGGCGAGAGCATAGGGAGTGCAAATCGCTGCAATCGGCACGCCATGGGCCAAGGCTTTGGCAAAGGCATCAGCGGCTTCGGCATGGCGCCCCCTGCCGGATAGCAGGGCTGCCAATTGCTGCCAGGCCGCGCCATTTGATGGCTGTTCCGCGAGGCGCGCGCGCAGGGTTTCCTCCAGCCGAGACTGATCGGCGGGCGGGAGCGGGGAGGGGGCCGGCCTGGCCGGGCGAGGCTTTTGCCGCATGCGGCGCGTTGAATCCCTGAATGGCGTGAAGCTTCACATATGCGTTTATCACTCGTCGCCGTCCTTGGCCAAACCGAAAGCCCCTTTGCGACTCGGCAGCCGCGTTGTTTCCCGCCGCGCGCCCCGGTATGGTCGCGGCGAATCAGGGAACAAGACATGAACGATCTATTTGGTCGCGGCGGTCCTCGGAAGGGGGGAGCCGGGCAGCAGGACGGCTATTCCGCCAAGGATATCGAAGTGCTGGAAGGGCTGGAGCCCGTCCGCCGCCGCCCTGGCATGTATATTGGTGGCACGGATGAGAACGCACTGCATCATTTGGCGTCTGAGATCATCGACAACGCGATGGATGAGGCCGTGGCCGGCCATGCCGACCGGATTGAGGTAACGCTGGAAGCCGATAATTGGCTGGTGGTGCGCGATAATGGCCGCGGCATTCCGGTGGACCCGCACCCGAAATTCCCGAAACTGAGTGCGCTTGAGGTGATCCTGACCACGCTGCATTCCGGCGGCAAATTCTCCGGCAAGGCCTATGACACTTCGGGCGGCTTGCATGGTGTCGGTTCATCGGTGGTGAATGCGCTGTCTGAGAGGATGGAGGTTGAGGTCGCGCGTGATCGCACCCTGTTCACCCAGGTCTATTCGCGTGGCAAGGCGATTACGAAGCTCAAGGATGCGGGCGCGGTGCAGAACCGGCGCGGCACGACCATTCGCTTCAAGCCGGACCCCGAAATCTTCGCCAAGCATATGTTTCGCCCGGAACGGCTGTATCGTTTCTGCCGATCCAAGGCGTATTTGTATCGCGGTGTTGAAATCCGCTGGGCTTGCGATCCCGCGCTGATCAAGGATGAAACGCCGCCGCAAGCCGTGCTGCATTTCCCGGGCGGCTTGGCTGACTTCCTTACAGCGGCGCTGGAAGGCCGGCCGACCGTGGTGCCCGCCGCCTGGTCCGGCGATGCGGAATTTCCCGAAGGCGCAGGCCGCGTCGAATGGGCGGCAAGCTGGGTGGAACGCGGCGATGGTTTTTTGAATACCTACGCCAATACCATCCCAACGCCCCAGGGCGGCACGCATGAAGCGGGCTTCCGTGCTGCCCTGGTAAAAGGCTTGCGCGCCTACGGCGAACTCAAGAAGGAGAAGCGCGCCGCCAATGTGACCGCCGAGGATTTGCTCGGCCCCATTGCGGCGATGCTGTCGGTTTTCATCCGCGAACCGCAATTCCAGGGTCAGACGAAGGATCGGCTGACCAGCCCGGAAGCGGCGCGGCTGGTGGAAGCGGCCCTGCGCGATCATTTCGACCATTGGCTGGCGGGTGATCCGGCGAATGCCGATAATCTCCTCGCCTTCGCGATTGAACGGGCGGAAGACAGGCTACGTCGGCGCGCCGAGAAAGACACGCCGCGCAAGACCGCAACGCGCAAGCTTCGTCTGCCCGGCAAGCTTTCCGATTGCGCGCGCGAAAGCGCCGATGGCACGGAGCTTTTCCTGGTGGAGGGCGATTCCGCCGGCGGCTCCGCCAAGCAGGCGCGGGATCGCGAAACCCAGGCCGTATTGCCGCTGCGTGGGAAAATCCTGAATGTCGCCAGCGCCAGCGTGGAAAAGCTCAGGCAAAATCAGGAATTGAAGGATCTGATCGAAGCGCTTGGTTGCGGTGTTGGTGATCGGTTTGATATCGCCAAGCTGCGCTACGGGCGCGTTGTGATCATGACCGATGCGGATGTGGATGGCGCGCATATTGCGGCGCTGCTGCTGACTTTCTTCTATCGCGAATTGCCGGAATTGGTGCGTCAGGGCCGCGTGTTTCTGGCGCAACCGCCGCTCTATCGCCTGCAGGCAGGCGGTGTTTCGGTTTATGCGATGGATGATGCGGATCGCGAACGCGTGCTGAAGGCGCGGTTCAAATCCAACCAGAAGGTGGAAGTCAGCCGCTTCAAGGGGCTTGGTGAAATGCCCCCCGCAGCGCTCAAGGAAACCACCATGGACCCGAAGAAGCGCACGCTGCTTCGCGTCATGCTGGCGCCGGAGGATCGGTCCTTCACCAGTGAAAGGGTGGAAGAATTGATGGGAAGGCGCCCGGAATTGCGCTTCCGCTTCATTCAGGAAAATGCCGGGCGCATCGCCGCCGAAGCGCTGGATGCCTAAGCGGCTTTATCCCGCAAAAGCCTGGGTACGCACCAGCCGCGCATAAAGCCCATCGGCAGCCATCAATTCCTGATGGGTGCCTTGTTCCACCGCGCGGCCGGCTTCCATCACCACAATGCGGTCCGCATCGCGCACCGTCGCCAGGCGATGCGCAATCACCAGCGTGGTGCGGCCTTGGCGGAGCCGCGCCAGCGCTTCCTGCACCAGCGCCTCGTTTTCCGCATCCAAGGCACTGGTCGCTTCATCCAGCAGCAGCACGCGCGGATCACGCAGCAGCGCGCGCGCAAGGGCCAGGCGCTGGCGCTGCCCGCCTGAAAGCCGATTGCCGCCGGGTCCGAGTTCGGTTTGATAACCCGCCGGCAAGGCGCTGATGAAATCATGCGCTGCGGCAGCACGGGCAGCGGCTTCAACCTCTGCCGCTGTCGCCCCAGGCCGGCCACAGGCGATATTGGCAAAGGCTGTGTCTTCAAAAATCACTGCGTCCTGCCCGACATAGGCAAGCGAATCGCGCAAGCTTTCCAGGCTGATCGCGCGGATATCCACGCCATCCAACAAAACGCGCCCTTCGGTCACATCATAAAGTCGCGGGACCAGGGCAAGCGCCGTGGATTTTCCCGCACCCGATGGCCCGACAAGCGCCACTGTCTGGCCGGGTTCGGCGGCGAAACTCAGGCCCGCAAGTGCTGCATCCGGCACGCTTTCATAGCGGAAGCCCACAGAATCGAAGGCGATGCGCCCACCGCCCGCCGGCAGCGCTGCGGGGTTTGCGGGGCTCGTGATCTGGCGCGGCGTGTCAATCACGCCGAAAACCCGCGCAAGCCCGGCCAAACCTTCCTGCAAGGCGGAGTTCAAGGACCCCAAGGCGCGCACTGGCCGCGCGGCGATCAGCACGGCGGCGACAAAGCCCGTGAATTCCCCAATCGTGCCCTGCCCGCTGGCCACGCGATACCCAACCACAGCCAGCACCGCCGCCACCGCCAAGCCGCCCAAAACTTCCAGCATGGGATCAAGCGAAGCGCGTGTGCGTTGGATGGTAAAAATTGCCTCTCGCAGGCGCGTGAACAGCGTATTGGCGCGCGCTTCCTCGGCCGCTTCCAGCCGATAACTCCGCACCACCCGCGCCGCGCCAAAGCTTTCCGTGAGCCGCGAGGCCGCATCGCCCACACGATCCTGCATGCCGCCCGAAGCGCGGCGGATGCGCTTGCCAAGTTTCAGGATGGGCACCACGGCAATCGGGTAAAGCAGCGCCGCGATCAAGGACATTTGCCAATCAAGCCACAGCATGGACCCTATCAGGCCAATCAGCGTCAGCACATCGGCGATGGCATTGATGGATCTTTGCAGCGCTTCGCGGATCAGCCCGGCATCGGTGGTGAAGCGCGCGGCGTGGCGCGCCGGCGCATCCCGCGCCACAGTCGCCAGATCAGCGCGCGTCAGCGCCCTGAACAAATCGCGCTGCAGGTTTTCCACGACGCGCAGCACGACCGATTGAATGGCAACCGCCTGGCCGAATTGCGCCAAAGCCTTGGAGGAGGTGACAGCCACAATCACGATAGGGATCAGCCAGACCACACGCTGATCGCCGGCTGTGAACAGGTCAAAAGCCTGCTGGATGACAATGGGGTAAAGCGCGGTGCAGCCCGAGACGCCAAGCGTGCAGAGCAGCGCCAGCAGGATGCCCCTGCCATGCTGACGGACATAATTGCGCCAAAGCCGAAGCGTCAGCCCGCGTGTGGAGGTATCTTTCATGCTGCGCCGCTTATAGCCCCGGATGGGCCGGAGGCGATAAGGGGGTTGTCAGACTCCATCAAGCTCTGCTAGTTCTCTTTTTGTTCCTGTTGAGCGCGGTCGGATCCCCATTTTGCCGCGCCAGCCCAGTGAGTTCGGGGGGAGTTTACCCCTCCCCCCGCCCTCTCTATTGCGCGCCGCTCTCCAGTCTTGCAGTTTGCCGGCGTGTTGAATGCGCTCCGCCGCCACGCCTCCCTCGTGGTCATCTCCCTGATTGCTGTCATCGCCGGGCTTGCCACCTTGCAACTGCGGGGCGCTGAGGCGTTCATGGCCGCGCTTTGGCATGCCTGGGACTTGTTCCTGTTCATCGTCCCATCCTTGGTGGCCGGGCTGCTGCTGGCCGCCGCACTTCGGCAATTGCTCTCCCCGGATGCGTTGGCGCGCCTGATGGGGGCGGAAAGCGGGATTTTCGGCCTGTTCATCGCAACCCTGGTCGGCACGCTTTCTCCTGGAGGCCCCATGGCCGCCTTTCCGCTGGTGCTGGTGCTGGCGGGCGCCGGGGCGGATCGGGGCGCGCTGGTGGCCTTCATCCTGGCTTGGTCGCTGAATGGCTTCCAAAAACTGCTGGTCTATGAGGCGCCGCTGCTCGGCCTTGATTTCGCAATGCTGCGCACATTGATCACCTTTCCCATGCCGATGATCGCGGGCTGGTTGGCGCGGCGCGTGCCGATCGCCTGGGAGCCGCCCAAATGAACGGGCCGCAAATCATCCTTTGGGTCATTGCGTTGGCGGTGCTCGCGCTTTGCGCGCGCCGCGGCATGCCCCAGGTGCGCCGCGCGGTGGCGGAAACCAATCGCGGCTTTTGGCGCATCCTGCCGATGTTCTGCGTGGCGCTGCCAATGGCAGCGTTTCTGTCAGAGCTTGTGCCGGCGGATATTGCGACGGAATGGCTTGGCGATGATTCCGGGATTTCGGGCATCATGATCGCGTCCTTGGCGGGCGGCATCATGCCCGGTGGGCCCTTCGTGACTTTTCCGCTGGTGATCACCTTCAGCAAGGCCGGTGCGGGGGTCGCGCAAATGACCGCGCTGCTCACGGCCTGGTCGGTCTATGCGCTGCACCGCATACTGACGTGGGAATACCCGGTGCTGGGCTGGCGCTTTGTGGCGATGCGCCTGGCGTCGTCCTTTTTTCTGCCGGTGCTGGCGGGCTTGATTATGCAGGCGCTGCTGCCGTTTTTTGCGATTAATCTCGCTTCGCCCTGAAGCAAGGATGCTCTGGCGCGCCGCGCCGCGCTCAGGCATTTAGGCGCGGATGGAAACCGCCACCGCCACCGCCGATTGGTCAGCCCTGCTCGCGCTTCGCGATGGCGCGGGCGCGGCCCTGCCGGATGGCGCGCTTGCTGCGCTGTTTGGCCCGGTGCTAGCGCCGCCTTTGGCGCCTGATGGCTGTCGGGTGATTGGGCGGTTGGCGCAAACGCTTGATGGCCGCATCGCGACCGCCGCCGGGTCAAGCCAATGGATCGGCGGGCCGGGCGATATTCTCCACACGCATCGGCTGCGCGCCCTTTGCCATGCCGTGGTGGTGGGCGCGGGCACGGTGCGCCATGACAATCCGCGCCTCACCACCCGCGAGGTACCGGGGCCGGATCCCTTGCGCGTAGTGCTGGATACGGATCGGAAACTCTCGGCCGATTACGGCATTTTCCAAGGCGGGCCGCCGACCCTGCTGGTCTGCGCCGCGGATGCGGGCGGGGCCGAGCATCACGGCCAGGCCGAAGTGTTGCGCCTGCCGCGCGTTGCTGGCGGAGGTCTCGCCATCCCGCCTTTGCTCGCCGCACTCCAAGCGCGCGGTGCAAGCCGGATTTTCGTTGAAGGTGGCGGCCTCACCGTCTCGCGCTTTCTCGCGGCCGGCTGTCTTGATCGGCTGCATGTCACGGTGGCGCCCGTGCTGCTCGGTTCCGGCATTCCCGCCTTTACCTTGCCGGAAGTGGCGCGCATTGCCGATGGGCTGCGCTTTACCTGGCGCGTGCATGATATCGCGCCCGATATCCTGATTGATGCCGCGCTGGATCGCGCCAAGCCCGGGGGCCAAGCATGACCAAAGCGCGCGCCTTATGGACGATTGCACCGGGCATCGCGGAGCTCCGCGCTGAGGCCCTGCCCGCGCGCGCGCCGGATCAGGTGCTGGCGCGCATGCTGGCATCGGGCATTTCACGTGGAACAGAAAGGTTGGTGCTGGCGGGCAAAGTGCCGGAGAACCAATGGGGCGTGATGCGCTGCCCCTTGCAGGCGGGCGATTTCCCCTTCCCGGTGAAATATGGCTACAGCGGCGTGGCGTACGTGGCCGAAGGCCCTGCGGAATTGCTGGGCAAGCGGGTGTTTTGCCTGCACCCGCATCAGGATATCTTCCTGGCGTCCGCTGCCATGTGCATCCCCATACCGGATGCGGTGCCGGATCACCGCGCCGTGCTCGGCGCCAATATGGAAACCGCGCTGAATATCCTGTGGGACGCACAACCCTTGCCCGGCGAGGGTGCGCTCGTGATCGGCGCTGGCGTGGTTGGGCTGCTGGTCGCCTATCTGCTCGCGCGCATTCCTGCCATGGCCGTGACGATCATCGACCCCGATGCATCGCGCCGCGCCATTGCGGAACAATTCGGTGTCACCTTTGCCGCCCCCGAAGCCGCACCCACCGACCAGGAATTGATCATCCATGCCAGCGCCAACCCCGCCGGGCTGCGCCAGGCCCTGCACTGCGCAGCGTTTGAGGCGCGGATCATCGAGGCATCATGGTTCGGCGACCGGGACGTGGCGTTGCCTTTGGGTGAGGCCTTCCATTCCCGCCGCCTGCGCCTGATTTCAAGCCAGGTCGGCGCGGTGGCCCCGGCCATGCGCGGGCGCCGCAGCTTCGGCGACCGCATGGCCCAGGCGCTTGGCCTGCTGGCGGACCCTGCCCTGGACGCCCTGATCGGACCCGCCACTTCCTTCGATCAGTTGCCCGAAGCGATGCCTGGCTTGCTGAACCCTGCCCCCGGCCAGCCTGCACCGCTTTGCCCCCTTGTCACCTATGGTGCATGAAGCGCCGAACCGCACAGGATAGACCCCGCCCATGTTCAGCCTGACCGTTGTTGATCACGTCATGATCGCCCATTCCTTCCGCGGCGCAGAATTTGGCCCCGCCCAGCGCCTGCATGGCGCCACCTTCATTGTGGAGGCGGAGTTTCGCGCGCCGAAGCTCGATCCGCTCAATCTGCTGGTGGATATCGCGGCGGCCAAGGTCGAACTCCGCCACATTCTGGATGGCTTCGATTATCGCAACCTGGATGCGGAACCGATTTTCGCCGGGCAAAACACCACGACCGAATATCTTTGCCTGCATATCCATCGCTGCCTGTCCGCCGCATTGGCCGAGGGCAAGCTTGGCGCGGGCGGCAAGGCGGTGACGGGCCTCAAGGTCCTGCTGCGCGAAAGCCATATCGCCTGGGCAGCTTATGAGGCCGCACCGGGCGAGGAGCCAGCGGCTTGAGCTGATCGCTGCCAACGCCTCGCTTGATTGCAGTGCAATCAGTGATTACAATGATTGCATCAGATGGGGAACTCTTGATGGCCAGCATCACCATCCGCAATCTTGATGAGGCGCTGAAGCGCAATCTCCGCATCCGCGCCGCCGAACATGGCCGGTCCATGGAAGAAGAGGCGCGCGATATCCTCCGCCAGGCCATGAGCCGCCCTGCGCCCGCCGCCGATCTGGGGCTGGCCATCCATCGCCGCTTCGCCGCACTCGGCGGCGTTGATCTGGACCTGCCGCCGCGAGAGGCCATGCCGCCACCACCGCCACTCGATTAAAGTGCCGCCATGATTCTGCTGGATACCAATGTGGTCTCAGAACTCATGCGCCCCGCGCCATCCGAAGCTGTACTGGCTTGGTTCGCCGCGCAGGACGCCGCCGATTTGTACTTGAGCGCGATTGGAGAGGCTGAATTGCGCCGCGGCGCCGCCTTGCTGCCCGCCGGCAAGCGACGCGACCAGTTGATGGCCACGATAGACGCCATGATCGCCGAGGATTTCGCGGGCCGCATCCTGCCTTTTGATAGCGCCGCCGCCCAAGCCTTCGTGCTGGTGTTTCTGGAACGTCGCGCTGCGGGCCGCCCGATCAGCTTCGCCGATTGCCAAATTGCCGCCACGGCCCGCGCCCAGGGTGCCGCCATCGCGACACGCAATACTGCCGATTTTGCTGGTTGCGGCATAGCGGTGATAGACCCCTGGATGCATCAACAAGGTACCCAAAGCACCCCATGACCGGCGCCATCTACCTTATCGTCCCCGCGCCCTTCAGCGCGATTTCCGGCGGTTATATCTATGATCGTCGCATGGTCGAAGGGCTGCGCGCGCTGGGGCAGGAAGTGACTGTAGTGGAACTGGCCGGGCGCCATCCCTTCCCCGATGAAACGGCCACCGAAGCCGCGCGCGCCGCTTTGGCTGAAATTCCAGCGGGCGCGCGCATGGTGATTGATGGGCTTGGCCTTCCTGCTTTTCTGCCGCTGGCCGATGAGCTCAGCAAGCGCCGCGCAACGGCGCTGATCCATCACCCAACCGCCTTGGAAACCGGCGCCCCGGCCAGCCAGCGCGAGGCATTGAAAGCCGCCGAACGCGTGTTGTTCAGCGCGTGTACGCGCATCATTACCACTTCAACCCTCACGGCGCAGGATTTGCCGGAAGGCTTTGGCGTGGCCCCCGCGCGCATCACCGTGGTGGAACCAGGCACAGATGCCGCGCCGCGCGCGGTGGGTTCTGCAGGCCCTGGCTGCGCCATTTTGAGTGTTGGCATGTTGGTGCCGCGCAAAGGCCATGATGTGCTGCTGCAGGCACTCGCGCGGCTCACTGATCTCGATTGGTCGCTCGCCATCGCCGGCGATGCCATGCGCGATCCGGTGCATGCCGATGGGCTACGCGCGCTGGCGGCGGAACTTGGCATTGCGCAGCGCGTGCGCTTCCTGGGTGCGCTTCCCGATGCCGCTTTGGAAGCGGAATATGCGCGCGCTGATCTTTTCGCCCTCGCCACGCGTTATGAAGGCTACGGCATGGCGGCTGCGGAAGCGATGGCGCGCGGCCTGCCCATGGCGATCACCGCCGGCGGTGCGATTGCAGAAATTGTGCCGGAAGATGCTGCCGTGGTGGCCGCCGTGGATGACCACAACGCGCTATCACGCGCCATGCGCCGGCCGATTTTCGACACTGCCTTGCGCGCCGATATGGCCGCTGCTTCCTGGCGCGCGGGGCAGGCTTTGCCGCGCTGGCCGGACCGCGCCGCCGCTTTTCTGAAAGCTCTTGATCATGTCTGAAAGCTTTGATGGTGATTGGCTCGATCTGCGGGAGCCCTATGACGCCTCTGCACGCAATGCTGAATTGGCCGCGATGCTCGCAGCATCCCTGCCCGCGCGGCCGCGCCTGCTTGATCTTGGCGCGGGCACCGGCAGCTTGCTCCGTTGGCTTGGCCATTTCATCGGCCGCGCGCAAAGCTGGACCTTGGTGGATAGCGATGCGGAACTGCTCGCCCGCGCTTTTGATACCATTGCTGAGCGGGCGGAGGCTGTCGGCTGGCCGGCAACCAATCCGGGGCGTAGCGCATTACTTGTGCATGCGCCGCATGGTGCCTGGCGTATTGAAGCCATCCTGGCGGATCTTGCTGCCGCGCCGGCCAATCTGCCGTTGGAACGCGTGGATGCAGTGGTGAGCACGGCGCTGTGTGATCTCGTCTCCCGCGGATGGGTGGAAGCGATGGCCGCCGCCTGCGCCGCGCGGCGCCTGCCCTTCTACGCGGCCTTGAATGTGACCGGGCGGGAACGCTTCAGCCCGCCCTATCCTGCCGATGCGCTGGTGGCGCGCGGCTTTCGACGTGATCAGGCGCGGGAGAAGGGTTTTGGTGGCGTATCACTTGGGCCCCAGGCGCCGGCCGTGATGGCGGAAGCCTTTGCCGCGCATGGCTACACCATTCAGCGCGCGCCGAGCGATTGGGTGGTGGATCGCCGCGCCCGCGCCTTCACCCGCGCTATTGCTGAAGGTCACGCCATGGCTGCACTCGGCTGGGAAAAGCGCGGCAGTGACGCCATTCTGGATTGGCTTGAGGCGCGGCGCGACCAGGCTAATGCCGGGCAGCTTGCGGTGCGCATTGGCCATCAGGATTTCCTGGCACTTCCTCCTGCAAGGTAGTTTCACATGCCCCTTTTGCTCGGCTGTATCGCGGATGATTTTACGGGGGCGACGGACCTCGCGAATACCCTTGTCAAAGGCGGCATGACTGCCGTGCAGGTGATTGGTGTGCCGACCGGCCCATTGCCCGAAGCGGATGCCGTGATCATTGCGCTGAAATCGCGCACCGCGCCGGTGGGTGAAGCGGTGGCGCAATCGCTGGCGGCTTGTGAGGCGTTGCTCGCCGCCGGTGCCAAGCAGATTTTCTGGAAATATTGCTCGACTTTTGACAGCACGGATCAAGGCAATATCGGCCCCGTGGCGGATGCGCTGCTGAAGCGCTTGGGATCGGGCTTTGCGCTGGCCTGCCCGGCCTTTCCGACCAATGGACGGACGATTTATCTCGGCCATCTTTTTGCCGGCAATGCGTTGCTCAATGAAAGCGGCATGGAAAACCATCCGCTGACGCCGATGACCGATGCCAATCTGGTGCGCGTACTCGGCCGGCAGACGGATGGCGCGGTGGGACTCGTGTCCTTCACCACCGTGGAACAAGGCGCTGCCGCCACGCGCCAGGCCATGATGCGCTTGGCCGAACAAGGCCGGCGCTATGCGATTGTTGATGCGGTCACGGATCAGCATTTGCTCGCGATTGGTGAAGCGGCAGCGCAACACGCGCTGATCACCGGCGGTTCCGGTGTGGCGATGGGCTTGCCTGAGAATTTCCGCCGCGCTGGCCTACTACCCGCGCGCGGCGATGCGGCCAGCCTGCCGCCCATGCAGGGCATGGCCGCTGTGGTAGCGGGGTCCTGTTCGCGCGCGACATTGGGGCAGATCGGACTCGCGCGGGATCACGTGCCGGTGCTGGAATTGGATGCGCTCGCAACGCCCGATGCGGCGTCGCTCACGGCCCAAGCACTGGAATGGGTGACGGGCAAATTGGCCGCTGATCGCCCGGTGGTGATCGCCGCCAGCGCGCCGCCGGAAAAGGTTGCGGCACTTCAGGCAAAGCTTGGGCGTGATGCTGCCGGTGCTTTGATTGAGGCCGCCATGGCCGCGATTGCCGAGGGGCTGATCGCGCGCGGTGTGGGGCGCTTGGTCGTGGCGGGCGGAGAAACCTCCGGCGCTGTGGTGCAGCGCCTTGGTGTTACGGCACTCCGCATCGGTCCCGAGATTGATCCAGGTGTGCCTTGGACTTTCGCCGAATCGCGCGGGCTGCATCTGGCACTCAAATCCGGCAATTTCGGCGCGCGTGATTTCTTCCTGAAGGCTTTCGATCATGGATGAGGCTGCGCTGCGCGCGCAACTCGCCGCCCTTGGCGCCTCACTTTTCGCGCGCGGCTATTCGGTGGGGACGGCGGGGAATATCAGCGTGCGCCTGCCCGATGGTTTTCTGATGACGCCGACCAATTCTTGCCTGGGCCGGCTTGATCCTGCGCGCATATCGAAGCTGGCGCCGGATTTTTCGCATGTTTCGGGCGATAAGCCTTCCAAAGAAGTCTTCATGCATCGCGCGGTGCTGACCGCGCGGCCCGATGCGGGCGCGGTGGTGCATTTGCATTCGACGCACGCCACCGCCATTGCCTGCCTTGCCGAACCGGGGGAAGTCGCGCCCATCCCGCCGCTGACACCCTATTTCGTGATGCGTGTCGGGCGGCTTTTGCCGGTGATCCGCTATTACCGCCCCGGCGATGGGGCGATGGAAAATGACATTCACGAGGCCGCAAAAACCGCGAAGGCTGTACTGCTCGCCAATCAC
>JBIIGZ010000063.1:0-17670 GCA_044236185.1 Roseomonas sp. | reverse complement strand
CCGATCAATCAGGGCAATTCTGGCGGCCCGCTTTTCGCCCGCGATGGCGGTGTGATTGGCGTGAATACCGCAATCTTCAGCCCGACTGGTGGTTCGGTTGGTATCGGCTTTGCCGTGCCGTCCAATATGGTGAAGCGCGTGGTCGCTGAGTTGCGTGAGAAAGGCCATGTGGAGCGCGGCTTCATCGGTGTTTCCACCCAACCGGTGAACACCGCCATGGCCGCTGCGCTGAAACTGCCTGCCAAGGGCGCTGAAGCCCCGCAGGGTGCCCTGGTGGCGGGTGTGGAAAATGACAGCCCCGCCGCCAAGGCCGGCCTCAAGCCCGGTGATGTGGTGACAGCGCTGGATGGCAAGGCCGTGCGCAACCCGCGTGACCTGGCGCGCAGCGTAGCGGGTCTCCGCCCCGGTGCGAAAGCTGATCTGAAGCTCTGGCGCGATGGTGCAGAAGCGAATCTCCGCGTGGATGTGGCGGCGCAGCCGGGTGCGGATCGTGCCCGCGCGGGGGCGGAACAATCCAACGCGCCGCGCATTGGTGTTTCGCTGCTGCCGATCACGCCGGAAGCGCGTGCGTCACTCCGCCTGCCCAATGATGCGAAGGGTGCGCTGGTGCAGGCGGTGGAGCCGAATTCACGCGCCCAGGAAGCCGGTTTGCGCCGGGGCGATGTGATCATAGGCGTTGGCGCTGCCACGACCGATGATGCTGACGCGGTGCTGCGTGCGCTGCGTGAGGCGAATGCCGCGGGCGGTGCGGTTGCGGTGCGCATCCTGCGCGATGGCAAGCCGGCCTTCATCGCCGTGCCCGCCGCGCAGGCTTGAGGACTGGGCGGGTCAGGCGACAACCTGACCCGCTTCACAGCTAGGCTCGAGGCAATTCTCCACGCGTTATGCGGTGATATCCCGCACCAGACGCGGTCTTCAGCCTGACCGGCCATGTTGGCAGAACTGACCCCTTAAGCCAGCATGGTCGGTTTTTTGTGCGCTTTGTGCGTTATTTCAAAAGCGAACAATGCCAACGGCAAGCAAGCGATTGGCGATGCCATGGCCCACACCATTCGCACCCACCGCCGCCGCGCCATCTTCAAGATCACGCCGGCTGAAAACATACTCCAGCCCGAGATCAAGCCAGCCAAAGGGCATGCGGCTGGTCGGGCGATCGGCAAAGGGGCTCCAGATCAGATTGGCGATGACCTGCTGCATTTCCCGATTTCGCGCCAAGGCCCCAGATGTGCCAGCACCGAAACGGATGGAGGATGGGAAATCCTGCCGCGCGTAAGCGTAGGAAACTGTGCTCCGCACAAAATCGCTCCAGAAGCGGCGATAGCCGATGGTGGCGCCGTAACTCGGCACGGAATCCAGGCTGTAATCCATGCCGGTTGCAGTGATGATGTCAGAAATCCCGCCTTGGCCAAAGGTATTGCCGGCGAAATAGCGACCGATCCCCTCACCATAATAGCCCATCAGCATCAGCTCATCGCGGCCAAGGCCAGCGATCCATTTGCCAAGCGGCAGGCGTGTATGCGCAGCAAGGCCCCAGCCAAAGGTGCTCTCACTCGGCCTTGGCCCAAGCGTGGTGCCATCCGGTTCAAGCGTGAGCTGGCGGACCAGGCCGCGCAGCACATATTCCTCCGCACCATCGCGCCAGGTCAGGCGCGCAAGAAAATCGGGCATTTGGTCGAAGGCCGGGCTTGCGCCGCCATCAAAGCGGATGGGCGAAAAGGCGGGGCCGCTTTGCGTCAGGATATCGCCATAGGGCGCCTCGATGGAGCCTTGCAGCATCAGATTGCTGTCAAAGCGATGTGTCACGCGAAGCTGTGCCTGGCGAATAAAGGATTGATTGAGGTTGGTCGCGTCATGCAGCGCTTCGGTGATTCCCTCATTCCAAAGGCTGTTTGTATGCCCGATCAGGTAGCTCCAATCATCGCGGGTTAGCTCAGCAAAGGCTTGCCGCAAGCGGTAGGAGAGATCACCGCCGGCTGAAATTTCGCCACGGAAATCGCCTTCAATGGTGGTATCAAGCCGCCCCCAGGCGGTATCGCTGCGCGTGTCAAAACCGAAGCGCGAACTGCGCGCCGTCACGTCAAAGCCGCCGGGCTGCGTGTTTGCGGCCGTCAGCGGAATGCCCTGGACAGATGCCGCATCAGTCGGGTTACGCGCATTGAAATCCTGATAGGCAGTCAGGCGGAGAAAGCCGTATAGCCGCACGGTCGTATCCGTGTTCGGGATGCGCATCGCAAGCCCATCCAGGTTGCCGCGCAGCGCCTCATCTACCTCAGCCCGCACAGCCTCGGGCGCGCGTGGCGCGGGCGTGGCGGCAGGTGTGGCTGCGGCGGTAACGGGCGCCGGCGCGGGGCGCGGTGCCGCAGCGCGCGCAGGCGTGGGGGTCGCGGCGGGCACGGGCGCGGCAACGGCGGCCGGGCGCTGCGGGCGGCGTTCGCGTTCAAGCTCATTCACGCGCTGCTGCAGCGCATCAATTCGCCGCATCAGATCTTCCATGGTTGGCTGTTGTGCCAAGGCCGGTGATGCACCAACCATCAGACCCAGCACAGCCGCGCCGGCCCATTTTGACCTCATTTGCATGCCCCCTGTATTTTGGAGTTACTGCCAAGACATTCTTGCCGTCAGTGTGACGCTTTGCAGGGACGGCGTGCATTGGCGGAGTGTCGCGCGACTGTGCGGGGTATCTCTAACAATTGTACTGCCAATCAGCCGCTAGAGCGTGTTGCGTTCACATGTGTTCACGCCACCCGCTCTACCTCGTTGTTTTTCGAGCATCTTCACACGTTCAGATTTTCCATCTGAACGTGATCTGCTCTAAAACCGAAACGCGATGCTGAGCGAGCCAAATTGTGAGGCCTCTCGCTGGGTTTCGAACTCCTTGCTGCGGATCGTATAGGTCGCGGTCAGGCGCGCGCTTTCAAAAATCAACGCAAAGCCCATGCTGGCATCGCCCACCAGCGGTTCGCGATCCACGCTACGGCTATCGCGCCAGGTATTGCCGTCAAGCGAAATATCCCGCGCCACCGCACGGCCTTCGACACCGGCAAAGACATACCAGCCAAAGCGCCCGGTAGGCTGAAAGAAAACCGAACCAGCGGAAACCGGGCGCACACGCGGCGGGCCGAAATCCGCGTCAAGTTCTGTGCCGTAGCGCAGCAGCATACCGCCGGCGGCATAGGTCTGCACATTACCAAGGCTGGCCGCGAGGCTCGGCACCAGGCCAAATCGCCTTCCGCCTGAATCCGGTTCGCCATTCAGGCGCCATTGCCGGTTCGCCACCAGATTGATGCCGGGTTCATCGTGAATTTGGTAATCCCAGCCATAGGCGCGATCAATCCGCATCATGTCATGCGTTGTGTTCTGCACCCATTCGCCAAGCGCAGACGGCCCAACAACACCAAGCTGCAATTCAAGCGTACCCAATTCCCGCGCAGTATAGGAATGGAGCGATATCGCGCCATACAGCCAAGCGGCATAGGGCCGGTCGGTCGGGTCCGGATTGGTCGCCAGCGTATCTTCTGGCGTGTACATCTTCTGCCCGAAACTCAGGCCCCAACGCGTGACACCGCCGCCAGGGAAGAACAGATTCGGCCCTTCTGTCAGCCCTGCAAGCCAGGCGGGCGGATCATATGAAGGTGCGCGCCAGGCAAAGAGAAAACCATTGCTGTAATAGCGATCATTGCCGGAAAACGTGTCATTCTCCAGCAGGAAGGCGAAGGTGCCTGCCGGGTCAGCCTCACGCGGGGCGGGCGTTTGAGCCAAAGCTGGCAGCCCTGCAAGGGCCGCAGCAGCTGAAAGGAATATCCGTGCAAGGCGCGCCATGTCTCAGAACCGCCAGATCAACGGCACAACAAAGACGCAGATGATGAAAAACCAAATCATCATCGGCAGGCCGAATTTCCAGTAATCGCCAAAGGCATAACCGCCCGGGCGCATCACCATGAGATTCGTCGGTGTCGCGATTGGCGTCAGGAAAGCAGCGGCAGCCGCGATCCCGATGCTCATCAGCACCGGCGCCGGCGAAATCCCCATGGAGGTCGCGGCAGCCACCCCTACTGGAATGATGATCAGTGCCGTCGCGGTATTGCTGATCAATTGACCGAGTACCGCCGTCAGCACAAAAAGCCCCGCCAGAAGAATTGTTGGGCTGCCGCCTGCCGCCATGGCAACCAAGCCGTCAGCCATCAATTGCGCCGCGCCGGTCTGCACCATGGCGGTAGAAAGCGGCATCATGGCCGCGACCAGGATCACCGTTGTCCAGTCAATCGCGCGGTAGCTTTGATCCACGGTCAGCACGCGCGAAAGCACCAGGATGAAGCAGGCGGCGATGCCCACCACCGCGCCAGGCAATAGCCCAGTCGCAAGGAAGAACACCATGCCGGCCAGCACACCAAGCGTGGTCCAGGCGCCGGCGCCAAGCGGCACCGCTTGACGGCGCACCGTATCGGGCGAATTCACCACCAGCACTTGCGGATCAGCAAGGCGCGTATCCAGTGCCTTCCAGGTGCCTTGCAGCAGCATGGTATCGCCCGCCTGCAACGTTACCGGCTCAGCACCCAAATCCGCGCCACCGCGCTGAATGGCAATCACCACCAGATCGCCGCTTTCGGTAATCATCCCCTGATAGGCGGTCTGCCCGATCATTTCCGAACGCGGCGGAATCATCACCTCAGCCAGGCCAGAACTGCGATTGAACAGGCTATCGCGCAAATCCTCATCACTGTTTTCAAGCCGGAAGGCCAAATGCTGTTCATTGGCCAGCCGCGCCGCATCCTCACCCTGGCCGGAAACCAGCAGGAAATCGCCTTCAGCCATTATGGGGCGGCGCAGCCTATCGCCTGTTTCGCCATCATTCACCGCGACAAGCCGCAGCCCGCCCCAGCTATTTTCCTGTAGCGCCGAAAGCGGCTGGCCAATAAGCGGCGAGGAAGCGCGCAGCCGCAGCCGAAACAGCCCTTCCTTCAGGCGATATTGTTCAACCAGCGTGGTCGCGTGGCGGCTGAAATCCACACTCATTGTCTCACCGGCGCGATGCGGCAGCAGCTTCTGGCCGAACAGCAGGGTGATGGCAATCACGCCAAGCAGCAGCGGAATACCGATAATGGTGAATTCGAAAAAGCCAATGGCGCGGTATCCGGCATCCAGCGCGGCCTCGCTCACCAATACGTTCACCGGAGAGCCGGTGAGCGCCAATTTCGAACCCGCATGGGCGGCGAAAACCATCGGCATGAGCAATTGCGATGGCGGCAGCCGAAGCCTAAGCGCCAAGACAACCGCCACTGGCAAAAGCGCCGCGATTGCGCCGTTTAGGCTGATCAGTGCAGTCAACATCGCCGCCAGCAGGGAAATCAGCACCAGAAGCCGCGTTCGGCTATTCTCACCTGCGCCGCGGATCAGCATTTGTCCGGCCCAGGCGGTAACGCCGGTGCGGTCCAGCGCGGCGCTCATCACGAAAAGCGTTGCGATGAACATCACCGCAGGATCGCCAAAGCCGGACAGGGCCTGGTTCAGCGTGACCAAACCTGTCGCGTAAAGCGCCATGCCGACACCCATGGCCACCAGAATGACCGGGATGCGGTTCCAGATGAAAAGCACAATGGCCGCGAGGATAATCGCGGCCATGATGGTGATGTCATGCATGCGCTAAAGCCCCCAAGGCAGGCCGAGCATATACCAAGCTGCCAAAAGCGCGGTCCAAACCACGGAAATGGCGATGACATAGGGCAGCATCAACGCAATCACCGTGCCCACCCCCGCATCCTTCTGATATTTGATGGCGAAGGTTACGATCATCGCGAAATAGGCGTTGAGCGGCGTGATGGAATTCATCGGGCTATCGCCCACGCGATAGGCCGCCAGCACCACTTCCGGCGCCACGCCAAGCTGCATCAGCAGCGGTACGAAGACCGGCGCGAAAATCGCCCATTTCGCCACGGCTGCCGTGATGATCAGGTCGATGCCAAAGACCGCAATGACAAATCCGATCAGCAGCGCAACCGTCGGCAGGTTAAGCTTTTCCAGGAAATCCGCCATGGAAACAGCCGCGAGTGTCGCCATGTTTGAATAATTGAAGATGGCGATGAATTGGCTGATCACCAGCAGCAGCAGGATCAAGCCCGCCAGCGCGCTGATGGATTTTTGGATTGCGGCAATCGCCTCACCCGCTGTGCGCATGGTGCCGGCAGCGCGGCCATAGGCAATGCCGCAGACCAAAAAGATCAGCGCAATGGATACAATCAGGCTGCCCATAAAGGGCGAAGACCCGATGATGGCGCCGGTTTCCGGATTGCGCAGCGGCGCACCTGGCGGCAGCGTCAGCAGCCCAATGAAAGCCAGCACGCCGAACAGGGCATTCCGTGCGGCGCGCAGGCCCTTGTATTCCTCATCGGAGAGCACGTTCTCACCAGGCACCTTGTAATCACCGGTATAGGCGCCAAGGCGCGGTTCGATCACCCTTTCGGTAATCACACCAATCAGCACCGTTAGCACCGCGACGGACGCGATGGAAAACCAGACATTCGCCGCAAGATCAATGGACGCATTGGGATTGACCAGTCGCGCCGCATCATTGGTGATTTCGGTCAGAATACCATCCACTGGCACGATCATGACATTGACCATGAAGGCGGAAGCCACTGCAGCGAAGGCCATGGCAAGACCCGCCAAGGGATGCCGCCCGACCGACATGAAAGCCGCCGCCGCCAGAGGGATCAGCACCAGATAGCCCGCATCTGCCGCAATGGATGAAACAATGCCGACGAAAACAAGAATATAGGTGAGCAGCTTGGGTGGTGCGACGATCACCAGCTTACGGATCAGCGCCTTCACCAGGCCGGCTTCTTCCGCAACACCGACGCCCACCATGGCAACAATAATCACGCCCACCGCATTGAAGCCCATGAAGTTGGGCACCACACCGGTGAACATGAAGCGAATGCCGTCAATGGTCAGCAGGCTTCGGGCAGCGGTTGTCGCTTCCTCGATCTTGCCGCTTGCCGGATTATAGGCCTGATAGGTGACCTTGGCACCGAGCAACGACAGCAGGGCCGAGAGCAACACGACGAAAATGATCAGATAGACAAAGATCATCACCGGATGCGGCACGCGGTTGCCGACGCGTTCCACCGTATCCAGGATACGCTGCATGGCGGTTTTCGGCGCCTCAGGTGCGCCGGAATTCTGCGTCGCGCTCATTTGGACAAAGCCTCCAGAATACGTGCCCAAGATCGGATACCCTTCTGGAAACTTTCCAGATTGTATTTCTCATTCGGGCTATGAATGCGGTCATCTTCGAGCCCAAAGCCCGCCAGCACCACATCCATGCCAAGTGAGGTCTTCAGCATATGCGTGACCGGGATGGAACCGCCGGAGCCGATAAATACCGCCGGCCTGCCCCATTCATCGGAAAGCGCGGCGCGCGCCTTGGCGAAGGCAGGATCGGTATCCGGGAAGCGAATGGCGCGGCCTGAGCCATGTTCGATGAATTCGGCGCGGCAATCGGATGGCAAGCGCGCCAGAACATGGGCGCGGAAGGCCTTGCGGATCGCATGCGGGTCCTGATCAAACACCAGGCGGAAGGATACCTTGGCCGATGCCTGTGCGGGGATCACGGTCTTGAAACCATCCCCCTGATAACCGCCGCCCATGCCATTGATTTCGCAAGTCGGGCGCGACCAGACCATTTCCAACGCATCACGCCCTTTTTCACCTGCCGGCTGCGAAAGGCCAATCACGCCAAGGAATTTCTCAGCCGTGAAGCCAAGCGTCCCCCATTGCTGCTTCAGGCTTTCGGGCAATTCCGGCACGCCATCATAAAAGCCAGGCAGCGTCACACGGCCCTGGTCATCGTACAAATCGGCCAGGATCTTCGCCAAGATACGGTTCGGATTGGCTGCTGCCATACCGTAGAAACCTGAATGCAAATCACGATCGGCGGCGTGGATGATCACTTCCTCACCGCAAAGCCCGCGCAGCATGGTGACAATCGCGGGCGTTTTTGGATCCCACATATTGGTATCGCAAATCAGGCCGATATCCGCCTTCAGTTCTTCCTTGTTGGCATCGAGGAATCCGGGCAGATTGGCGCCGCCTGATTCTTCCTCACCTTCCAGCAGGATCGAAACGGGGATGGGCAGCTTGCCGGTCACGGCCTTCCAGGCGCGGCAGGCTTCCACAAAGGCCATAAGTTGGCCCTTGTCATCCGCGCTGCCGCGGCCACGAATCACCTTGGTGCCATCGGGCAGGGTTTCGATCATCGGGTCGAAGGGGTCACGATCCCAAAGTTCAAGCGGATCAACCGGCTGCACATCATAATGGCCGTAGAACAGCGCCGATGTGCCTTTAGCGGCGCGATCATGCGCCACAACAATGGGATGTCCAGGTGTCGGCCGGGCCGAGGCTTCAAAGCCGATGCTGCGCAAATCCGCCGCATGCCATTCGGCATTGGCGGCGCAATCTGTGGCAAAGGCGGGGTCGGTTGAGATTGATTTGATTCGCAGAACCGTGAAAAGCCGTTCCAAGGCGCCGTTCATATCGGCGTCAATATGCGCCAGAACCCGATCGAGATCGCTCATATTTTCTGTCTGCCTGCCTGAGTGCCAAGCGCGCCTATCCCATGACGCACCTTTTGCTGTGTATCACTTGTAGCAAAATGTGACACCCTGGCCTTGCACGGCCCGTCCCGGCGCTGTGCGTCCCGTCCGGGGGATGGGACAGTTGGCTTGCCGATCCAGCGCCATTTGGGCAGGAGCGCTTTGAACCATGGTCGAGACGTCAACCCTTCCCGTGCATGCGCTGTTGCTTGCCGAAAGGCTCGATACACGCGCGCTTGAACGGCGTGGCCCTGTGTTGCCTGGGGTGCTGAGCCTAGGTGACTTGCCCGGCGGTGGGCGTGCTTTTGCCTTTCGCTGGGGCGCGGTGGTGACGATTGGCGCCAGCCTTGATCAGACGCAGGCTTTGGCCGCTGAGCTTCGCCCCCATTTGCAGGAACCCTTCGATAGCCCGGTGCATGACGCGGCCGAAATCATCATCGGCGCCGCCGAGGATGGCGCTGATGAGGCCGGTCGCATCCTGCTCCGCGATGCAAGCCCAGCGCGGCTTGCGCTGGTGGCCAAGGCACTCGCGAAAAGCGCAGTACTGAGCGAGCAGGAGGCAACGCTTGCGCGCACGCTTGATAGGCTGGAAGCTCCGCTGGAGCGGCTGCGCCGCGGCCGGCTTGGCATGCCAACGCGCCTGATCCTGCCACTGATTGGGGAGGCGATTGCCGCACGCGCGCGTTCTGCAGCGCGGGTGGACACGGCCGCCAAGCCGGATCTGCTTTGGGATCATCCGGAATTGGCGCCGCTACATGCGGCACTCGCCGCCGAATGGGAGTTGGAAGAACGCACCGAAGTCCTTTCCGGCAAGCTGGAAATGATCCGCGAGATTTCGCAAACCCTGCTTGATTTGGCAGAAACGCGCAGGTCTCGCTTGCTGGAATTGGCGGTGGTGCTGCTGATTGCGACCGAGGTTGCGACCACGCTTTACAGCCTGATCATGCCGTGATGGCGGGAGTGCCGCGCATTCCCTGAGTGACGCTTCACGGCGCAGGCGCTGGCTGAGAAATCAGGCCGACCGGCGGTGGTGCAGTCACCCAGCTTGTCAGATCGCGGCCACGCGCTTCGCCATAGGCGAAAAGCGCGCGCATATACCCATTATCAAAAAAGCGGGGGCGCGGCGTATCAAAATCCTGCCCGATGCTTTGCAGCCGAAAGCCGATACGGTCGCGATAGGTGCTCAGGTAAATCCGATCAAGGTCATTGATTGAGGAGAAGTGCAGCAGTGTCTGCGCTGACCGGCGTGCTATGCTGAAGATGCCGCCCGGCGGGTCCGTAATTGCCACATCCACGCGGCCATTGCGAATGACCCAGGCCGTGGTTTCGCGCTGAGGGCCAGCGCGGCCAGCCAAGTTGCGTGGGCGAAACCGGGCCGGGTAGAGGAAGACCTGCATGGCCGCGCCGCCATCCACATGCATTTCCTGAAAGCGCTGCCCCGCCACATCAACATCAATCATCACAGGCGGAAAGGCTCCGGGGATGGAGGCAGAGGCCAAAAGAATACGCCGAACCAAGCCCAAAGAATCCGGGTGGCCGCTTGATGCAATTGCACCGATATTCCAGACCACCGGCCGCCCAACATCCAAATTGACCGTTCCAATCAGCAATAACCGGCCGCGCCGATGTTCCGCAGCAATGGCCTGCAACATCGCCTCATCCGCATGGCGTTCAATCAGCCGCGCGAGCGGCGTGGTATCGGCTATCCCCTCCCGGAACAGCACCGACAAGGCAAGCTGGCCAATTTGCAGCACATCATTTGGCGTGATTTCGGTGAAGAGCGCGCGCAACTGCGGATCATAGGCAGGCCCCAGAAAGGCGAAGGGCGCGATCAAGGCGCCGGCGGAAATGCCCGTGACCAATTCGAATTCGGGTCGTTGGCCGGTTTCGGTCCAGCCCAGCAACACGCCAGCACCGAAGGCGCCATCATCAGCGCCGCCCGAAAGCGCCAGGAAATGGCCTGGCGCCATGCGTCCACCCGGGGTCCGCGGCAAGGTCGTGGGCCGACGGCGTAATACACGTTCGTAATATGCAATAATCGGCCCTGGATCGCCATCTGCCCAGAAGCGTGAATCCGGCACGCCCAGGACATCAATGGCCGTCACCTGCTCAGACGGCGGTGCCGGCAGGCGCGCAATGCTGGCGCAGCCGGCTAACAAGGCCAGCAGCAGGCAGGCCGCAGCGGCACGAAGGGCGAAAGCGGCCCTCATGCGCAGAACCGCAGCCTGCCCGTGCGCATCATCCGCCGGATGCTCCGGCCAAGGCTTCACGCAGCGTCGCTTCCTTGGTTTCGTCGAAGGAGGTGCGCATGATTTTTCCACCCATGCCTTGCAGCCCTTCCATCACGCGATCTGCGGTCATCTTCCGTACCAGGAGGAATAGTGCCGCTTCGCCCCCTTCAAGGCTTTGTGCGACTTCCTTCATGAAGTTGTCATTGATGCCAATATCGGTGAGGCGCCCGGAAACGGCACCCGCTGCCGCCCCCACTGCCGCGCCCGCGAGTGGATTTAGGAACAAAAGCCCAATCAAGGACCCCCACAAGGCCCCGCCAGCCGCACCAGCGGCGGTTGGGTGAAAGGTCTGGTTCAGCTTGATACTGCCATCGGACTTGCGCAGTGCCACCACGGCGTCACCAAGTTCGATCAGGTATTCGCGCTGCATGGACGCGACGCGCGTGCGTGCTTCTTCCGCCTGCGTTTCGGTCGGGAAGGAAATAACAAGAAGATCAGCCATCACTTTGTTCCTAGCTTATGGCCCGGGTGGAGTTCGACATGCCGCGGGCCTGGATGAGCATATCGGGATAGAGCAGAGGCATCGCGCGATGGCCAATGATATCACCTTGCGCCCTGTCTCAATCAGGACTGAAGCAGCGTCGAGCCTTTTCATATCACATGCAGCAGCCCGAGAGGGCAAGGGCGTTCAGTGACGGATATCATGACGATTTCGCTTCAACCCGATGTCATCAATAGCGCGCAGGCTTGCCACGGGTGATGAGCGTTGCGTCCCCATGCTGGGCGCCATATCCCCATCGTTTGGCATGTTGCTGGCAAGCTGTACGGGTTGGGGATAAAAGCCTGTCTATCCTATGGGGGAGAAGCGGCTTTGTCCCGCGCGGCAACAGTTTTTTCGGGCAATTTGGCGGCGGGCCCCGACGCAAAGGCCGGGCAGGGCAGTCGTTTCACGGTGGATACGCGCGGCTTGCCGCCAGCGATTCGTTTTGATGTCTGGCGCGCCTTTTGGGAACCGGTGCTGCATGTCAGTGCGCCTTATTCCAATGGCAGCGATTTTTGCGGTCAGGCGGAACTGAGCCAGCTTGGCCGTCATGTACTGCTGAAATTCCGGGCCGATGCCGCAGATTATCGCCGTGCGCGCAGTGAAGGTCTGCGCGATGGGTTGGATCATTGGCTGCTCGCGCTGCGTTTGGCTGAATGTGATGGCCAGCCGCCGGAATTGCTGCTGGGCGCGCTTTCGCAAGGCTTCGGGCTGCGTAGGCTTGGCGGGCATTGGTGCGGCGTGCTGATCCAGCCCGAAAGCCTGCCGCAACTCGCCCCGGTTTTCGCAAGCGGTCGCGCCTTGGCACTGAACAGCCCGGCGGCGCGCATGTTGGGCGGCATGCTGCCGCGCATCGCAGCCTCGGCGGATGAGATCGGTGCAGAGGATGCGCCGCGGCTGGAAGCCGCACTGTCTTCCATGCTTACCGCCTGCCTGATGGGCCTGGAAACGCGCCCGGCTTCCACGCGCCAGCAGCTTGAAACCGCGCGCCGGGCGCGCGTGATTGCGCTGGTGGATGTCGCGCTGGGGGAGGCAGAGCTTTCTCCCGCCATGCTGGTTCAGCGTTCAGGAATTTCACGTTCAGAACTTTACCGTTGTTTTGCGCCGATTGGCGGCATTGCGCGCGTTATTCAACGACGCCGGCTGCGCCAGGCCTATCGCGATCTGATGCGCGCCGATGGGCCTGCCTCCGTCAGCCGCATCGGTGAAGCCGTTGGGTTTTACGATCCTTCCAGCTTTACGCGCGCCTTTCGCCGCGAATTCGGCTGCACACCGAGCGAGGTGCTGGCGCGGCGCCAATTGCAAGCCATGGCGGCAGCGCCTGGTCTGGCGGCAGCGCTGCGCGGGGGCTACTAGGCTTACTTGGCCGCAGCGCGATCAGCCCGGCTTTCCAGAACAATCACGTAAAGCGCGGGCAGCACAATCAGCGTCAATAGCGTTGCAACCAAAAGCCCGCCCATAATGGCGAAGGCCATCGGTCCCCAAAATACAGTGGGCGCAATTGGGATCAGCCCCAAAACCGTGGAAAGCGCCGTCAGCATCATGGGCCTGAGGCGCGATGTCGCCGCCGCGACCACCGCATCACGCAAGGGCAGACCACCCGCACGATCTTCTTCGATCTGCACGATCAAAATCACGCAGTTCTTAGCAATCATGCCAAGCAATGCAAGGATGCCCAGAATGGCAACAAAGCCAAGCGGTCTGCCAAAGATCAGTAAGGCAGCCACCACGCCAATCAGCCCAAGCGGCAAAATCGCCACCACCAAGCCAAGGCGTGCGAAGCTTTGCAATTGGAACATCAGCACGGTCAGCATGACCACGATCATGATCGGCACCACCGCCAGGACCGAAGCGCGGCTTTTCTCGCTCTCTTCCGCAATACCGCCGACTTCGATGCTATAGCCCGCCGGCAGCTTCGCTTGCAGTTCGGCAATGCGCGGCGTGAGTTCACTTACCACACGTTCCGGCAAGACGCCTGGGCGTACATCGGCCTGTACGGTTAGCGCCAGGACACGGTCGCGCCGCCAGACCAGCGGATATTCCTGCCCATAGGAAATGGTCGCGAATTGCCCAAGTGCCACCGAACGGCCACCGGGGATCGGCACCTGCATGGTTTGCAGCGTATCGAGCGAAAGGCGCTCACTCGCCCGCGCCCGCGCCAGCACATTCACCAGATAGATATCATCGCGGATTTGCGTAATGACGCTGCCGGTAATCACCGAATTCAAGGTGGCGGCAATGGCGGCGGAAGAAAGCCCAAGCTGACGCGCCTGATCCTGATCCACCTGAATGCGCAATTGCCGTGAAGGTTCAATCCAGTCGAAACTTGGGCTGCGCACCCCGCCGCTGGTCGCAACCACCTGCGCCAATTCCTTCGCAATGCTGCGGATGCCTTCAATATCTGGCCCCAGCACGCGGTATTGCACGGGCCAGCCCACGGGCGGGCCAAGTTCCAGCGGCGCAACGCGCGAAATGGCCGCCGGGAATTGCTCGGCAAGCAGCGCTTCGATGCGCGGTTGCAGGCGCTTGCGCGCTTCGAGGTCCTTCGCCACCACTACGGCCTGTGCGAAGAAGGGATTGGGCAATTGCACATTAAGCGGCAGATAGAAGCGGATGGCGCCGCGCCCGACATAGCTGCTCCAATGCGCGATATCCGGGTCCTGGGCGAAGGCCGCATCCAGCCTTTCCATCGCGCTTTCGGCAGCGTGGATTGAAGCATTCTGGGGCAGGGTGAGATCCACCACCAATTCGGGCCGATCCGATGACGGGAAGAATTGCTGCGGCACAAAGCGCAAGGCAAAAAGCGCAATGGCAAAGGCAGCGATGGCGGCGGCAATCGTCACCCATCGGAAGCGGATCGCGAAACGTAGAAACCCCGCATAGCCCTTTAGAATACGCCCCGGCGCCGGGGCTGCCCCGCCCGTGGCAAGCTTCGGCGCCTTCAGGATTGCCATGCCAAGCAAGGGCGCGAAGACCACCGCGACAAACCAGGAAACCACCAGCGCAATGCCGACTACGGCAAAGATGGAAAAGGTATATTCGCCCGCCGAACTCGCCGCGAAGCCAATCGGCAGGAAGCCCGCAATGGTCACCAGCGTACCAGTCAACATGGGCGCGGCCAGGGTGCGATAGGCGAAGGTTGCTGCCTGATCCTTGCGATCCCCAAGGGAAAGCCGCCGGATCATGGCGTCAATCGTCGTCATCGCATCATCCACCAGCAAGGTCAGTGCGATGATCAGCGCGCCAAGTGAAATCCGCTGCAAATCAATTCCCGCCAGCATCATCAGCGGAAAGACAATGGCAAGCGTCAATGGAATGGAAAGCGCCACCACTGCGCCGGCGCGCACGCCGAGTGCGACGAAGCTCACCGCCATGATGATCAGGATGGCCTGCCACAGGCTTTCGGTGAAATCGCCAATGGCGCTGTCCACGGTTTCTGCCTGATCGGCCACCAGGAAGGGTTCGATCCCGATCGGCAGATCCCGCTCAATCTTGCGCATTTCGCGCCGCAGATTATTGCCCAGTGCCAGAATATCGCCGCCATCGCGCATCGCGATCGCAAGGCCAATGGCAGGGCGGCCATTCACGCGAAACATTGGCTGTGGTGGATCGGTGAAGCCACGGCGGATTTCCGCAATATCCGTGAGCCGCACCAGACGATCCCCGGCCAGGAAGGATACGCTGGCCAGATCAGCCTCATTCTGGAAAGCGCCGGAAACGCGCAGCGATAATCTTTCAAGCCCGGTCTGCACCACACCCGCCGGGCGCACGGCGTTCTGTGCCTGAAGTGCGGCGATCAGCGCCGGGTAATTCAGCCCAAGCCCGGCCAATCTTTCCAGCGAGAATTCAATAAAAACCACCTCATCCTGCGCGCCCAGGATTTCGATTTTCGTGACATCCGGCACACGCAGCAGGCGGGATCGCACCGCCTCCACCTGGTCACGCAATTCGCGATGGCCAAAGCCATCGGCAGTAAAGCCAAAGATGATGCCGAAAGTATCGCCGAAATCATCATTGAAACCAGGGCCTATCACGCCCTGCGGCAAGGTGTGGCGCATATCGCCCACGCGCTTTCGCACCTCATACCACATATCCGGCACAATGGCGGCCGGGGTTGAGCCTTTCAAATCAACGAAGATCGTGGTCTGCCCGGCAATGGAATAGCTGCGCAGACGGTCGAGATTGGGCGTTTCCTGCAGCGTGCGTTCCAGCCGCTCGGTCACTTGCAGCAGGGTTTCCTCAAGCGTTGCGCCGGGCCAGGCGGCCTGCACCACCATGGTGCGGAAGGTGAAGGCCGGGTCTTCATTACGGCCCAGGCGCAGAAACACCAGCGCGCCGGCAATCACCGCCACCAGCATGAAATAGACAACAAGCTGCGGCCGCTTGATGGACCATTCGGAAAGATTGGGGCCGATCACGGCATGGCTTCCAGCAAGCGCACCTTCTGCCCGGGGCGCAGCGCCTGCACGCCCGCAGTCACCACAACATCACCGCGCGTCAGGCCAGAACTGACAACAACCCGCGCCGGATCATGGCGCAGCACCTCAACGGGGCGAAGTGCCACGCTGCGCGATGCTGTATCCACCACCCAAACCGCAGGGCTCGCGCCCTGGCGCGTTAGCGCACTTGCCGGAATGGTGTAGCCGCCGCCGCTGGTGACCTCCATTCGGCCGGTCACGGTAGACCCAAGCCTTAGCGCTGGCGGTGGATTGGTGAGGCCGATGCGCACACGGAAGGTTCCCGTCACCGGATCGGCGCTGGGCGAAACTTCCCGGACACGCCCCTGAGCACTGATGTTTGGATCAAGCGTGAGCGCCACATTCACCACCACATCGGCGGGCGCCTGATCCTTGACTGTCGGCGGCACATCAAACACGCCATCCAGCCCATCCTGGCGCGCCAGGCGCACAATCATCCGCCCAGGTGCCACAACTTCGCCGGGTTCTGCCCCGCGCGCCGTGACCGTGCCGGGCGCATCCGCCACCAGCACGGTATAGCCAAGGCGGTTTTGCGCAATATTGACCTGCGCTTCAGCCGAATCCACCGCGCTGGTTGCGGTTTGCAATTGCTGCGCCGCCTGATCATAGCGCTGACGCGTGCCAAACCCGCTACGCAGCAATTCGCGCGCGCGGTGGTAATTCGCATGGGTTTCCACCAGCTGCGCCTCGGCCGCCACAAGGGCCGCTCGCGCCGCGCGCAGGCTGTTTTCCTCGGTGGTTGGGTCAAGCCGCGCGATCACCTGCCCGGCCTCAACCCGATCCCCCACATTGACCAGGCGTTCCACCATGCGGCCATCAATGCGAAAGCCAAGATTGACTTCGGTTTGCGCTTGGATGGTGCCGGTTAGGGTGACGATCGTGCTCTCGGCACGCTCAGCCACGCTGATCACGCGCACCGGACGCGGATCGGCGGCTGGCGGTGGTGGCGCCTGGTCGCACGCTGTCAAGGCAAGGGCCAGGATCAGGCATGGCAGCCAATAGCCGCCCGGATATCTCCGCATGCTCAATCCCTCCACCTTCATCATGAACCTCATCCTTAACGCGCGGGCATGGCGGCCGGATCGGCGGCGCGTCCCGTTGTTGCGCTCTGCGTCCCGGCTCCGCGCGGCATCAAGGCCTCTATCCTCTCCCGCATGTATGGGAAAAACGGGTTCGATGAAATGCGCAACAGGGCATCAAGGCTCATCACCAATACGCCATTTTCTCCACGTGGCGCGATGGTGCCAAGCCTGACGCCGAATTGATCCTGGGCCGAGGGCGCCAGACCATAGAGCCCATCTTCCACCGGAAAGGGCAAGGCCACATGCGACAGCGAGAAAAGCCCCGCCGGCCAGGCAAGGTCCAGCGCCCGGACTGCCAGAGCGGTTTCGCCAGCCGCGGTTCTGCGCGCCTCCACCGTCCGGCTATCCGGCGCGGCATTGGTGACGATGGTCAGGTCAAAGCCGCGCGGCGCGGGCGGCATGGCGGTGAGTGCCGCATCAGCGCCAGGGCTCAGCATGGGGCCAAGCCGCGCTTCGCGGTTCAGGTCAAACAACACCAATTCACTCCGCCCGGCGGGCAGCAGCGCATGCAAAGCGCTGATGACCGCGCGGGTGCTCACGGTGGAATCCGCGACCGATTGAAAGGTCAGGACCGGCGGCAGGTGTTGCAGCCGGCCCGCTTCCGTCACGCGCCGGAGCCGGGCTTGCACCTCGGCGGTCAATTGATGCGATTGGCGTGCGGCATTGACTGGGAAGGAATTGAATTTGAAGGGGTTGAATTCCGGCACTACGGAAAGCCAGGCAGCCCCGGCAAAGGCCGGCAACAGCGCG
>JBIIGZ010000209.1:0-5444 GCA_044236185.1 Roseomonas sp. | reverse complement strand
AGAGCGCGAGGGGGATCGCAGGCGGCATTCGTGTAGTGCCCGAAATAGGGCGCCTTTTTGGCCCTTGGATGGTAGGCAATCAGCGGCCCCCGACACGCAGGGCAGATGCAACCGCACTTCTTACCGTTCTTAACGGTTGAAACATGCACCATTCGGCCGCCTTCGCCTTCCGCGAAGGGAAGCAAAGCCTCAGTGCCCACCCGATGCGGGCGACTGGAAGTATCTCGACTCATGGATCGATTTTACAGGCGCCGGGCAGAGTCCGCCTACTAGAAATGCAGTGCGAATAGCCATGCGAAGCCTTGCCTTTTGGCCTCTCCCAATTTCTGCGGCCAGCGCCCCGCAAGAAAAGCCCGCAAACACAGAAACTAGGCGCCCGCCGCCACCCCGGGGTCATTCCACCCGTCGCCAATCTGCTCTAACACCCTTGTGCAGCGCAGCACGGCACAGCAGAGGCTCAAACCATGGCGGAAATCTATTTCTTTGAAGACCTGACGGTGGGGCTGACCGCCAAATTTTCGAAAACCATCACGGAAGCCGATATCGTGCTTTTCGCCGCCGTCACCGGCGATACCAACCCCATGCATCTGGATGCGGAATATGCTGCCACCTCCATTTTCAAGGAACGCATCGCGCATGGCATGCTGGCGGCCGGCTTGATTACCAAGGTGCTGGGCACGCAACTCCCCGGGCCGGGCACCATCTATATGTCGCAAACACTGAAATTCCGCGCCCCGGTGAAAATCGGGGAGACCGTCACCGCCATTGTCGAAGTCGCCGCACTCCATCCCGAAAAGCACCGCGCGACGCTGAAAACCGTCTGCCTGGTCAAGGGTGAACCGGTGCTGGAGGGGGAGGCCTTTGTCTCCGTCCCCTCCCGCGCGGCCATCACCAAAGCGGCGGAGTAAGCCCATGCGCCGCGTTTGCGTTTTTGCCGGCTCCGCTGCCGGCGCCCGCCCTGAATATGCTGCCGCTGCCGCCGCGCTGGGCCGAGAAATCGCCGCGCGCGGGCTTGGCCTGGTTTATGGCGGGGGCGGCGTTGGGCTGATGGGCGCGGTTTCGGCTGCCGCACAGGATGCGGGCGCCGAGGTGATTGGCATCATCCCCCATGGGCTGGTGGCGCGCGAAGCCGGCGCCAAGCAGCTCAAGGATATGCGCGTTGTGGCTTCCATGCATGAACGCAAGGCGCTGATGGCCGAGCTTTCCGATGGCTTCATCGTGCTACCCGGCGGCTATGGCAGCTTGGAAGAAGCGGTGGAAACGCTCACGTGGTTGCAGCTTGGCATTCAACGGAAGGGCATCGTTTTCGTGGATACGCTTGGTTATTGGCAGAAGCTGATGGGCGCGCTGGATCACATGGTGGCGGAAGGCTTTTTGCGGGCTGAAATGCGCGCTGCGGCCATGCTGGCGCCAGATGGTGCCGCCGCCATTGATGCGCTGATCCGCTTTGCGCCGCCCGATGTGCCGCGCTGGCTCAGCCCTGGGGAAACGTGATGGCGGCGCAAATCTTTTCTGATTGGCGGGGCATCCCGAAGGAAGCACGCGGTGCGACCGTGGCGCTTGGCAATTTCGATGGCGTGCATCTGGGGCATGTTGCGGTGCTGAAGGCAGCCCAAGCGGCGCGGCCTGATTTGCCGCTGGCGGTGCTGACCTTCGAGCCCCATCCACGTGAGCATTTCCGCCCGGATGATCCGCCCTTCCGGCTGACGCTACTGCCGGCCAAAGCGGCATGCCTTGCCGATGCCGGTGCGCGCTTTGTCTATGCGCTGCGCTTCGATGATGAATTCGCCGCCCTTTCGGCGGAAGCCTTTGTGGAACAGGTGCTGCATAAGGGGCTGGGTGCCAAGCATTTGGCGAGCGGCCCTGATTTCGCCTTTGGCAATCGGCGCGGCGGCGATGTGCGGTTTCTGGCCCGCGAAGCCGCTGCCCGCGGCATGGGGCTTTCCATTGTGCCGCCGGTGGAACAGGGGGGGGAGGCGATTTCCTCCACCCGCATCCGCCGGCTTTTGCAGGATGGCTATCCGGATCGGGCGGCGGAAAAGCTGGGCCGGCCATGGGAAATCCGCGGCACGGTGGTGCATGGGGATAAGCTTGGGCGGGTGCTGGGCTGGCCCACCGCGAATATCTGGCTCGATCGGCATTTGGAACCGGCGCGGGGGGTCTATGCGGTCACGGTGGCGCTGCCGGGCGGGGGGACGGCGAAGGGGGTTGCCAATGTTGGGCGCCGGCCGACGCTGGGTGGCGATAAGGTGACGCGGCTTGAGGTTTATATCTTCGATTTCGCCGGCGATATTTACGGCCAGGAAATCGGGGTGCGGCTGGTGCAGTTCCTCCGGCCCGATGCGAAATTTGATGGTTTGGAAACGCTGAAGGCCGCGATTGAACAGGATGTGGCGAATGCCCGCGCCGCACTGGCTTGACCACCCGCATGGCCCGCGCCCATAAGCGCCCTCATGAAAATCGTGATGATACCGGCGCGAATTACCCGCCCGGCCTTCCACTGAAGGCCGGGACTGAGCGTTCTTCTTCGTCACCCCTGCCGCCCGCCCGGCGGCACGAGATCAGCCCGCAAGGCTCAAAACCATGAATGACAGCCCCAAAGAGGCCCGCGATTATCGCGGCACCGTCTTCCTGCCGCAGACCGGCTTTCCCATGCGCGGCGATTTGCCGAAGCGTGAACCGGATATGCTGGCGCGCTGGGATCGCCTGAAACTGTGGGAGAGGCTGCGCGCTCAGTCCAAGGGGCGCGAGAGTTTCGTGCTGCATGACGGCCCGCCCTATGCCAATGGCAATCTGCATATCGGCCATGCGCTGAATAAGATTTTGAAGGATGTGATCAATCGCGCCGCGCAAATGGCCGGCTATGATGCGAATTACGTCCCCGGCTGGGATTGCCACGGCCTGCCGATTGAATGGAAGGTTGAAGAAGAATACCGCAATAAGGGCCGCGACAAGGATGCGGTGCCAGTGTTGGATTTTCGCGCCGAATGCCGCGCCTATGCCGAACATTGGCTTGAAGTGCAGCGGGAGGAATTCATCCGCCTAGGTGTGGCGGGGGATTGGGCAGATCGCTACGCGACGATGGATTTTGCCTCGGAAGCGGCCATTGCCGCTGAGATCGGCAAGTTTCTGATGAATGGGTCACTCTATCGCGGCCTGCGCCCGGTGATGTGGAGCCCAGTTGAGAAAACTGCGCTGGCGGAAGCCGAGATTGAATATCACGACCATGTCAGCCCGACGCTGCATGCGAAGTTCCGCATCCTGAAAGCGAATGCCACTGATCTGGTCGGCGCGGATGTGGTGATCTGGACCACCACGCCCTGGACCATGCCGGGCAATCGCGCGGTCGCCTACGGGGCTGACATTGATTATGCGCTGGTGCATGTCGAAGGCTTGGCCGAGAAATCCCATCTCAAGGTGGGGGATCGGTTGCTGGTAGCGCTGCCCTTGCTGCCGCAGTTTGAAAAGGATGCCGGGATTGGCGCGCATAGCATCAAGCGCGTGATCAAGGGCGCGGAATTGGCCGGCGCGATGGCGGCGCATCCGCTGCGCGGGCATGGCTATGAATTCGATGTGCCGTTGCTCTCTGGTGATTTCGTCACCACCGAAGCCGGCACAGGATTTGTGCATATCGCGCCTGGCCATGGTGAGGATGACTTCAATCTGGGCCGCGCACACAACCTGCCGATCCCAGAGACCGTGAATGATGACGGCACCTTCACCCATCACGCGCCGGGGTTTGAAGGCTTGCATGTCTTCAAGGCGCATACAGCCGTTTATGCGGCGATGGAGGCAGCGGGGACGCTGGCCGCGACAGGTAAGCTGAGCCATAGCTATCCGCATAGCTGGCGGTCCAAGAAGCCAGTGATTTTCCGCGCGACACCGCAATGGTTCATCGCGATGGATGATGCCAATGCGATCCGCGCCAAATCTCTGGACGCGATTGCCAAGACGCATTTCGTGCCGGATGCGGGGCGGAACCGCATCGGTTCCATGGTGGCGGCGCGGCCGGATTGGTGCATCAGCCGCCAGCGCGCCTGGGGCGTGCCGATCCCGGTATTCGTGGATCGCCGCACGGGTGAGCCCTTGCGTGATCCCGCGATCATGGATCGCATCATCGCAGCCTTCACCGCGGGAGGCGCGGACGCCTGGTACAAGCCAGGTGCGGCGGCGCGCTTCCTCGGTCCCGACCGCGATCCGGCTGCCTATGAGCAGGTGATGGATATTGTGGATGTCTGGTTTGAATCGGGCTCCACCCATGCCTTTGTGTTGCCGCCGCGTGGCTTGCCTTTCCCGGCTGATCTTTATCTGGAAGGGTCAGACCAGCATCGCGGCTGGTTTCATTCATCGCTGTTGGAATCGGTTGGCACCAATGGTGTCGCGCCCTTCAAGGCCGTGCTGACGCATGGTTTTGTGCTGGATGAGCAGGGGCGGAAAATGTCCAAATCCATGGGCAATGTGACCGCGCCGCAGGATGTGATGAAGCAATATGGCGCGGATATTCTGCGCCTGTGGGTGATGAATTCCGATACCGCGCTTGATCTGCGCATTGGCCCGGAAATCCTGAAGCAGCAGGCGGAATTGTATCGGCGCATCCGCAATAGCTTGCGCTGGCTGCTCGGCAATCTGGATGGCTTTACGGAAGAAGAAACCATCCCCTATGCCGAATTGCCGGAATTGGAACGCTGGTTGTTGCATCGCTTGACGGAATTGGATGCGAAGATCAGGCGTGCGGTGGAAACCCATGACTGGACCGGGGTCTATCCCGAAATCCATCAATTCTGTGCGACTGATCTTTCCGCCTTTTACTTTGATATCCGGAAGGACAGCCTCTATTGCGATGCGCCGGATGCGTTGCGCCGGCGTGCCGCGCGGACAGTGCTTGATATCCTCCATCGCTGCCTGTGTGCCTGGTTTGCGCCGGTCTTGGTGTTCACGGCCGAGGAAGCCTGGCTTGCGCGTTTCCCGGATGAGGAGGGGAGTGTGCATTTGCTCGACTTCCCCTTTGTGCCGGAGGGGTGGAAGGATCAGGCGCTGGCCGCGAAATGGGCGCGCTTGCGGGAATTGCGTCGGGCGGTGACGGGTGCGTTGGAGCGTGCGCGTGTGGCGCAGGAGATTGGGTCATCCTTGCAGGCCGCGCCCGTTTTGCATGTGGGTGCGGAAGATGCCGCGCTTCTGACGCCTGAGTTGTGGGCGGAGTTGTGCATTACCTCGGGCTTCGCGCTTTCCTCGGATGTGGCGCCTGAGGGTGCCTTTATGGCCGATGGTGTTGCCGACGCTGCTGCGGTGTTCCGTCCTGCCCCTGGTGTGAAGTGCGACCGCTGCTGGCGTGTTTTGCCCGAAGTCGGCGATTGTAGCGCCCACCCCAAGCTTTGCCGCCGCTGCGACGCAGTGGTCGAGGCGCTTTAATGAAGGCGGGGTCCGGGGAGACACTGTCTCCCCGG
>JBIIGZ010000062.1:0-17775 GCA_044236185.1 Roseomonas sp. | reverse complement strand
GCGCAGCCGATCAAAAACACCGTTGAGCTTGCTGGACAGAGCCTCAAACATGGCGGCGCCCGGTAGTCCTTTCGCGTTGCGGTCGCCCCAAAGCAAAACGCGCCGCTGCGCGAGCCTTCGCGGAGCGGCGGAGCCAACCCGCATATGGCGGGCGGACCAAGGTTCAGGGCGAACCAGAGATGCGGGGCGTTTATCCCCCAAGCGCCTGAGGGTCAAGCGAAAAGGGGAAAGCGGGGCTTGAGCCATCAAACGCCTCGACGCCAAGCGGCGCTTTTGTTAAGCACAGGTGCGAGGACACAGGGAAGCTAGGCAGGGGGCGGATATGGTCCAAAAGCTTGAAGACGCGCTGAAAATCTCCCGTCGCGCGGCCCTGTTCGGGGGCGCGGGGCTTGGGCTTGCCGCCTGCGCCACCCCAGCCCGCGGCCCCGCCGTGCCCTTCGCCCGCACCCGAGACGCCAAGGTGTTGGGCCTGCCCAATGAACGCTTTTTCTTCCCCTGGGATGGGGATAGCTTCCGGGCAGAGGTGTTGGCCGCCCAGGAAAAGGCGCGGCGCATTCATGGCCCGCCCCGCCGTGGCCAGGAACGCACCATTGAAATGCTGGCCATTTCCGGCGGTGGGGAAAATGGCGCCTTCGGGGCTGGCTTGCTCAATGGCTGGACCGAGGCCGGCAATCGGCCGATCTTCAGCCTGGTGACGGGTGTTTCCACCGGCGCGCTGACCGCGCCCTTCGCCTTTCTGGGGCCGCGCTATGATGCCGCGCTGAAAAGCGTCTATACCGACATCACGCCCAAGGATGTGCTGGAACAGCGCAATATACTGAACGCAGCGCTGTTTGAGGATGCGCTGGCCGATAATGCACCGTTGTTTCGTACCATCTCCAAACATCTGAATGAGGCGATGCTGGCGGATATTGCGCGCGCCTATGAACGTGGCCGGCTTTTGCTGATCGGCACGTCGGATATTGATGCGCAATTGCCGGTGGCCTGGAATATCGGCGCTATTGCGGCCAGCGGCCATCCCCGCGCGCTTGATCTGGTGCGCCGCCTGTTATTGGCCTCCGCCGCCATACCCGGCGCCTTCCCGCCGGTGATGATTGAAGTAACGCTGGACGGCAAAACCTATCAGGAAATGCATGTGGATGGCGGCGCCTTCACGCAGGTATTTCTCTATCCCCGCAGCGTCACGCGTGAACGGCGCGCCCAACTCCGCCATGGCGATCATGTGCAGCCCGCACGCGCCTATGTGATCCGCAATGGCCGCATCACACCTAACCCGGCAAAGACCGAACGCCAGACTTTCAAGATCGTGGAACGCGCCATTTCCAGCATGATTTCGGCAAGCGGCTATAATGATGTAGCGCGTATTCTGACCACCACGCGCGAAGATAAGGTGGATTTCAACCTGGCAGCCATTGGCCCTGATTTCCCGGATGAACCTAAGGAAGCCTTCGAACAGGCCTATATGCGCAAGCTCTACGCCCATGCCTTCGATCAGGCGCGGGCGGGGTATCCATGGTTGAAGGATATTCCTTATTGAGGGATCAACTAACCCCCATCACATAGGCTGGCGGTTTCTGGGTCTCAAACGCCACACCCTTCACCCCCGGCACTTTTTCAGCGAGCACCCGCAGGCCCTGCTTCACGGTTTCAGACCGGCAGAAGCCATGAAAGGTCACCTGCCCATGCTTCACATCGGGGAAGATGAAATAGGTATCCACCCAGGGTTCATTGCGCATGGCCAGCGCCAGATCGCGGCGGATGCGTTCATCCGGCGCATCTGCGGCAATACTGCCTGGCGCGGCCAGCAACGCCCGGATCAGGTCCGAACGCGAAACAACACCCACCAGCTTGCCATCACGCAGCACCGGGACGCGACGGATTTTCTTATCCTCAATGATCTTCGCGACATGCTCGATTGAGGTGTCTTCGGTAACCGAGGCGATATCCGTGGTCATGACATCGCGCGCGCGATGCCCATGGGTGCGCGCGAAGCGCGCCGCCTGATCGGCGGCTGAAGCGAAAAGCCCCAGCACCCAGGATTTGGGCGCATCTTCCTTGGCAGCCAAGCGGCGGATCAGATCGCCCTCCGTCACCATGCCCAAAAAATTGCCGGCACCATCCACGATCGGCGCGCCAGAAATACCACGATCCGACAGGATTTGGGCGACCGCTTCCAGCGGGGCTTCCGGGGGAATGGTGACTAGGCTGGTGGTCATCAGGTCACGAGCGCGCATGGGTGTTCCTCCTTGAGGGAGCATTTAAGCGCAAGCTGGGCGCCCGCTCTTGCGGCATATCAACAACAACAAATTGAGCCCCGCTTGGGGCAAGCCGCGCCACGGCGACCAGAAGCCGGCAAGCGTCTTGATGCCTGCGAGGCTCAATGCCGCGAGAAAAGCAAAGGCTGACAAGGGGTGCCTAGACTAGTGGCCCTTTCGTTTCATCACATTATTGTATCAAATATAGATTCGATGGATAGTCATTCGCCAAAAGGCGCCGACGTCGCTTACATTGCCCGGCTCATCAACTTAGAGCGTATCATCCCAGAAGGGCACCAGCGAAAAAAGCAACCACTTCTATTGCCATTTTTTTTCAAACCAAAACAATACTGATCATCAATTTGCAGGAATACCCCATGTCACAGAGCATCAACCTTTTGGATGGCGAGACATTTGAGGATATTGCCGCACTATGCCTTTCCGGCGGCGGCTATCGCGCCATGCTTTATCACGCCGGTGCGATTTGCCGGATGAACCGGCTTGGGCTTTTGCGCCGGCTGCGACGAATCTCGAGTGTTTCTGGCGGCTCCATGGCCGCGGCGGCTCTGGCCATGAGTTGGCGCGATCTACAGTGGGATGAAGCAGGTGTCGCGACCAATCTGGACGCTCTTTTCCTGCCGAAAATCTACTCCCAGGCGGATGACACCGTGGATGTTGACGCCGTTATCCAATGGCTCTTGCCCTTTCATTCACCGCTCAAGGGATTACTGGCCAGCTACGAACGCAACATCACGGGCAATGCCACGCTCTCGGATCTACCGGCCGGGCCGTCGGACCCGATCTTCACCTTCAATGCCACCAACCTGATGACCGGTGGCTTGTTCCGTATAAGACGCGATTACGTAGCTGACCGCCGTATCGGCGTGTTTCGCGGGTTCAATATGTCACTTGCCCTGGCGGTCGCGGCGTCAGCGGCCTTTCCCCCGTTTCTGTCGCCCATCGAACTTGATCTCAGTGCCGTTGTGCCTGACGTCTCCGGTTCCAGGCCCATTTGCGGCGTGCCGCCCTATACCATGAAGGCCCTACTGACCGATGGCGGCGCTTACGACAATTTAGGGCTTGAATCCGTTTGGAAGCGCTGCCGCACCGTCTTCCTCAGCAATGGCGGCAAGCCTTGGGCGCCTGACCCCGCCCCCAAGCGAGGTATTGAGCAAATGGGGAGTGTTATGGGGGTGGCGACTGGCCAATGCGATGCAATGCGCAAGCGCATGCTGTTCAATACCTATCGGCGGCGTGAACGGCTTGGCGCCATGTGGGCGCTAGATGATGGCATACATGATGGCGCCCCGCCGCCGCCAGGGCTCACCCAGCAGGAGGTGGCGGTTGTATCCTCAATCCACACCCGCCTCTGCCGCTTCAACCTTGCGCAACAGAACCTACTGTTGAAGGCAGGCTGGCTTGGGGCGGATGATCGCCTCAGCAAGTTCTACCCGGCCAGCGCCAATAACTACGTCGTCGCCCCATTACAGGGCTGGCCCGAGCGACATTGAGTCAGGTTACGCGAAGACGGTGTATGCCTGAAATCATGAGTGCCAAGGGGCGCAGCTGGGCACATCGCCGCCTGGAAATGGCTGGGGGACCTGGATTCGAACCAAGGCTGCCCGGGTCAGAGCCGGGAGTTCTACCGCTAAACTATCCCCCAAGAATGCGCGGCTTTAGCATCAGCATCGCCACGCTTCAACTCGCCCCCTCAAAAGCGCTTGCCCCAGGGGCCAGATATCCCGATCATGGAATTGGCGTATAGCCGCCCGTGTTGAAGGAATCATGACCGAAACCGCCCCGCATCTTGCCCGCGACGCTGAAGCCGCCCCCGCCTATGCGCGGGCGGAAGCCTCCGGCGCGGCCTATGCGGCGCTTGATCTCGGCACCAATAATTGCCGGCTGCTGATCGCCTCCCCCAACGCAACGGGGTTTCGCGTGCTGGATTCCTTCAGCCGCGTCGTGCGTCTTGGCGAAGGCTTGGGCAGCAGCGGGCAGCTTTCCGCAGCCTCCATGGACCGGGCCCTGGCCGCGCTTGGCGCCTGCGCCGACAAGCTTGCGCGCCGTCCCTTGCGTGGGTTTGAGGCGGTGGCGACGGAAGCCTGTCGCCAGGCCAGCAATGGCGCGGCCTTCATCGCGCGGGTGGAGGCCGAGACCGGCATCAGGCTGCGGATCATCACCGGGCGGGAAGAAGCGGAACTCGCCATGGAATCCTGCGCCGCCCTGCTGGAACCAGGCGATCGGCGGGCCCTGTTGTTCGATATCGGTGGCGGCAGCACTGAAATCGCCTGGATCCGCGCCGCCGCCCGCCCCGGCGATGTCCCGGAGCTGATCGGCTATATCTCGCTTCCCATTGGTGTCGTGACCCTAGCCGAACGCTGCGGCGCCGCCTGTTTCACTGAAGCAGGCTTTTTCTCTGTGGTGGATGAGGTGGCGGCGCAATTGGAAGGCTTTGATCGGTTGCATTGCATCGGCCAGGAAATCCATGCGGGTGGCGTGCGGCTGATGGGCACTTCCGGCACCGTCACTACACTCGCTGGCGTGGTCATGGCGCTGCCGCGCTATCGCCGCCCGCTGGTGGATGGATCAACCCTTGATTGCGAAGCTGCCGATGCCGCTTTGGGCGATCTTTTCGCCATGGGGCGCGCGGAATTGGCCGCGCATCCCTGTGTAGGGCCAGAACGTGTGGATTACGTATTGCCAGGCTGCGCGATTTACGCCGCAATTCGCCGCATCTGGCCAACGAGGAGCCTGCGCGTCGCGGATCGCGGCCTGCGTGAGGGCATTTTGCTCAGGATGATGCGCGCGGACCGCGAAGCGGCGCGGCGCAGCCCGCCGCGCCGCCGGTAAGCAGAGGCATGGCCAAACCCAGCCCGCCCGGCAGCAGCCGGGGCCTGACCCAGCGCCTGCGCAGCGCCGAAGGCCGCAGCACCGCCAGCCAGAAATGGCTCAATCGGCAATTGAACGACCCCTATGTACGCGCCGCCAAGGAACGCGGCCTGCGCTCCCGCGCCGCCTTCAAGCTGCTGGAGATGCAGGAGAAGGTGAAGCTGCTGAAGCCCGGCGCACGTGTGGTGGATTTGGGCGCGGCACCTGGCGGCTGGACTCAGGTGGCGGTGCAAGCAGTGGGGCCGCGCGGGCAGGTGGTGGCGCTTGATATCCTGCCCATGGAACCGGTGCCGGGTGCCACCACGCTGCAAGGCGATTTCCAGGAGGAAGAAGCCGAGGCGCGCATCATCGCTTGCCTTGGCGGCAAGGCTGATCTGGTGCTGTCAGACATGGCGCCGAATACCACGGGCCATGGCGCGACGGATCATTTGCGCATCATGGCTTTGGCTGAATTGGCGCTTGATTTCGCGCTGAAGGTGCTGGGCCCAGGTGGCGGTTTTGTTGCGAAAGTGTTTCAGGGCGGGTCTGAGAAAGACATGCTGGTGACATTGAAGCGTCATTTCACCAGTGTGAGGCATGTGAAACCGCCCGCAAGCCGGAAGGAATCAGCCGAATTATATGTGGTGGCAAGCGGCTTTCGCGGCTGATCTGCCTCGCCGGTGATTGCGCCCGCCCGGTTCAAGGACTATGGAGGGTCGCCAAGGTAGCGCAACGCGAAAGCCCCCTCCATGGCATTAGAATCCCCTCCCTCCTTCGTTGGCTCTTTTGGTGGCGTTATGCCCATTGCTGAGGCCTATGCCTTTGACGATGTGCTGCTGGTGCCGGCCTATTCCACTGTGCTGCCGGCGCAGACTGGCACGCATACGCGGCTCACCAAGGAAATCCGGCTGAATATTCCGCTGATCTCCGCGGCAATGGATACGGTGACGGAAGCCCCCATGGCGATTGCCATGGCGCAGGCGGGTGGCATCGGCGTGATCCACAAGAATTTCTCGCCGGAAGATCAGGCGGCGCAGGTGCGGCAGGTCAAGAAATTCGAATCCGGCATGGTGGTAAACCCACTCACGGTGCATCCGGACCAGACGCTTGCTGAAGTGCGCGCGCTGCAGGATCGGCACCGCATCAGCGGCATACCGGTGGTGGAACGGGGTTCTGGCCGGCTGGTTGGCATCATCACCAATCGCGATGTGCGCTTCGCAACCGATCCCAATCTGCGGGTCTATGAATTGATGACGCGTGAGGGCCTAGTTACCGCATCCCCCGATGTGACGCCGGATGAAGCACGCGCTCTGCTCCATAAACACCGCATCGAAAAGCTGCTGGTGGTCGATGAGGCGCAGCGCTGCGTTGGCCTTGTCACCGTCAAGGATATGGACAAGGCGCAGGCCAATCCCAATGCATCCAAGGATGGCATGGGGCGGCTGCGCGCTGCGGCCGCGACGGGCGTTGGTGATGATGGCTTGCACCGCGCTGAATTGCTGGTGGCGGCAGGTGTGGATGTTGTTGTCGTTGATACCGCGCATGGCCATTCCGGTGGCGTGATGCAGGCAGTGGAGCGCATCAAGCGGCTTTCCAATTCCGTGCAGGTGATTGCCGGCAATGTCGCAACCCCGGAAGGCGCTTTGGCCCTGATTGAAGCGGGCGCGGATGCGGTGAAGATTGGCATTGGCCCGGGTTCCATTTGCACCACGCGCATTGTGGCGGGTGTTGGTGTGCCGCAGCTTACCGCCATTCTGGAAAGTGCAGCGGCAGCGCGCGAAAAAGGCGTGCCGGTGATTGCCGATGGTGGCATTCGGTCTTCCGGTGATTTGGCAAAAGCTCTCGCGGCGGGTGCGGATTGCGCCATGATGGGCAGCATCTTCGCCGGCACGGATGAAGCGCCTGGTGAGGTGTTTCTCTATCAGGGCCGGTCCTACAAATCCTATCGCGGCATGGGTTCACTCGGCGCCATGGCGCGCGGTTCGGCGGATCGGTATTTCCAGGCCGAAGTTCAGGATTCGCTGAAGCTGGTGCCGGAAGGTGTCGAAGGCCGCGTGGGCTATAAGGGCCCGGTTGGCGCGGTGATCCACCAAATGGTCGGCGGGCTGCGCGCCGCCATGGGCTATACGGGCTGCGCCACCATTGCTGAATTGCAGACCAAGGCGCGCTTCCGGCGCATTACTGGTGCGGGTTTGCGCGAAAGCCATGTGCATGATGTGGCGGTCACGCGCGAAGCACCGAATTACCGCGCCGAGGGCTAATCCGGTATTTTTTTGGTCGCATTTTCCGAGCCGCCAAGTGATTCCACTTGGCTTGAAAATGCTCCGAGCCCATAGGGCGCGACCAGCGCCCAGACATGATCCGGGATCATATTGCGCATCTTGGCGGGTTCAGCGCGTTCAAGATGCAAAACGCTTTCCACAGCCTTCATTTCTACCCGCGCGCGGGCGAATTCCAGGCCGCGCGGGCCGATGCGTGGCATAAGCCAGCCGATGATCGGGCGTAGCCAATCGGGCATGCGGCGCAAGGGCAAACCACCCGCAGCGCGGCGGGTGTTTTCAAGAAAGCCTCTGACCGCACCGGCGCGTTTACCGGCACTGCCCGGCGCGCTGGTGGTGATTTCATCGCCAAGAAGACGTAGCAATTCCTCACCGCGCGCATTGCGCACCAGCAGCCATTGCTCCCCCTGCCCGCCCATATAGCCAACCGTAATATCGGCCAGCACATTGGTGTAATCCACGCAGCTTCGGCAGGTGAGTGGGAAGAAATCCGAAGGCAATTGGCTGATCGGCAATTGCAGGAACGGGATTTCGCGCGTGCTGCCATCGGCAAAGCGTAGTTCCACATGGTAATCGGCGCGGAATTCCAGATAGGTGATCGTCTCCGGCGCATCCGATAAAAGCGTCAGGAAATGATGGAATTTTTCCGTGGTGGTATTGTCGGAACAGGGCGTGCCGATGACGTAGAGCGCCTCAAGCCCAAGCCGCGCTTCCAAGGCACGCAGCGCATAGACCTGGCAGGGAATGCCAATCACCGCGATGCGCTTATGCCCGGCCGCCGCAGCGGGTTCCAAGAGTGCGAGCAGCGGCGCATAGCCCATGCGCATGCCACGGCAGGCGGCCATGGCTTCGGGCTTCGTCACCAGCACCGGCACGGGTTTCCATTTGTCGTCCGGGTCAGGCGCCATGGTCAGCACCGCGGTCACCGCGCCCGCTTCCAGAAGTTTTTCAGCCAGGCGCGTGGTAATGCCAGTCCATTGCGCGCCAGGCTGGGGAGGCTTCAAAGAAGCCCGCAGCATTTGACGAAACGGGCCGAAATGAAGCTCATCCGGGCGCTTGGCGTCACGCGCACGGCCATGCACAGCGGCTTCCAGGCGCGGATAATCCGGCTTGATGAATTGGCAGGCGGCACCGCAAGCCTTGGGGTTTTCCATGCGCGAAACCCCGCAATCCGTGCATAGCCCGCGCGGCGCGGCTTCGCGGAAGGCGGGCGCAGCGATTCCCCGCCGCGTCACAGCACCAAGGCCCCGATAATGGCGCCCGCGCCCAACACCCAAAGCGGGCTGAAGTCAGTTCGCCAGACGAAAATCGAGGAAACCACGGTCAGCGCAATCGTGACCCAGCTTTCGGCAGACCCCTGCGCCAGGATCAAGCCTGATGCGGCAATCAGCCCGACCGCGATCGGCACCAGCCCGCGTTCGATGATGCGCAGCCACGGCCGACCCAAAAGCCTTGCGCGCAGGCGCGAAAATCCAAAGGCCATCAGGCTTGTCGGCACTGTCATGGCGGCAGTTGCAGTCAGCATCCCCAAAATGCCGCCGACATGCCAGCCGAATAAGCCCACCACCAGGACATTAGGCCCAGGTGCTGCTTGGGCCAACGCAAAGCGGCGCGCAAAATCTGCATCACTCATCCAGCCATGCACATCCACGACCAGGCGATGCATCTCCGGCAGCACCGCAATACCGCCGCCCACTGAGACAAGGGAGATAGCGCCAAAGCCAAGCAGCAATTGCCAGAAAATGATCGCGCTCATTTGCCGCGCGCCCCATACCAGGACGCCAGAATGCCAAAGGGCGCGAGGCCCAGCACCACCATGGGCAGCGGCACGCGAAAGAAGCCTGCTGCCGCCAGCGCACACACCCCAACTGCCAAAAGCGCCAGGGTTGGCTTCAGCTTCTGCGCCATCTTGACCGCGGTGCCGAGTACCATGCCCGCCGCCGCTGCCGCGACCCCGGCGAGCACCGCCTTCACCAGCGGCACCTCCCCATATGAATCATAGAGCACCGCAAGCCCCATCAGGATAATCAGAGGCCCGCCAAACATGGCGACCGGCGCCAGGAAGGCCCCCGCCGCGCCGTGGAAACGATCACCCACCATGATCGCGGCATTGAGTGCATTTGGCCCCGGCAGCACCTGACCCAAACCAAGCGTCTCCGCATATTCCTGTTCGGTCAGCCAGCGCTTTTCTTCGACCAGCACCCGCCGCGCCCAGGCATTGATGCCGCCAAAGCCGATGAGCCCGATCTTGCCATAGGTGAGGAACAGATCGGCGCGCGTAGGCATATTGGCGGGAGAATCATCCATATCCGCAGAGGAACCCGTCACGCGGCTTGGATCAATCCCCCAGGCGCTGCAAAAGATACCTGGAGGAGCGATCAGTTATTCTGGAAGACCCGCGCCGCAAGCGCCACCTGAAACAGGGCCGTGATGAATTCCTGGCCCATAATGAAGTATTTAGGATCAAGATAAGGCAGTGCGATCAGCTCATCGCCGGGCTGGGGCGTCTGACGTGGCTCAAGAATGACCTGACCACTTGGGCGCCGCAGCATGAGTGTGGAACGCGCGCCACGCGCGGTCAGCCCACCTGCCTGATCCAGATATTGCTCGATCGTCATGCCTTCCCGCCAAAGGACGGCGCGCGGCATGCGAACCTCACCCTGCACCATGACCGTCTGTGATCTTTCCGGGATGACGATGACATCGCCATCTTCAAGACGTACCGGAGCGCAGGTGCCATCTTCATTCACCACCACCAGGCGCCCTTCAGGCAGGCTGCGGCGCGCGCGGCTGATATAGGAAAGCACAAGATTAGCCTCGGCCGAACGCGCCTGCGCCACGCCCGGGGTCATCGCAGGTGACAGGAATAGCTGCCGTTCCAATCGATCCAAGGTGTCGTCGATGGCGCGCTTCTGTTGCATGGCAAGGCGCGGGCGCAGCAGAAACACGGCAGAGGTATTAGCCAAACTTGGGTCCACCGCGACATGATCAAGGATTTGGCAAAGCGAAAAATCCCGATCAGCCACAAGAACGGAAGGATAAAGCCGGCTGCCTTCAATCGTGACACGCACTGTACGCAGCGCGACATCAGCCACAAAGGTCACCGTATCCTGATCATTCAGGGTCTGGCGTGCCAATTCGGCAAGAGTAACATAGCGTGAGAAAGGCTGGGCATTGCGCACACCACGCACCACGGCATTGGTCGCCGCCGGCAGCGGGCGCGCATAGTTGATCAAATCCTGGCCGCGCATCGGGCCACGCTGCGCGCTTTCAAACAGGTAATTGTTGCGCACCGCACCATCGGCACCAATCAGCGGGCGCTGCCGCCCAACAACGATTGTGTCGCCTTCCTGCAAGCGGATTTGCGGGATGTTGCCATCCATAAGGAAGCGATAAAGATCAAGGCTGGTCACGGTAGCGCCACCGCGCTGCACACTGACGTCGCGAAAGGAACCCCGCGCGGGATCAACACCGCCGGCGCGCAACAGAAAATCCAGGATACTGTCTGAAGCAACGCCCGCATAGCGGCCGGGGGACCGCACGAAGCCCGCCACAAAAACACCGATGCGCTGCGTGGACATCACCGTGGCATAGACCTGGACCTGCTGGGTATAGACGCGGCGAATTTCGCCTTCCACCACGCGCTGCAAATCACCAACCCGCGTGCCGGCGACCCGAATGGGGCCGATATTGGGCAGAAACAGATTGCCTGCCGGGTCAATCTGGGAAACCTGTTCCGCATCCACAGCACCCCAGGCGCGAACACTAATGCGATCACCCGGCGCCAGCACATAATTCGGATTAGGCGCATCGGAAGATGATTGCGCCTGACCAGTGAAAAGCGATGCACCAAATACTGCTGTTGCTGGCCCGGCAGCGCGTTGCAAATCGCCAAGCGGTGTGACCAGCGTTGGACCACCTTCCGCCTGAGTGGGGCTGCCGGCGCGTTCCGTACCACGCGACTGACCTGGTAAATCGGCAAGGCTGCGCTGATCGAATACCGGCGGCGGCTGCAATTGATCACCACCTGGGGGACGCCCCGGAAGGGTCGGAATCACTTGCCGGGGAAAGGATGGCATACCGGGTATGACGCCAGACGAAGCAGCCGGGGATTGCGCTTGCGCAAAAGCGGTGGGCGCCCAAAAGCAAACAAGCATTACCAGGACAATCCGAGCGAGCATGCCCGTGACGGATAGGCTCTTACCTTGCATGTTCACGCATCCCAACGATCAGAAGCCAGCCAATGCCATAGGCAATCGAAAGCCCGACGAAAATACTGGCCAGATTGGTAAGCTTTCTCGGATAAAGCGGATAGACAGCCAAATTGGGTTCGGCGATGCGGGAGAGGAAAATTTGCTGCCGTTGGGCTTCCACGCGTGCCGCTTCCAGGCTGGCCGTTGCGGAAGCCAATTGCCGATCCGCGAATTCACGCTCCAGCATCAATCTTTCAAAGGCAGCCAATTGCCGTGAAAGCACCCCCTCCCCGCCTGAGGCTGCACCTTCGGTATGGCGGCTCCGTTCGGCAGTGATCTGTCGTTCCAGCGCCTCAATCCGATTGCGGGTTGCCTGCAACGCCGGATTATCGGGCCGCATAAATTTCAACCTTTCGGTCAATTCTGCGCGGGCCTGGGCAAGCTGCCCTTCCAACTGCCCGCGCAGCGCCACCGCTGACTGAACCGCACCAGCGCTATCCAATTCCCTCTCCTGCTCGCGGAAACGGACAAGGGATGCACGCGCTTCCTGTACACGCCGCTCCGCAACCTCGGCTTCCTGATGGGCGATTTGCAGCGTCGCATTCCTGGCGCGTTCAGAAAGACGATTGACCAGGGCTTCCGCCGACTGCAGCAATTCTTCAGCCAGTACTTTCGAATCTTCGGGGCGGAAACTCCGCACACGAAGCGTTGTCACATTGGTCATTGGATCAAGCGAAACATTCACCATGGCGTTGAAATAACGCGCCAACAATTCAGGTTCGCTTCGCCACAAACGTGCGAGCGGATCGGCCTCTGGCCGCTGCCATAGGGAAATGAGATCAAGCCGTGAATGAGCCTGCGTCACAGCATCAAGTGAGGTAAGAAAATCCCGTATGCTGGTCGCCTCACTCGTGGCAGCGCCGCCACCGAAACCGCCAAGTGCCGCACCGGCAAGCCCGCGCATGCCGGCCATCTGCGCGGCAATATCAGTACCACCGCCACGCGAACTTACCACAAAACGCGCCTCAGAAACATATTGCGAAGCGGCAACGATATAGAGATAGCCCGCCGTCAGCAGACTTGGAAGAATGACCAGAAGGAAGAACGGCTTCCGCCACACTCCATTGAACCAGCGCTGCCGCTTCGGTTCCTGAGGCCGGCCCATTGGACCGTATTCCGCTTCAGAGAGCGTTATAGGTGGCGAGAGCTTCATCGATGTCATCATAAAAGGTTAGGATTCCCTGATCAAGGACTGCGGCGCGGGTACAAAGTCGGCGCACCATCGCAGGAGAATGCGAAATCAGGATCAGACCGGATCGCATGATGCGTTCTTCAAAGGCGCGACCGAAGCGCGTATCGCCAACGGCCAACGCCTCATCCACCAGAAAGCAATCGAAATCCACGGCGAGCGAGATCGAGAGATTGAGCCTGGAACGCATGCCCGAAGAATAGGTCATCAAGGGCATACGGTAATATTCCTCAAGTTCCGCAAAACCCGCCACAAAATCAACAACACGATCTTCGCGCTTGCCATAAAGCCGAGCAATGAAGCGTGCATTCTCCTCACCGGTCAATGTGGGCTTCAGCCCCGCGCCCATGCCGATAGGCCAGGAAATGGACATGGACCGCCTGATGCGTCCCTTGTTCGGCGCCTCCACACCCGCAATCATGCGCACCAGGGTGGATTTACCAGACCCGTTGCGGCCGAGGATTCCAAGCCGCTCATTGCGTTCCACACGGCCATTGGCACCAGCCAGGATGATCTTGCGCCCACCCAGCATCGGGTAGGATTTATGGACATCGATCAATTCAAGGCTCATGAAGACAGGGCCTTTTCGATCCCCAAGCGCTCACGCGTGATGCGCAAGGCGGCAAGGCCGATCAAATGGGTCACAACAATCCAGCCAATAACGTAAAAAACATCATAAATCGGCCGAAACCGCGAACCGAATTGCCCGTCACGCAATAATTCAAAAATATGCACGGTGGGGATCCACAAAACGATCTCCTGAACCCAGCCAGGCAACCATTCCACCAAAAAGAACAACCCGCCGATCGGCAGAAAAAGAAAGGTGAAGACCTGAAGCACACGCGCTGCGCCATCAATCGCTTCGGCTATGGAGCCCCAAATGAAGGCGAGCCCCTGGCTCAGCAGGGTCATCAGAATCAGCGCTGCCAGAACCTTGATCGGGCTTTCGGGCAAGGACCCGGTCACCGCATAAAGTCCTGCCAACATCAGGGCAAGAACACCGGCACACGCGAAAAACTCAATCAGATGACGCGCGAAAAAAATATCCGGCAAGGTGACCAGCCGATGAAACAATAACGGACGATTGGCCGGGATTGCAGTCGGTGCCCTGGAGAGTATGCCGCGAAAAATGAAAAACATGACGTAACCGACAGCAAAAAATTCGAAAGGGCCAAAAACTGTAGCACGATCTCGCCAGTAATGGATAAGGCCGATCACGCTGCCGAACAACAATGGTTCCATGAAAAGCCAAAAATACCCGAAATAATAACGACCGAAACGCGCACCCAATTCGCGGATAATGAGGGACACAATGACACGGTTCTGCACGCGCGCCCCGCGCAGAACAAGGGCCACCTCATCCCGCAGGCTCATCACCGAACAGCCGAGGCCGAGATCAGGGGTCTCGCCTCAATCCAGCCAGCGCCGGCACGGCAATAAAGGCGCTGGTTGTCCCCACCGCGTTGCGTTACCTGAACTTCACGGCATTCCCGCCCGCTCGCCGCGGCATATTGCCGCACAAACCTCAAGGTCACGGTTTCATTTCGATCCGCCAGAAATACCCGAGCCTGGCCATTCCCAGGCGGGTCCGCAGCAAAGGCGGCGATTGGGTCCAGGATGGGATTGGGCGGCGCCACTGAAGTATTGGCAGCGCCACTGCCCTCGCCGGGCCCGCCACAACCGGCCATCAGCAACAGGACAAGCAAACTTGCGCCGGAAGGCTTGAAATCGCGCCGCTTCGCGGCCCCAGGCAACATGTGATGATCCCCCTTGAATGACTCGCAAAACCATAAGCCAAGTTCTAGTTTAAGTTGAATAATAGCATCTAGCACTCTAACGCAAACATAAAAATGCGATATAAATCATGACTGCAAGCGGCCATGGCATTCGGGTTTTGGCCATCAGCCGGTGCTTTATCGCAAGCTCATTGGTTTATCGACATACGGGGCCGCGCCCCAGTAACTAAGCGGGGATCCCGCCTCCGCCCACGCCAAGCGGGCATCAGGGCCAACAGGCCCCTCTAGTTTCGGGTAATGGCGCCGGCAGAGGAAGGTTGATCAGCCCGCGATCCAGCCTTTCAACGGTGGCGCGAACGGCGGCACTGCGGCCTTCGCGGGCGAAATAGACGCCGCGCACCATAAAGGCGGCGCAAAGAAGCGCAAAAAACGCATCGCGCAGGGCAGCGTCTGGCGCCTCCGCCTTGGTCCAGAACGCATCAAGCGCGCCTTGAAAAACAAGCCCGGGAATATTGAACACGGATTGCCCCAAAAGCTTCACCGGCTTATTCAGCGCAAGGGCGCGGGACGCCGCGGTGCTATTGACCGCGATCATGCCCCTGGCTGCCTGAAGCATTGCGTCCAAATCGCCGCGTGGCGCCACATGGACACGCCCCCCCAAGCCAAGCTTGCGCGCCATGGCCGCAATACGCGTCGGCCAATTCTTCACACAAGGGTCAAGCGGGTGCAGCTTGATCAGCAATTCCCCATCGCTTGGCGCATGGGCCGCGAAGGAAGCCATGGCTTTTTGCAGCGCAGCATCCATGCCGCGGTAAGAAGAATAGGCGCGCAGGGAGAAATCATTTTCGATCTGCATCGCAAACACCCAAAAGGCGACGCGACGCCCAAGCAGATCGGCCAAAATTCTAGTCGAACGCCTGTCCTCCATCGGGCGGAGCAGCAGCCGGCGCCCAATGCCGGCATAGGTCGCCAAGGGGTGCACCACCTCATGATTCCGGAAATGGCGGAACGGGGCGGGAAACAGCAGGGCAGCATGATAAGCGATGTCCCAAAAGGCCTGACTTGGGAAATGATCCGCAAAACATCGCCTGAGATCCGGGGCGGGAAGACCCTCAGCCTTATGCAGGATGGTGGCGGGGTCGCGCGGGAAAAGGCTCTCTCCACCCGTCCCATCGCGTTCCAGAATGATCCAATCGGGACGCAGATATCCCCATTCCGTGACCGTTATTGCCAACCCACGGGCCTTGGCTGCGGCTATGGCTTCCTGGTGATAAAATCGCTGCTCGCCCAGCAGCACCAGGTCACTGATTGCCTGCTGATCAAGGAAGGCTTCTATCCAGGGCCGCCAAGCATCTGGCTTGGCGGTGAAATCCACGCCGCCAGGGCCGCGCCAAAACAGCCTATCCCCCAGATTCAGGTTGATCCGAAAAACCTCATGGCCAAGGCCGCGCAAACCGGCTGCGACTTCCGCAAAAAAGGGCGATATGGGCCCTTGCAGAAACAGAAAGCGACGCTTGCCCGGCGGGGTTTTATTGAGGCGCTGCACAGCTAGTCTCATCGCATTTCAGCGCCGCGTGATCAACCAGGAAGGACAGGACTTCGGGGCAATGCAACCGCGCCTTATCAGGAACCCGCCATGGGCGTGCACCGGAAAGTGCAGCCTGCGTCGACAGCGTCACACCGTTCCCTGACCGTCCCAGCCGATCTCCTGTAGAATCTTTCTGAGTGTGTCCTCCACCTGCCAGGCGCGGATCGCGGCTGGCAGGTCCGCATAGCGGAAGGCATATCCTGTCTGCCCGCCAATCTCGACCTTCGGATAGCGCTTGGCCAAATGGGCTTGTTCGGTCATGCCTGGGGTTGGGATCAGGATCGCGTCCTGACGCAGCGCCACCAGATCCATGATCGTCGTATAGCCCGCCCGCGCAATGATGGTGCGTGCGCGGTTCATGAAATCATCGCGTTCGGCACCCAGCACGAAATCATGGCGCGTGATCCCTTCGGGCCAGTCAGCATCCTGCCCCATCCCGCCCGTAATGGAGGCGATCTTTTTCGCCGCATGGTCACGGCTGAAGCGGTCAATCCAGGCCGCCCACGCGGCCTTCGGCCCGGCCAGAAAGCCCCCGGTGATGAACAGGACATCAATATTCTTTTCGCTGTCCCTATGCCACGCCGAGGAAAGATGCCCGACATAGGCAGGCTTGAGCAGGCGGGCAATCCAGTTATGCGAAAGCTTGCCCGCCAAACAGGATTCGGCAGGGGCGAAATCCGGCACCAGCACGCGGTCAAACCGCCGCAGCAGGCCGAATTGTATCATATCTGCAATAAATTGAAACGGCCGCAACAGGTGCGGCAGGATCACCCTGATCTGATGACAGATCAGGAAGGAAGGCACATGCGGCGCGTGAAAGCCGAAGCGGCCATCGGCAATAATGACATCCGGCCCGATTTCGGCAACGAGGCGATCAGTCAGGGCTTTTTCCTGACGCAGCCGGCGCGCAACACCAATAAGATCGGTCAGAAAATACCAGTAATGCCGAAGGCCCGATCCGCGCTGCAATGGCGGGTAATCCGGGGCCGACACAAAGGATATCGCCTGCTGCCCAGCCAATTCCCCGCGCAAGGCAAGCAGCGCTTCGCCGTGACATACAATGGTAAGCGCAGCACCGTCCGCCAGCAGGCGTCGGATCAACGGCAGGGAACGCTGGAGGTGCCCAAACCCCATGGCGCTGACCGCAAAAAGAACGCGGGGAGGCCCTCGGCGCGCCTTTTGGCGGCTTTCGGGCCTGCTCAACCTCCCCTCACCTGCTGATTCGCAGCGGCCTTACCGCTGTGACCAGGGCGTAACCTGCCAAAGCTTGCGGTACTCCGCCTCCTGCCGGCGCAACCGTTCAAACCAGGCATCGCCTGCCTCATAGGCCGGTTCGGTGAAGCGCCCTTCCAGGATTTTCACGAATTCCGGATCGCGCGCGATATCGGCTGTGGCTTCACGCAGGCGCTGGACAATGGCGGGCGGCGTGCCTGCCGGCATGACCAAGCCACGTTCAGAGGCCATCTGCAACGGAAAACCCAGTTCGATCAGGGTTGGCACATCCTGGCGGAAGCGGCTGCGCGTGGCGCCGCCTTGGGACAGGACGCGGAGCTTATCGGTATTGGCGGTGACCGGCCCCAGATTGAGCCCCATGCTATCCACCTGCT
>JBIIGZ010000061.1:0-17871 GCA_044236185.1 Roseomonas sp. | reverse complement strand
GGCCGGGATCGCCGTGTCTCCCGCGGGTTTTATACCTCTCATGCGCTGGAGCTGATCCGGAAATGAGCGAGGTGAATGACCGCTTGGCCAGGCTTTGGACAGGGATCAGCCTGAATGTGCTGCCCTTTGCCGAAGCCAGCAGTGGTCCTTTGCCGATCGGGCGTTTGTTGCGTCTTTCGCTGTTTCAGATTTCCTGCGGCATGACGGCGGTGCTCATGGTTGGCACGCTCAACCGGGTCATGATCGTAGAGATGGGCGTTGCCGCCAGCCTGGTCGCCATCATGGTGGCGCTACCGCTTCTGTTTGCTCCGCTGCGGGCTTTGATTGGGTTTCGATCCGACTCGCATCGCTCGGTGCTTGGTTGGCGGCGTGTGCCCTATCTTTGGCTTGGCACCATCATCCAGTTTGGTGGGCTAGCAATGATGCCCTTCGCGCTGATTATTCTGTCAGGTGATACCTGGGCGCCGCCTTGGGTGGCACAGCTTGCAGCGGGGCTTGCGTTCCTCATGGTTGGCGCTGGTATGCATACGGTGCAGACCGTTGGGCTTGCCTTGGCAACTGATATTGTCCCGCGTGAAGCGCAACCCAATGTCGTCACGATTTTATCGTTGATGCAGTTGATTGGTATGGTGATTTCCGCGATTGCCTTTGGCGCTTTCCTTGCCAATTTTTCGCAAATCAAGCTGATCCAACTTGTACAAGGCATGGCAGCCGCAACGCTTGTGATCAACCTGATCGCGGCCTGGAAGCAGGAACCAAGACGCCCCGAACTCACGATTGGTCGTGCCCCGGGTGACCCGGGGTTCCGTGCGAGTCTGAAGCTGCTGCGCAAGTCTGGCCCATGGGATCGGCGTTTGTTGGCGGCGGCGCTGGGTACCGCTGCCTTTGGCATGCAGGACGTCTTGTTGGAGCCCTATGGCGGACAGATCCTGTCGCTTAGTGTTGGGGCAACAACCGCTTTAACCGCGCTTTTCGCGAGTGGTGCAGTCCTGGGCTTTTTGCGCGCCGCACCCTTGCTCGGCCGTGGCATGCATGCACAACGCGTTTCCAGCGCCGGTGCCATTGTTGGTATCTCTGGCTTTGTGATGGTGATCTTCGCGTCGCCGCTCGAATCAACGCTTATCTTCGCGGCTGGAACTGCCGCCATTGGTTTCGGCGCGGGCCTTTTTGCACATGCAACGCTGACGGGTTGCATGCAGGCCGCGCCGGAAGGCCAGATTGGTCTGACGCTTGGCGTTTGGGGCGCGGTGACTGCCACTGCTGGTGGCGCGGCGGTCGCTCTTGGTGGCGTCATCCGCGATGTCATTTCCTCGCTCGCGTCAGCCGGTGTTCTCGGTGCCGGGCTTGATGCGCCCAGTACGGGCTATGTCGGTGTCTACATCGTCGAAATCATTCTTCTTTTCATGATGCTTGCGGTCGTTGGCCCGCTGCTTAGGGCGAACGACACGGTTTCTTCCGGACCTCAACATGATGCAGGCCGGCCAAGTTTGGTCGGGCTGCAGAACCAACATGGAGCATTGCCATGACAACACCAGCAACGCCGGTCTTCCTGGATGCGGCTGCCGTTTCACTCTACATTTTCTTCGCGTTCTTTGCCGGCCTGATCTACTATCTGACCCGCGAAAACAAACGCGAAGGCTATCCGATGGTGAATGAATTACCGGATCGTCCGGCTTTTGCCACCATGCATGGCTTTCCTGAAACGCCGGCACCCAAGGTCTTTCGGCTCCATTATCCGGAAGGTGCCACGGTTGTGCAGGGTGTGCGGCCGGAACGCGATGTCTCTGCGCAATTGACGCCCGATTATCCATATCCAGGCACTGCCTTTGTGCCAACAGGTGATGCAATGCGTGACGGCGTCGGCCCGGCATCATATGCGGACCGCGCCGATGTGCCTGATTTGGCGTTTGACGACAATAAGCCAAAGATCGTTCCACTGCGGGCTGCTCCAGGCTGGCATATCGCGCATGAGGATCCTGATCCGCGTGGCAAGGCGGTGATCACCCTGGATGGCGCAGTCGCGGGCACCGTCGTTGATCTTTGGGTTGACCGGTCTGAATACATTCTGCGGTATCTGGAAGCAGAAGTCGCCGACGGGCGCCGTGTGCTTGTACCAATGTTTCTTTGTACCTTTACCGATGACGGCACGGCACGGGTGATTTCAGTCACCGCCGCGCAGTTCATTGCCGCGCCCGGGATTGCGCAAGCCGAACAGATCACCTTGTTGGAGGAAGATCGTATCTCCGCCTATTTTGGCGGTGGCCATTTCTATGCGACTCCGGAACGCAGCGAGCCATGCCTGTGACCAAGTCAGCCCCCGCACGCCTGACCGAACACGGGCTGGAACCGATACCGGGCCTACCGGAAGCGCTTCCGGCAGGTGAGGTCTTGCTGTGGCAGGGGGCGCCAGCTTGGACTGAAATTGCTCAGCGGGTTTTCGGAATTCGCTGGGTCATGGGTTATTTCTTGCTGCTCGCCGGTTGGGATATTTTGAATGCAGCCCTGCAAGGCGGGCCAATGGTGCCCGCCATCGGTTCTGCAGCGATACTGATGCTTGTGGGTAGTATCGCTATTGGTATTCTGGTGCTGCTCGCAAAGGTGATCGCAAGGACGAGCGTGTATTCCATCACCTCTCGTCGCCTGGTGCTGCGGGTTGGGGTTGCCTTGCCCATCACCATCAATATCCCATTCGTGGCAATCGCGGGGGCCGTTTTGCGTAATCGGAAGGATGGCCATGGTGATCTTGTGCTGGAACTCCTGCCAAGCCACCGAATTTCCTGGATTGCACTATGGCCCCATTGCGCTGGCTGGAGCGTTGGACGACCAAAGCCGATGCTCCGTGGTGTAGCGGAAGCTACTGAGGTCGCCAGGATTTTGGGTGAGGCGGTCGCCAATGCGGGCGGTGCTGCCATCAGCCGTGGTCAGCATAAGCCGGAAGCCGAAATGCCAAGTGGCGCAACGGCAATGGCATAGGAAAGGAATGATGACAGCCAGGGCAATAGCGCCGCGCAAGGATTATCTGGGCATCGGCCTTGGGGTGATGCTGGCCGGCCTCATTGCATTGGTGATCCTTAATGCAGGTGAGATGCAACAGGTAAGGCATCAGCCAAGTGAGGCAGTTTTTGCGCGAGATATCCTGTTCAGTGATCGTATGGATGGCGGCATTTCCATTCGCGATGCGACAAATGGGCAGTTGATTGGCGAAATTGCGCCTGGTGAAGGGGGCTTTGTGCGGGGTGCCTTGCGCGGATTTACGCGCGATCGGCGTCTGGAAAATCCTGGTGCTGAAAGTCCCTTGCGACTTGCGGCCCTGAAGGGCGGTGCCATCATTCTGGAAGACCCGGCAAGTGGTCGCTGGACCGATTTACGCGCCTTCGGTGCAACGAATGTACAAAGTTTTGCAGAAATATTGTTCAAAAAAAACGAGGAAGGCAAATGACCCAACCGAGAGATACACGGCGAGCGAGGCGCTTCGATGTGCCCTGCATCGTCGAAATCGAACGCAGCTTCGATAGTTTTCATGCCTATGCCGTGCCGGAGGACGTGGTACTGCGGCCTGGGGATCAAGTGATTGTTCACGGGGCGCCAAGCCATGTGGCTTTTGGTGAGAAATATAGTTTCGAAACCTCGGCCACGATCATTCGCGCCGGGTTCTTTCGCCGCCATTGGACTCAGTTTCGATCTATTCTTGAGTTGACCGAACTCTATCATGTGGGCTTTGAGCCGAAGGAGGCCGCATGAACGCCGTAACCCACGCGATGCGGGATAAGCTTTCGCGAGAAACAACAGAACTTGCGCTGACCGAAACAGCGCTTTCGCCGCGCTTCTATACGACTGATTTCGCCGCAATGGATGCGATCAATGTTGAGCCCGTGCGTGCTGAATGGGACCGGCTCATGGAGGAATTCCATAAAGATCCCAATAAGGGCCACTTTGTCCGCAATGAACAGTTTGACACCTTTCGCTTGGAAGACCTACCTGAGGGCCTACAAAAGGAATTGGTGGATTTCCTGGTCAGCAGCGTGACAGCGGAATTTTCCGGCTGCGTCCTTTATGCGGAAATCAAGAAGCGCGTTACCAATCCGGATATGCGTGAATTGTTTTCCGTCATGGCGCGCGATGAGAGCCGTCATGCGGGCTTCATCAATGATGCGCTGAAGGATTTGGGCATTGGCGTTGATCTCGGCTTTCTGACGCGCGCCAAGAAATATCATTACTTCCAGCCAAAATTCATCTTCTATGCGACTTACCTGAGTGAAAAGATCGGCTACGCACGCTACATCACCATCTTTCGACAATTTGAACGCCACCCGGAATTGCGTTTCCACCCAATTTTCCAGTGGTTTGAGAAATGGTGCAATGACGAATTCCGTCATGGTGAGGCATTCGCCTTGCTGATGCGCGCCAATCCCAAGCTGTTGACGGGTGTGAATGCGCTGTGGTGCCGCTTCTTCCAGTTGGCGGTTTTCGCGACCATGTATGTACGTGATCATGGCCGGCCTGAATTTCACAAGGCGCTTGGCATGACCCCCACAGAATATGATCGGGAGGTCTTCAAGATCACAGAGGAGATTTGCCGTCAGGTATTCCCCGTGACGCTGGATGTGGATGGCCCCGGCTTCATGGAGGATATGGATCGCCTCTGGCAGATCTCGGAAAAAATGAGTGATGCCCGGCGGCAGGGCGGCGTTGGCGGCAGACTGCGGCGAATTGGCTTGAGCATCTCAGCCGCAATCACTTTCGGGAAGCTGTTTTTCCGCCGGCCACGGAAGCATCCGCTGCCGTCTGAAATACGCCTCTCGCCAATCTGGTAGGCATTTTCGATGCCTGAAAGCTTGACCGCTGCCCTGATCGCCATCTTTCTTTGGTGGCTGACAACGGGTGCAATTCTTTTTGCGGTCACTCGGCTTGCGCCGTATCGCCTAGCGCTGAGCGCAGCGTCGGCGGGCTTGCTGGCGGCTGGCCTGATCACGCTTCACGCAACTGCCGAGGATGTGACGACGTCCGGCGCCTATCTTTCCTTTGTTGCGGCGCTGGCGATCTGGGGCGCGGTTGAGATCAGCTTTCTTGGTGGATTGATTACCGGCCCCAACCGTACGGAGATGCCGGCCCAATTCACCGGGTTGCAGCGCTTCTGGTCTGCAACGCGCGTTGTGCTTTGGCACGAATTATTCATCCTGGCCCTGGGCTTTTTGCTCTTCATTGCATTCGCACAAGGGCCCAATCAGATTGGCCTGCTGACCTATGGCATTCTTTGGCTGATGCGCCTGAGCGCTAAGCTCAATCTCTATCTTGGTGTGCGCAACACGGGCGAGAGGCTATTGCCGGCACATCTGCGCTACATGAGCAGCTATTTTGCACATCGGCCAATGAATTTGCTTTTTCCCTTCTCCATCACCCTCGGCACCATCCTGAGCGCCTGGCTTTTCCATAAGACATTTGCTCCGGGTGCCGATGCGCATCAGGCAACGGGGTTCATGCTTGTGGCGATACTCGCCTCCCTGGCAGTTATCGAACATTGGTTCCTGATGCTGCCTTTACCCCTTGAAGCCCTATGGGGCTGGGGTTTGCGGGATCAGCAAGCGCCAGCGCAGACGGCGAATTGGTCAACAGATAAAGCCGGACCATTTGATACGCAGCCCCTGAATGCATTGCTCACGCGCATCACGGCAGGAGCCTTTGGTTCAGTTGAGAGCCTGCGCGGTTCTATTCGCGCGCCAGAAGGTTGGCTCACGTTGGATTTCACCAACGGCGCGGTGCATCTGCGGGAAGAAGCGGTACCAGAGACAACCCGTACTGGCATCACCGTGACGGGACGCTTGCTCGACATGCGCGGCATACGCGCTGAGCTTGAGGATTATGCGCTGAGGCATGGCGCATGAAGCGAATCATCCAAGGCATGGTGAGGGGCCTTGTTTCGGCGGCATTCGCCGGAAGTGACCTTCGCGCAATGGCAAGACCTGGAAAATCATTCTGGGCAAGGAGAATGTGAGATGAATTACGAGGAATTTTTCCAGGGTCAGCTTGATAGCCTTCGCCGTGAAGGCCGGTATAGGGTATTTGCAGATTTGGAACGGCGCCGTGGCCAATTTCCACGTGCAACGCGGCACGATAAGGGCGTACGTGGTGAAGTGACCGTTTGGTGTTCGAATGACTATCTCGGCATGGGGCAGCACCCTGATGTGCTGAATGCCATGCATGAAGCCTTGGATCGTTGCGGGGCCGGGGCGGGCGGCACGCGCAATATCTCGGGCACCAATCACGAGCACGTTCTATTGGAAAAAGACCTCGCCGCGCTGCATGGGCGCGAGGCGGCACTACTGTTCAATTCCGGCTATATGTCGAACTGGGCGTCACTTTCCACCTTGGGCTCCAAGCTGCCTGGCTGCATCATTGTCTCAGATGAAATGAACCATGCCTCCATGATTGAAGGCATGCGCCACAGCAAGGCGAAGCGCGTACTCTTCCGGCATAATGATGTTGCCGATTTGCGCCGTGTATTGGCGGAACTGCCGAAGACCGCACCAAAATTGGTAGCCTTCGAAAGTGTCTATTCCATGGATGGCGATATCGCACCGATCAGTGATATCTGCGATGTGGCCGATGCCCATGGCGCCATGACCTATTGCGATGAGGTTCATGCGGTCGGTCTTTATGGCGCAAGCGGGGGCGGTATCACGCAGCGTGATGGTGTCGCCGAACGCATCACGGTCATCGAAGGTACGCTCGCCAAGGCTTTTGGTGTGATTGGCGGCTATATCGCCGGCAGTACTGCCATGTGTGATTTTGTGCGATCCTTCGCCTCCGGCTTCATCTTCTCCACGGCCTTGCCACCGGCGATCGCAGCAGGTGCCCGTGCTGCCATCCGCCACTTGCGGCAAAGCAATGAGGAGCGTCGGCGTTTGCATGAACGCGCCGGGACCCTAAGGCGGCGCTTGAACGCGATTGGTGTCCCGCATTTGGATAATCTCAGCCATATCGTCCCGGTTATGGTGGGTGATCCGACACTGTGCAAAAAATTGAGTGATACGCTGCTGGATGAGCATGGGATTTATGTGCAGCCCATCAATTATCCAACAGTACCGCGCGGCACAGAAAGACTGCGCATAACCCCATCGCCGGTCCATTCGGACGCAGATATGGATCACCTGGTCCAATCGCTTGAACAGGTTTGGTCGCAATTCCGCTTGCGGCGGGCCGCCTGATGGATGGCGCCCTTAGCAGCTTCCGGCCAGCCACTCGGCCTGGCCAGGAAGGGCAGGTGTCGCGTCGCCAAGCGGCACGCACGCCATCGGAAAACACAAGCCGCTTAGCCACACCTGCCGCGCGCAATGCCTATCCCTTCAGCGCGATTGTCGGGCAGGAGGAAATGAAGCGTGCCCTGATGATTGCAGCAGTTGAGCCAAGCATTGGTGGCGTCCTGGTGTTCGGAGATCGCGGTACGGGCAAATCGACCGCTGTGCGTTCACTGGCCGCGCTTCTGCCTGAAATGGCGGTGGTGGCCGGCTGCCCCTTTGCCTGTGATCCTGCGGCACCGCAGGCAAGCTGTTCCCATTGTGCCGGTCTACCCAGGGGGCGAAAGCCGGAAAAACGAATGGTGCCGGTACCCGTTGTTGACTTGCCCTTGGGTACCACGGAAGACCGTTTGGCTGGTGCGCTTGATATCGAAAGGGCCTTGGCAAAGGGCGTGAAGGCCTTTGAACCAGGTCTTCTTGCTGCGGCACATCGAGGGTTTCTTTATATTGATGAGGCAAATCTTCTCGAAGATCACTTGGTGGATCTTTTGCTTGATGTCGCCGCCTCAGGCGAAAATGTGGTGGAGCGAGAGGGTATCAGCCTGCGTCATCCTGCGCGCTTCGTATTGATTGGTAGCGGCAATCCAGAAGAAGGTGAATTGCGCCCGCAATTATTGGATCGGTTCGGGCTTTCTGTGGAAGTTTCGACTCCAACGGACCTCGCAAGCCGAGTTGAAGTGGTTTGCCGGCGCGATTCCTTCGACCGCGATGCGGCCGGCTTTATCAAGCATTGGGCGAAGGAGGAAGCGCGCACGCGGGAGACAATCCTGGCTGGGCGCAAGCGTCTGTCTGCTGTGACGCTGCCACTTGGGACGATTGAGCAGGCGGCCACACTTTGCATGGCCCTTGGGACGGACGGCTTGCGTGGGGAGCTCACGCTCGTCAGGGCAGCGCGTGCACTTGCGGCGCTGGAAGGGGAGCGTGAAGTCAGCAAGGAGCATTTGCGCCGTGTGGCACCCTCGGCATTGCGGCATCGATTGCGGCGCAATCCCCTGGATGAATCGGTGGCAACCACGCGTGTAGAAAAAGCGCTCGAAGACGTTTTTGGGCCGTGAAAAACACGGCATAGGTCACAGCTATGAAAGCACCGCCTACAGCAGAAGCTAAAACCCTTGAAGACAGCATCAATGTGTTGGCCTTCAAGGTTGCGGCGTTGCTTGCGGTTGACCCCAACGGATTGGGCGGCGCCGTGTTGCGTGGACCTGCTGATCCGCTCAGGGATGAATGGCTCGAAACGCTACGCAAGATGATGCCGCAAGGCGTGGCCTGGCGGCGCGTGCCCTTGGGGATCGCGGATAATCGCCTTCTAGGAGGACTCGATCTTGCCGCGAGCTTGCATGGCGGTCGGCCTATCGCACAACAGGGCCTACTTGCAGAAAGTGATGGGGGGGTCGTTGTTCTTCCCATGGCGGAGCGGGTCGAAAGTCAAACTATTGCACGCATTGCGACAGTTCTGGATCAAGGCGCCCTGAAAGTCGCGCGGGAAGGGGTTTCCTTCGCACAAGCAACGCGCTTCACCGTAGTCGCGTTGGATGAGGGCCAGTCTGATGACGAACAGGTAGCGGAAGCGCTCTCCGATCGTCTGGCATTCCAGATAAGCTTTCAACCGCAGGGCTTGAAGCGAATGGTGCCGCCTTTGCCGGGCAGGGACGACATAAGCGTGGCACGTGAAAACGTTGCGCATGTCAGGATACCGCAGGACTTGCCGCAAGCCTTTTGCGCAGCGGCTTTAGCGCTTGGTATTTTTTCATTGCGGGCGCCGATTTTCGCCTTGCGTTGCGCGCGTGCGGCAGCGGCTTTGGCTGGCCGCACAGAGGTAACCCGCGAAGACGCTGCACTCGCGGCGCAATTGGTACTCGCACCGCGCGCACGCCAAGTGCCAGAGGCACCGACAGAAGAACAACCCCCGGCGCCAGAGCAGCAGCGTCAGGAAAATGCTCCGGCAGATCAGCAGCAAAGCCAGGACCAACCCTCATTGGAAGATCTTGTATTGGCGGCAGCGCAAGCGAGCCTCCCGGCGGGCCTGCTCGCGGGGCTTGGCGTGGCGGCGCGGCAGATGGCACGCCAGGCAGCGCAATCGGGCAAGTCCGGGATGATGCGTCGTTCTGTGCAGCGTGGCCGGCCGATTGGCGCGCGCCCGGCAGCGTGGCGCGCGGGGCTGCGTTTGGCTTTGGTGGAAACGCTGCGTGTTGCGGCGCCCTGGCAGGAATATCGCCGCCGCGAAAAGCCTGATCACGTTGCGCTGGTGCATATCCGACGCGAAGATGTACGCATACGGCGTTACAAGCAAAATAGCGAAACGACGACGATCTTCCTGGTGGATGCTTCAGGATCGGCGGCGCTTCATCGGCTTGCGGAAGCAAAGGGCGCGGTGGAATTGCTGCTCGCCGATTGCTACGTTCGGCGTGACCGTGTGGCGGTTATCGCTTTTCGCGGCCGCGGTGCCGAGGTGCTGCTGGAACCCACCCATTCGCTGGTGCGGGCCAAAAGAAGTCTGGCTGCTTTGCCCGGCGGAGGCGGTACGCCCCTTTCTGCTGGAATCGCTGCTGGGTTTGCCATGGCGGAAGCCAGCCGCAAGCGTGGGCAGACGCCGGTGATCGTGGCGCTGACCGATGGTCGCGCCAATGTCTCGCGTGATGGCATGGGCGGGCGCGCCACGGCGGAAGCGGAAGCGCTGGATGCCGCACGGTTGTTCAAGGCCTCGGGTATTGCCTCCTTGCTGATTGATACGGCGCCACGGCCGCAGCCCTTTTCACGTGACCTCGCTTCCGCCATGGGCGCGCGCTATGTGCCGCTGCCTTTCGCTGATGCTGCACGGATGTCGGCCGCGGTGCGTGACGCGGCGCGCGTGCCAGCGACTGGGCCTTGATGCCATGGCAGCAGCCGCTGACTCGCCGATTTGGCATAAAGATGGGCGGGATTGGCCCAATCGCGACTCGAGCCAATTTGTTGAAGCGGGCGGGCTGACATGGCATGTGCAACGCATGGGGCAGGGGCCTTGCTTGTTGCTGCTGCATGGTACAGCGGCATCCACCCATAGCTGGCGCGATCTGGCACCAATCCTTGCGCCGCATTTTACACTTATTGCGCCCGATCTTCCGGGGCACGGATTTACGACAAGCCTGTCGCAGGCGCGTGTTTCATTGGCGGGGTTTTCGGAAGCACTCCACGCTTTGCTGAAGCAGCTTCAGGTTTCGCCTGACCTGGTGCTTGGTCATTCAGCGGGTGCAGCGATTGCGCTGCGTATGGCCTTGGATGGCAAGATCGCGCCGCGTGTCATATTCAGTTTAAATGGTGCGCTGCTGCCGCTGGGTGATGAGCATGCGGCGTTTTTTACCCGCGCGGCACGCGTCATGGTGGGGTTGCCTTTTGTCTCGAAGCTATGTGCTTGGCGGGCTTCCAAGCAAGAAGTGGCAGCCAAGCTTTTGCGCGACACGGGGTCAGATATCGGCCCGCGAGGTGTTGAACTATATACACGGCTTTTCGGCTATCCCGGTCATATTCGCGCGGCGCTGATGATGATGGCGCAATGGGAATTGCGCCCCTTGCTGCGTGACTTGGCGCGTCTCACGCCGGCGCTGTTCCTCATGGTAGGCAGCCGTGATCGGGCTGTACCGCCCATGCAGGCGCGGCGAATCCAGGCCATTCTTCCTGCCGCACGCATCATTACCCTGGAAGGGCTTGGCCATTTGGCGCATGAGGAAGCGCCGCAACGTATTGCCGATACGCTCATGAAGGAATGGGCTTGGCTCGCGCAGAATATCACCGGGGCGGCGGCATGAGCTTCGATAAGGTCCTCCCGCCTTTCTATGCCAAACGCGTTGAGCTCAATGATGAGGTGCATGCGCGTCCGCCAGAGATTCTGTTCTCCCCCTGTCGGGTTTCGCAACTTGCGTTATTGCCCACGGGAGATGAGGCACGGGACGCGCCCTGGGTGGCACTTTCTGCGTTGGCACAGCGCTTTTCCATCCCACCGCCTGCGCCAGGGGCCAATCATTACAGTGCGGATTTCGGGCCATTTCGCTTGAAATGGGAAAGGCATGGCGAATTCAGCCGCTTCATGGTTGTGGTCGCGGGTGCAGAGCCTGAGCCATTCGCCGCAGCCGCCATCCATGCACTGCCGGCGGATTGGCTGAAAGCTCTGCCCGGTCAGGTGATCGCAGCCGCACATGTCACGCTGCTGGCTTCCAAGGAAGTGCCCTTGGCCATCAGCGAAATTGCGCGGCGCTATTTTCGTGATCACATGCTGGTGGGCGGTCCGCTGGTGAGTGGCCATGCGCATGCCTTCACGGATTTCCGGATTCAGGATGATGGGTTCAGCCGTTTCCTGATTTATGATGGCGGCATGTCGCCCTATCAGGCGGGGCGGCTCACGCAGCGCCTTCTTGAGATGGAAACCTATCGCATCATGGCGCTACTGGCGCTGCCGGTGGCGCAGGAAGTGGCCCCGCAGATCGGCGCGCAGGAACGGGAATTGGCGGAAATCAGCGCGGCGCTCGTGGAAGCGCAGGAAGCCGATGAACCACTTTTGCTACAGCGCCTGACGCGCATGGCCGCCGAAGCGGAAAGCCGCGAATCACGCCATCGGTTTCGCTTTTCCGCCGCTACAGCCTATTACGAATTGGTACGTAACCGCATTCACGAATTACGAGAGATGCGCATGGAAGGCATGCAGACCTTCGGTGAATTCACTGAACGTCGACTGGCGCCGGCCATGAACACCTGTCAGGCGGTCGCCGCGCGGCAGGAAATGCTCTCTCAACGCGTGGCGCGCGCCACGCAGCTTCTCTCGACCCGCGTTGACATCACGCGGGAGAGGCAAAATCAAGCCTTACTCGCTTCCATGGAACGGCGCGCGCGCCAGCAACTTAGGTTGCAGCAGGCGGTGGAGGGATTTTCTGTCGCCGCCATCACCTATTACGTTGTTGGGCTTGTTGCCTATCTGGGCAAGGGTTTGGTCACATCAGGTGTTGCTTTTCGCGAGGAAATTGTGACCAGCATCGCCATTCCGGTTGTTGCCTTGGCGGTGGCGCTTGGTGTGCGGCGCTTCCGCCGCCGGACTGCCGAAAATGACTGAAACAAGAAAATTGCGAGGATGCGCATGTCTGGACTGACCGGAATTTCTGCCGAGGATCTGGCCGCCTGCAACAAGCTATTGGCGGGTGGTTCAAAAAGCTTTCGCGCCGCATCCTTCCTGCTGCCGCGTCGTATCGCGGCCCCTGCCGCTGCGCTTTACGCGTTTTGCCGCGTGGCCGATGACGCGATTGACATGAGCGACAATCCAGCATCCTCGCTCAATCAACTGCATCAACGTCTTGATGGCGCCTATGCCGGGCGTCCCTGGGATCATGTGGCGGATCGCGCTTTTGCCGCAGTAGTCGCGCAATATGGCGTGCCGCGTATGCTGCCCGCGGCATTGCTGGAAGGCTTCGCCTGGGATGCCGAAGGCCGTTTTTATGAGGATATCGGCGCGCTGGAAGCCTATGCGGCGCGCGTCGCGGCGACTGTTGGTGCCATGATGACGCTGCTGATGGGTGTGCGGTCAGCGGAAGCGATTGCGCGCGCATGCGATCTTGGCCTTGCCATGCAACTCACGAATATTGCGCGCGACGTGGGTGAAGATGCCAAGGCCGGGCGGGTTTATCTGCCGCAAACCTGGCTGGCTGAGGAAGGGCTTTCGGCGGAAGGGCTGATCGCCAATCCCGCCTTTTCGCCCGCGCTTGGTCGCGTGGTGGCGCGCTTGCTTGGTGCGGCGGAAGCGCATTATCGCCGCGCTTGGCCAGGCATAGCGCTGCTGCCATGGGATTGCCGACCGGGCATTGGCGCGGCGCGCCTCGTTTATGCGGAAATCGGGCGTGAAGTGGAACGCCAGGGCCTTGATTCGGTTTCTCGCCGTGCTGTGGTTTCCGGCCGGCGCAAGGCTTGGCTTTTGGCGCGCGCGGCTGGTGCGCTCGCGGCGCAGCAGGATGGTGCTGATGAAGCGCCATCACCGGCCACGCGCTTTCTGGTGGATGCAGTGCGCGCGGCCCCTGCACCGGAAGGCCCGCCGGTGGGTGCTGGCTATGGCGAAAGACTGGTCTGGGCCTTGGAATTGATGGACCGGATGGACCGCGAAACCCGTTTTGCTGCGCGGGCGTGAAAAGCCTTGACATACGTGTCAAGAAAACGTGACAATAAAATAGTCTAACAAAACATACATAGGGCTGTCGCGGCATATTCGCGCCACCCCTTCGGAGGTCCCGCATGGACGCCTTGGCCCGTATTGAGAGCAGCCTCGCAGACGCGGTGCTCTCCGCCGAGGCGAGCGGAGCCCCGCCCCGCCTCGCCGCCGCGATGCGCCACGCGGTGTTCCCGAAAGGGGCGCGCATCCGCCCGCGCCTCACGCTCGCCGTTGCCGCTGCATGCGGTGATGACCAGCCAAGGCTTGCCAGCGCCGCTGCTGCCGCGATTGAACTGCTGCATTGCGCCAGCTTGGTGCATGATGACCTGCCCTGCTTCGACGATGCCGATACGCGCCGCGGCCGCCCTTCTGTGCATCGCGCCTTTGGGGAGCCTTTGGCTGTATTGGCCGGTGACGGGCTGATTGTGCTGGCCTTCCAGACTGTAGCACGCGCCGGTTGCGGTGCGCCCGAACGCCTTGGCCCCGTGATCAATGCCATTGGCGATGGTGTCGGCGTGCCCTTCGGCATTGTTGCTGGCCAGGCTTGGGAATGTGAGCCGCGCGCTGATCTTTCCGAATATCAGCGGCAAAAAACCGGGGCGCTTTTCGCAGCCGCTTCTGTCGCCGGCGCCGCAGCGGCGGGTGTGGCCGATGCCGAAGCCTGGCGCCTGCTCGGGGATCGGCTAGGTGAGGCCTTCCAGGTGGCCGATGACCTTCGCGATGCCGTGGAAGATGAAGCCAGCATCGGCAAGCCCGTTGGCCGCGACAAGGCGCTCGGCCGGCCGTCTGCAGTGCTGCAACTGGGGCTGGATGGCGCCGTTGCGCGGCTAAAGACACTGGCGAACGCGGCGGTGGAGGCGATTCCCGGCTGCCCCGGCCGCACCTTGCTGCGCGCCGCCATGCTGGAAGAAGTGGGGCGGCTTTTGCCGCGCAAACTGGCCACGGCCTGAGCCATGGCGCAGGCAATGCCGCTGCCCCCGCAAAGGGCGCATGGGGATCAGGGGCCATCCTGGTCTGATCGTTTCAGTGCCTGGCGCGAATCGCTGACCGCGCGCCCGGCCTTTCGCGCCTGGGCCGCGCGGTTTCCGCTGACCCGCCCGCTGGCGCGTCGCCGCGCGCGAGAATTGTTCGATCTCTGCGCGGGCTTTGTCTATTCGCAAGTGCTGGCCGCCTGTGTGCGGCTGAAATTGTTTGAGGTGCTGCACGAAGCACCGGCGGAAGAACGCGCCTTGGCCGCGCGACTCGGGCTTTCGCCGGAAGCGATGAACCGGTTGTTGGTGGCCGCCGAATCGCTCCGGCTGGTGCGCCGGCGCGCGGATGGTGCCTGGGCGCTTGGCGAATTGGGCGCGGCCATGATCGGCAATCCCGGCATCGCCGCCATGGTCGAACACCACGCCATGCTCTACGCCGATTTGGCGGATCCGGTGGAATTACTGCGTCGCGAAAGGGGTGGCACGGCGCTGGCGCAATACTGGGCCTATGCCGGCGCCGCGCAGCCCGGGGCGCTGCCGGGCGAGAAAGTGTCCGATTACACGGCACTGATGGCGGCCAGCCAGCCCATGGTGGCGCAGGAAGTTCTGGCGGCTTACCGTTTTGGCCCGCATCGGCGGCTTATGGATGTGGGCGGCGGCAGCGGCGCCTTCCTGACCGCGGTGGGCAAAGCTAATCCTGGCCTGGATCTGTTGCTGTTTGACCTTCCGGCGGTGGCCGAACAGGGCCGGCAACGCTTCGCCCGGGAAGGGCTTGCGGACCGCGCAATGGCCATGGGTGGAGATTTTACCACCGATTCCCTGCCCTTGGGCGCCGATATCGTCAGCTTGGTCCGCGTGCTGCACGATCATGATGATGATGTGGTGCAGGCCCTGCTTGGGCGCGTGCGCGCCGCGCTTCCCAAAGGCGGGCGAGTGCTGATTGCCGAACCCATGGCAGGCACTGCGGGCGCTGAGCCCATGGGCGGCGCCTATTTCGGCTTTTACCTGCTGGCCATGGGCCGCGGCCGCCCGCGCCGGCCGGATGAATTGGCCGCGATGCTGACTGCTGCCGGCTTTGCCGCACCCCGCTTGCTGCCGACCGACACACCCTTGCTCACCCGCGTGATGCAGGCTGAGGCAAATTAACACGTTTGCTGTCAATTCTACTTGACAGAAACATACGTCACATTAGAGTTACAAAACCGAATTAGGAGTTCCTGGAGTGGAAACACTCGCCATCCTGCTCAGCGCACCCGAACAGCTTTCGCTGTCGCGCCTGCAACTGACGCCACCCGGCGCAGAGGATGTTGTTGTGGACATTGATTGGAGTGGGATTAGTACTGGAACCGAACGGCTTTTGTGGTCCGGTCGCATGCCATCCTTCCCAGGCATGGGCTACCCGCTGGTGCCGGGTTACGAATCCGTTGGGCGTGTGGTGAAGGCCGGTATTGCCGCGGGCCGCCAGCCAGGTGAGGCGGTTTTCGTCCCCGGTGCGCGCTGCTTTGGCGATATCCGTGGATTGTTTGGCGGCGCTGCCGCGCGGCTTGTGGTGGCTGGTGCGCGCGTGACGCCGGTTGATCCCGCGCTTGGCGCAGACGCCGTGCTATTGGCGCTGGCCGCGACCGCGCATCACGCAATGGTGCTGCCGCAGGCCGCCATTCCGGAATTGATCATCGGCCATGGTGTTCTGGGACGTTTGCTGGCGCGCATCATCATCGCCGCTGGACATCCCGCGCCCGTGGTGTGGGAAAGCAATCCAGCGCGGCGCGATGGCGCCAATGGCTATTCGGTTGTTGATCCCGCTGAGGATACGCGGCGCGACTATCGCGCCATTTGCGATGTCAGCGGCGATGCCGCTTTGCTGGATACGTTGATTGCTCGCCTTGCCCCCGGTGGCGTGGTGACACTGGCCGGTTTTTACAGCGCACCGCTTTCCTTCACCTTCCCGCCGGCCTTCATGCGCGAAGCGCGCATCGCCATCGCTGCGGAATGGAAACAGCCCGATCTGGAAGCGGTGAATAAGCTGATTGCAGCGCGCCGCCTTTCCCTTTCCGGCTTGATCACGCATCGCGCCGCCGCAGATGCCGCGCCGGAAGCCTATCGCCAGGCTTTTGAAGATCCTGCCTGCCTCAAAATGGTTCTGGACTGGAGAAACAAACAATGAATGCTGTCCCGGGGAAGCCAAACGGTCCATCCATGAATGCGATGCATAATGCGCTGCGTGCGGAAGCATCGACACCGCCTGATGGGGTGCTCACCTCACCAGCCGCCAAGAAAACCCAGATCATCGCGATCTACGGCAAGGGCGGCATCGGTAAATCCTTCACGCTGGCCAATCTGAGTTACATGATGGCGCAGCAGGGCAAGCGCGTATTGTTGATTGGCTGCGACCCGAAAAGCGATACAACGTCGCTGCTCTTCGGTGGGCGTTCCTGCCCGACCATCATCGAAACCTCATCGAAGAAAAAAGCCGCCGGTGAGGCTGTGGCCATCGGTGATGTCTGCTTCAAGCGCGATGGTGTTTTCGCGATGGAATTGGGCGGCCCGGAAGTGGGCCGTGGCTGCGGTGGGCGCGGCATCATCCATGGCTTTGAATTGCTCGAAAAGCTCGGTTTTCATCAATGGGATTTCGACTACGTGCTGCTGGACTTTCTGGGCGATGTGGTCTGCGGCGGCTTTGGTCTGCCGATCGCGCGCGACATGTGCCAGAAGGTGATTGTTGTCGGATCCAATGACCTGCAATCGCTTTATGTCGCGAATAATGTTTGTTCCGCGGTGGAATATTTCCGCAAGCTTGGCGGCAATGTCGGCGTCGCCGGCATGGTCATCAACAAGGATGATGGCACCGGCGAAGCCCATGCCTTTGCTGCCGAAGCGGGCATTCCCGTGCTGGCCGCCATTCCGGCGGATGAGGATATCCGGCGCAAATCCGCAAACTATGAAATCATCGGCAAGCCGGGTGGACGTTGGGCTTCGGTCTTTGAACAGCTTGCCATGCAAGTCGCTGAAGCGCCGCCGCTGCGCCCAAACCCACTCAGCCAGGAAAACCTGCTTGGTCTGTTCAAGGGCGAAGCCGTGGGTCGTGGCGTGGTGCTGAACCCCGCCACCATGGAAGATATGTGCGCGGCGGAAGTGCTGAATAAGCCATCCCTTGAAGTGGTGTATGAGGGCGTCTGAGGGCATGGACACGCTTCCCCCTCCTTCGCCGCCTGCTGCCGCTGAAGGCGCTGCCTGCCATGGTGGGCGGGAAACGCTGGAAGCCGCCGCGCGTGCTGCGGGCAAGTCTGAAGTGATGGACAAGCTCGCGAGCGATTATCCACGCGGGCCGCATGATCAACCACAATCCATGTGCCCGGCCTTTGGGTCGCTCCGTGTTGGTTTGCGCATGCGCCGTGTGGCGACGATCCTTTCTGGGAGTGCCTGCTGCGTCTATGGCTTGACCTTT
>JBIIGZ010000208.1:0-5526 GCA_044236185.1 Roseomonas sp. | reverse complement strand
GCGCAGCTGCCGGCGCGGGCAAAACGGCCTGACGGCGAATGGCTGACGCCCGCGGAAGCGGCGCATGCCTTGCCAAGTGTCATGCGGAAATTGCTGGTGTTGGCTGGGCTTTCTTGAAATTTTAGCCGCCCGCGACCTCCGCGCGCAGTTCATCCAAGACGCGCAAGCCGCCGACCTTGTTTTCCACATGCCAAAACAACCAGCCATTGCAGGAAGGCACTTCCTGCACCGCTGCGCCCACCTGATGGATGGACCCGGCCGCCTTGCCGCAGCGGAGCGTGCCATCGGCACCGACCTCCGCCCGCCAGCGGCGGCGCGCATCGGTCAGCACACTGCCCGCCGGCACCAGCCCGCGTTCCACCAGATTGCCGAAGGGAATGCGCGGCTGTTCGCGCCGTGATGGCAGCGCGAGCGCGGCTGATTCCGGCATGGGCTCCACCGCCGCCAGCCGGGCGCGGGCGCCCTTGGCGTAGCGTTCTTCGCGTTCAATGCCGATGAAGCGCCGGCCAAGGCGCTTGGCGACCGCCGCCGTGGTGCCGGAACCAAGGAAGGGGTCGAGTACAACCTCTCCGGGCTGGGTGCAGGACAGGATCACGCGATGCAGCAGCGCTTCGGGCTTTTGTGTCGGGTGCAGCTTGTCGCCATTTTCGTCACGTAGCCGCTCACCACCCGTGCAAAGCGGGATGAACCAGTCGCTCCGCATCTGCACATCATCATTCAGCGTCTTCATGGCGGCGTAATTGAAGCGGTATTTGGATTCCTGCCCATGCGCTGCCCAGATCAGGGTTTCATGCGCATTGGTGAAGCGCCGACCGCGGAAATTCGGCATGGGATTGGCCTTGCGCCAGATCACATCATTCAGGATCCAAAAGCCAAGATCCTGCAAAGCCACCCCCAGACGGAACACATTGTGGTAGGCGCCCATCACCCAAATCGTGCCATCCTTGCGCAAAACGCGCCGGCATTCGGTCAGCCAGGCGCGGGTAAAGGCGTCATAGGCGGCAAGATCTGGGAAGCGGTCCCAGGCGTCATCCACGCCATCAACAATGCTCTCATCAGGGCGGCGCAATTCGCCCTTCAGCTGAAGGTTATAGGGCGGGTCAGCAAAAATCGCATGCACACTCGCCGGTGGCAGGCGGCGCAGCATGGCAATCGAATCCCCGACCAGAACCTGGTCCAAGAGCAGCTCCAGCTGCGTTCCCACCGTGAAATCCCTTGTTGATCACGTAAGAATCGCGCGACCGAGCAGCCCGGTCAAGTCAGTTTCAAAACGGCCTGATCCACCGGGCCAAATCCGCGCCGGTGATGAGGGGATGGGCCGAGCCGCGCCAAAGCCTCCCGATGCGCAGCGGTTGGATAGCCGGCATGGCGCGCAAAGCCGTAAGCCGGCCAGCGCGAATCAAGCCGACGCATCGCCCGATCGCGCAGCACCTTGGCAATGATGGAGGCGCCGGCGATGGAAAAACTGAGCCCATCGCCGCCCACCACGCAGCGCACCGGGCAGGCCAAGGGCGGCGGCTGATTGCCATCCACCAGCGCGTGATCCGGGGGCATGGGCAGCTTCGCCACCGCGCGGTGCATGGCCAGATGTGTGGCGCGGAGGATATTGACCTGCCCGATCTCGGTCGCTGAGGCTGCGCCGACGCCGATTTCGACCAGCCCCAGCGCTTGGGCTTCGCGGAGCGCGGCAAAGGCAGCATCCCGCGCCGCTTCCTTAAGCTTCTTGGAATCCTGCAACAGCGCGGCCAGCCCTTCCGGCGGGGGTATCAGAAACACCAGCGCCGCCGCCAGCACTGGCCCGGCCAAAGGGCCGCGCCCGGCCTCATCCACCCCAGCGACACGGCCGCCAAGTGCCAATTCCAGGCTGAAATCGGGGCGCGACATCATGCCTTGGCGCGCGGCAGCAAAAGCCAACCCGCCAGCCCCAGCAGCAGGCTACCCGCCAATACTGCGAAACCGGCGCGATAGGCGGCCTCGGGCCGCGTCAATTCATCCATGGGGAAGAAGCCGATCACGAGGCCCACCAACAAGGGCAGCAGGGAAGACCCCAGAACCTGCGCCATATTCACCGTGCTGGCGCCGCGCCCGACCAGATGATCGGGGAAAAGCATACGCGCTTCTGTCACCAGCAGCACCGGGTAGCTGGAAAACAGCACCAGCCCAACCAGCAAGCCAAGGGCCACGGGTAAAGGTGGTGCTGGCCAGACCGCAAGAATTACCAGCATGGCAGCGGAAAGCGCCGCGCCCGCGCTGATCATGGCGGCGCGTTTGAAGAAGCGCCGTTCCAAAGGGCCCACCAGCAAAAGCCCAATCGGCATGGCAAGGCCCATCGCGGCCAGCGCCAACCCGCGTTGATTGGCATTGAGCCCATGCACATCCGCGAAATAAGGCCCGGCCCAAAGCCCAATCACCGTGGCGGCGGCGGCATAGGCCACCAGATGCAATGCCAGCACCCGCGAAAGGCCCGGCAGGCGCCAGATGGAAAACTGCCCGCGCAGGGCTTCCATCAGGCTTTCTGGCCTGCGTGCAGGGGCGGGCTTATCTGGCGGGTCATTCTGCACCAGCCGCCACCAGGCCAGCGCGGCAAGCCCTGTCAGCAGCGCTGAGACCAGAAAGGCCGCCCGCCAGCCAAGCCAGCCGGCCAACCAGGCCAGCGGTGCCCCCGCCAGCAAAATCCCCAGCTGCGAGAGGGCAAAAACGCGCGACAGCGCAAGCGTCATCTGCCCCCCTCCATACCAGCGCGCACAAAGCACCACGGCCGACATGAAGGAAGCGGCGCAACCAATGCCGATCAGCGCGCGTGCGACAAGCAGCGTGGTGCCGTCCGTCGCAAAGGCTTGCAGCGCGAGACCCAGCACGGCGATGCCACTCAGCCCCGCCACGACCAGCCGCGGCCCAAGCCGATCCAGCGCAATGCCAACCGGAAGCTGCATCACCAAAAGCGCGGCGAAGAACATGCCATTGGCAGCGCCGAGCATGGCGGGTGTAAGCGCCAGATCGGCGCTCAATTCCGGTGCAATCACGCCAAGTGCGCTGCGATGGAATTGGCTGAGCCCGGTCAGCAAGGCAAGCGCCAAGAGCAGCGCCACACCAGGCGAAAGCCGTCCCATCAAGCGGGCTTTGGCCTATTCCGCCTTGGCGCCGGATTGGCGCACCGCGTCGCGCCAGCGCTGGCTTTCGCCCGCGACAAAGCCGGGCAATTCGGCGCGGGGAATGGGCATGGGGTCAAAGGCACGTTCCGCGAAAAGCCGCGCCATTTCCGGGCTGGCAAGCGCTTTGGTGGTTTCGGCTTCGATCCGCGCCAAGACAGCCTCGGGCGTGCCGCGGAGCGCGAAAAGCCCGGTCCAATTCACCGAAAGAAAGCCGGGCAACACGCTGGCGATTGGGGGTACGTCGGGCAACGCGGCATTGGGCGCGGCTGAGGCCACGCCAAGCGCGCGGATGGCACCGCCACGGATTTGCGGCAGCGCGGTGCCAAGCCCATCGAACATCATCGGTACATTGCCCGCGACCAGATCCGTCATGGCCGGGGCGCTGCCGCGATAGGGGATATGGGTCATCTCAGCGCCGATGGCGGCGCGAAACATCTCACCTGTCAGATGGAGTTGCGATCCCGTGCCGGAAGACGCGAAGGCAATCTGCCCGGGTCTGGCGCGGATATGGGCGATCAGGGCCGGCAGGTCGGCCATCGGCAAGGCGCGCGGATTGACCACCAGCACATTGGGCTGCTGCGCCAGCATGGCCATGGGCAGGAAATCCGTATCGGGGTCAAAACTGAGGCGCTGATAAAGCGCCTTGTTGATGCAAATCAGCGAGGCAGTTGCAACCAAAAGGGCGTGGCCGTCGGGTTCGGATCGCGCAAAGGCCTCGCCCGCCACAGTCCCGCCGGCGCCGCCGCGATTTTCAATCACCACAGGCTGGCCAAGCGCGGCGGAGAGCCTTTCGCCGAGGGCACGGGCCAGGATGTCGGTTGTGCCGCCGGCGGCGAAGGGCACGAAAATCCGAATCGGCCGATTGGGGAAGGCGGGCGCCTGGGCCAAGGCGGGGGCAGCGAGCCCGGCGGCGAAAAGGCCAAGACTGGCGCGGCGGGTGATGATGGGCATGGCGTTTCCTTCAGCTTAACTGGTGAAAGGTAGAATGAAGTCTGATCAATGGGAAAGCGTGGCCCTGGTATCGTTATGACTTATAATTTAACTAGACCAATTATTGCGCTGAAACGTTTAGGACCGAAGTCACCATGCGCCCAACCGGAGCGGAACCCTTGCAGGAGGCCTTCATCCTTGATGGGGCGGCGCCGCCCCCCGATGCAGAACATTTCCACCAGCCGGAACAAGGCCCTGATGGACCCTTCTGCTGGACTGGCCCGGGGGCGGAAGCGGCGCTGCTGGTACCCATCGCGCGGCGCTACCCGCTACGCGCTTGGCTGGAATTGGCGGATTTCGGCCATCCCGCCAATGGCGATGCGCTATCCCTGATTGTTGATGGTGATCTTTATCCATTACTCAGGCGCGGCCCCGGAAAAAATTTGATCGCCGGCCCCATCCTGCCACGTGACGGGGATGGGCCAACGCGTCTCGTGATTCGTGTGCCGCATTTGCACAGCCCTACACACAATGGACACAAGGCGTCACCGCTCCGCGGCATTGCCATCAAGCGGCTCAGCCTGACGCCACCGGGTTAAGCTAGGGCCAGCCGGGGCGACATCTTCCCCAATCCGGCGCTTCACGTGAAACAAATGCCCCTTACGGCCTTGGCCATGGGCAAAGCCCTTGTCTTTTGCGGAAAACCCTTTCGCAACCGGCGGTGGCGTGGCAGGTTTCCGCCTGACGCGGTGATTTCCGCGCCCTGAGCAGATCTTCCCGCGCGGCTTCTGCCCGGCGGGAATGGGAGAATACCATGTCGGCACCGAATTGGACCAATCCTGAAACCCTGGTGCTGCATGCCGGCTGGCGTGCGGACCCGACAACCGGTTCGGTCGCTGTGCCGATCCATCAGACAACATCCTTCCAATTTCAGGATACCGGCCATGCGGCGCGGCTGTTTGGGCTGGCTGAGCTTGGCAATATCTATACCCGGATCATGAACCCGACAGTGGATGTGCTGGAAAAGCGCGTCGCGGCCTTGGAAGGTGGCGTGGCGGGGCTGGCGGTGGGTTCAGGCCAGGCGGCGACCACCTTCGCGGTCATGAATTTGTGCGAGGCGGGGGACAATATTGTCTCCTCCACCGATCTTTACGGCGGCACCTGGAATCTTTTCGCAAATACGCTGAAGCAATTTGGCATTGAAGTGCGCTTCGTGGACCCCGCCGACCCGGAAGGCTTTGCGCGCGCGACTGATGCACGCACACGTGCCTATTATGCCGAGACGCTTCCCAACCCGAAGCTGCAAGTCTTCCCGATCGCGGAAGTGGCGGCGATTGGGCGGAAGCTTGGCATTCCGCTGATCATGGACAACACCGCGGCGCCGATCATCTGCCGGCCGTTGGAACATGGTGCGGCGATTGTCATGCATTCCACCACCAAATGG
>JBIIGZ010000060.1:0-17963 GCA_044236185.1 Roseomonas sp. | reverse complement strand
GTACAATCTGCGCCGAATGCGAAAGCCCGGTCAGCAGCGGCCCGATCACCGTGCTGCTGGTCAATTGCGGCACGGCACGCGTCAGGATATGCGCTGCATGAATACCCGGCATGATCAGTACATTAGCGGGCCCGGTCAGGCGACAGAATGGATAAAGCTTGGCCCGCAGTGCAGGGTCTAGCGCAACATCGGCTGACATTTCACCATCAAATTCAAAATCTGCGCCGCGTTCGGTCAGCAGCTTGACTGCTTCGCGAATGCTGCCCGGGATAGTGCCGCGTGGATCGCCAAATGTGGAGAAAGAAAGAAAAGCCACGCGAGGTTCCAGCCCCAGGCGCCGCGCCGCCGCGGCCGATCCGCGTGCAATGCTGGCCAAGGTCGCCGCATCCGGCCTTTCATGAATGGCGGTATCCGCGACCAGCACCGTGCCTGCTTGGCGTGAAATGATGATGGAAACCCCAAAAGCAACGCGCCCAGGTACGGGATCTATCGCCATACTGATGCCCTCAAGGGCTGCGGAATAGGAGCGTGTGGTGCCAGTGACCACCGCATCCGCATCGCCAGTCGCGACCATGCAGGCGGCAAAGACATTGCGGTCCTGATTGACCAAGCGCTGGCAGTCGCGTTGCAGAAAGCCATCGCGCTGGCGCTTTTCATAGAGAAATTCGGCGTAGCGACGCGTGGATTCCGAAAGCCGCGCATTCTGTATTTCAATGCCATTCGGCAAGGGGATGCCGATGGCATTGGCTACTGCTGCAATGCGATCTTCTCGCCCCACCAATATGGGCGTGCCATAGCCAGCATTACGGAAGCCAATGGCAGCGCGGATCACCTTTTCTTCCTCGCCTTCCGCGAATACCACCCGCTTCGGGTTCTGCCTGACGCTTTCCGCAATTGCTTCCAGCGCGCCTACCGTTGCATCCAGCCTATTCGCCAAATCGCGCGCATAGCGCTGCAAATCGGGCAAGGGTTTCCGCGCGACGCCGCTTTCCATCGCGGCTTTGGCCACAGCGGGTGAAACCCGCGAAATCAGTCGCGGGTCAAAGGCATTGGGAATGATGTATTCCGGCCCGAAGCGGAGTGCCTTGCCCGCGCCTGCGCCGGAAACCTCTTCCGGCACATCTTCACGTGCCAACATGGCGAGCGATTCAGCCGCCGCAATTTTCATCGCGTCATTGATCGTGGAAGCACGCACATCAAGCGCACCGCGGAAGATGAAGGGAAAGCCCAGCACATTATTGACCTGGTTCGGGTAATCCGAACGCCCGGTCGCGATGATGCAATCGGGTCGCGCGGCGCGCGCCTCATCTGGTGTGATTTCCGGATCGGGGTTGGCCATGGCGAAAATGATCGGCTTTGGTGCCATGGCCCTGATCATCTCAGGCGTAAGCGCGCCCTTAACCGACAGGCCAAAAAACACATCGGCACCATCAAGCGCTTGCGTCAGCGTACGCGCGGACGTGGTTACTGCGTGCGCGGATTTCCACTGATTCATGCCTTCCTGACGGCCGCGCCAGATCACGCCCTTGGTGTCGCACAGGATCACGTTCTCAGGCCGCATGCCCATGGCCTTCACCAGCTCGGCACAGGCAATGGAAGCGGCACCCGCGCCATTGATGACAAGCTTTGTCGTCTTCAAATCGCGTCCGGTCAGATGGCAGGCATTGATCAAGCCGGCGGCAGCGACAATGGCCGTGCCATGCTGGTCATCATGGAATACCGGTATATCCATCAATTCGCGCAGGCGCTGTTCGATCACAAAGCATTCCGGCGCCTTGATGTCTTCCAGATTGATGCCGCCAAAAGTCGGGCCCAGATAGCGGACGGCATTGATGAAAGCGTCCGGGTCTTCCGTATCCACGCAAAGATCCATGGAATCCACATCAGCAAAGCGCTTGAACAACGCGGCCTTGCCTTCCATCACGGGCTTCGATGCCAATGCGCCCAGATTGCCAAGCCCCAGCACCGCCGTGCCATTGGAAATCACCGCGACGAAATTGCCCTTGGACGTGTAATCATAGGCAAGGCTCGGGTCGCGATGGATGTGCAGGCACGGCTCCGCAACGCCAGGCGAATAGGCCAGGCTCAAATCCCGCGCCGTGATCAGCGGCTTGGTGAGCCGAATTTCAAGCTTGCCGGGCCGCCCTTCCCGGTGCATCGCCAGCGCTTCTTCGGCGGTGACGCGCGCCGTGCGCGTATCCTCAACCGGCGTTTTCTTCGCGTCATCCATTAGGGTCACTACTCCTCAAACCGCTCTCATCATGCCGTGTTGTGGCCCGCGCCGCGAGGCCCCCGCTTCGCAAGCGCAGCAATTTGGCATCACACTCGTCTGACATTCCAGGGATAGGGGGATGAGCCCTGCAAAATGCCTGTGATATTACGCCGGAAGGCGGTCCTGATCCTGAATTGGCCGAGTGGAATGAAGGCCGCATCTTCCAGTGCATGGCGCCCCAGGCGGGACGCGATCTGCTTCTGTTCTGCCTCATTCGGCGCGAATAACCATGATTCGGCCATTGCTTCCGCTTCATCACTTTTCCACCAGCCGAACCAGCCGCCTGTGCCCTGGCCGCGCACCAGGAAGGAAACGGCGGGATTGGCCCATGCGGTCGCCCCACCCGTAGTATGCAGAATGGACCAGCCGCCGCGATCCACCGACTCGCGATTGCTGCGCCGCTGCACCACTGTGCCCCAATCGCTTTCGGCCAATTCTATATTCATGCCGATCCGCTTCAGCCGATCGGCAGTCACCTGACCAAGCGGGCCGATATCTGGGAAATCCGTGGGGTTGATCACGACCACGCGCTGGTTGGCATAGCCCGCTTCGCGCAGGGCGGCGCGTGCGCGGTCGAGGCTACCGGGCATCATCGCCTCACCGAGGTCTTCGTAATAGGGCGTCTCCCGCGGCCAAAGGCTACGGCAGAGATCCCAATCGGTCCGGTCATCCCCACGCGATGCCCGCATGTAATCTTCCTGCAAAACGGAAAGCCGGACGGCGCGGCGGATGCGCACATCATCAAAAGGCGGGTGCAGGTTATTCATGCGCAGCACGGCAAGCCGCCCGCCCGTGTCAGACACTTCGCGGCGCACATCGCGCGCGCGGGCCAAAAGCGGCTGCAAATCCGGATGCGGCCTTTCCCACCAATCAACCTCGCCATTCTGCAAGGCGGCGGCAGCGGTCGCGGGGTCCGGCAGGATATGCCATTCAATGCGCCGGAAATGCGCGATCTTGGCGCCAGAGGTCCAGGAAGGCGCTTCCTGGCGCGGTTGATAGGCGTCAAACTTCTCATAAACCACGCGGCTGCCGGAATTGTATTCGCCGGCAATGAAGCGATAGGGGCCGGAGCCGATCATCTCCGTCACGCCACGATTGGGGTCGGTTTCGGCCACGCGTTCGGGCATGATGAAGGGCACGGCGGAATCAGGCTTTGCCAAAGCATCCAGCAACAAGGGAAAGGCGCGCTTCAGGCGGATTTCGATGGTGCGGTCATCCACCGCGCGCCATTCATCCACCTGACGTATCAGCAATTGACCATAGGGTTCACGCGCACACCAGCGCTTGAGGCTTGCGATGCAATCGCGCGCGCGCACCGGTTCGCCATCATGAAAACGCAGGCCGGGACGTAATGTGATGCGCCAACGCTTGCCGTCATCCAACACTTCCGCCCCTTCGGCCATTTGCGGTTTTGGTTTCAGCTCCGCATCGACACCATAAAGCGTATCAAACACATGCCAGCCATGATTGCCGGTGACAGTGGCGGTGGTGAAAACTGGGTCGAGCACGCTCAGATTGGCTTGCGGGACAAAGCGCAGTGTTTGCGCGCGCATATCCTGGGCTACAACGGGCGCGGGCAAGGCCGCTACGGTGCCCATGGCCAGGATGGATCTGCGGCTGAAACCGGTTGCAGTCATCGAAATCTCCTCCCCGTCTGTTCTTCTTCTAGGGAGTGTGGAGCCTTTGGCGCCAATGCGCCAGCCCAGGTTTGGCGCGGGCGTGCTGCACCTGTATTCTGTTCCGCGATGTCCCCCGCCCAAGCCCCTTCAGGCCCGATTCCCGATGCCAGCGGCGCCACCCCGGCCATGGCGCAATGGTTTGCCGCCAAGGCCGCGCATCCGGATGCGCTGGTCTTTTTCCGTATGGGCGACTTCTATGAGTTGTTCTTCGCCGATGCTGAAGCCGCTGCCGCTGCGCTCGATATCGCGCTTTCCTTTCGGGGGGAGCATCGTGGCCAGAAGGTCGCCATGTGCGGCGTGCCTGCGCATGCGCATGAAAGCTATCTGGCGCGCCTGATCCGCCAGGGTTTTCGCGTTGCCATTTGCGATCAGATGGAAACGCCAGAACAGGCCAAGGCGCGCAAGGCGCCGACCATTCGGCGCGACATCACGCGGCTGGTGACGGCTGGCACAGTCACGGAAGAAACCCTGCTGGAAGCCGCGCGCCCGGCTTGGCTTTTGGCACTGGCCCCCATGGAAGACCGGGTGGGGGCTGCTTGGCTTGATGTTTCAACTGGCGCCTTTGGCACGGAATCTCTCCCGCGCGGGGATATCCAGGCGCTGTTGGCGCGGCTGGAACCGGCTGAAATCCTGGCCCCAGAAGGCGTATTCGATGACGAAGTCGCCGCGCGCATCACCCCGCTTGACGCGCCCCGCGATGCCGCGCGGCGCCTTGCAGAGGCGTTTGATGTCTCAACCCTGGATGGTTTTGGCAGTTTCAGCTCGGAAGAACTCGCCGCCGCGGCCATGGCTTTGGATTATGTTCGGGCAACCCAAGCGGGCGCCCTGCCGCGCCTGGCCCCCCCCACCCCCATGGGTGGGCGCGGGCTATTGCAGATGGATGCCGCCACGCGCCGATCCTTGGAAATCCTGAAAAGCGAGAGGGGGGAGGCGCGCCATTCCCTCCTCGCCGCCGTTGACCGCACCGTGACTGCGGCTGGGGCGCGGGAATTGGCGGCACGCCTTGCCTCGCCACTTGCCGAAGCGGCTCCCATCCTGGCGCGGCATGAGGCGGTGGGTTGGATGCTTAAGGCTGCTTCCGAGCGGGCTGCGCTGCGCGCCGCCCTGAAGGGCTCGCCCGATATGGCGCGCGCCATGGCGCGGCTCTCGCTTGATCGCTTTGCGCCGCGTGATCTGGCCGCCATTCGCGATGGGCTGGCGCGGGCCGAGGCGATGGCCGCGGCACTTGATGCGGCAGGCGGGCTGCGGCCCGCCCTGATTGAAGCCGCGCGCGGCGCGCTGGTGCCGGATGCCTCGCCACAGGCGGAATTGCAGCGCGCCTTGGCCGAAACTCTGCCGGCGCGACTGGAAGATGGTGGGCTGATTGCGGCTGGCTATGACGGCGAATTGGATGCGCTGAGGCGGCTGCGTGATGGCGGGCGGGATCAGATTGCTGCTCTGCAGTTGGATTTGGCGCAGGCCTGGGGGGTGGCGGCGCTTCGCATCCGCCACCATCAGCAATTCGGCTTTCTTGCGGAAATGCCCTTGGCTGCCGGCGAAACATTGCTGCGCGCCGCCATCCCCGAAGGCCCCACTTGCCCGATCCATCGCCAGACCATGTCGAGTGCCATGCGCTTTACCTGCCCGGCCTTGGCCGAGCTTGACCGGAAGGTGGCGGAAGCGGGCGATCAGGCCGCGCGGCGGGAACGCATGGTGGCGCAGCATTTGCGAAGGCTCTGCCTGAATGCTGCGCCCGGCATTGCGGCGACGGCTTCCGCCATGGCGGAATTGGACGTGCATGCGGCAGCCGCCGAATTGGCGGCAGGTGGCGGTTGGTGCTGGCCGGACATCACCGAAAAGCCGGATTTCACGATCAAGGCCGGGCGGCATCCTGTGGTGGAAGCGGCCCTTGCCCGCGCGCGTGGCCCCGCCTTTGTGCCCAATGATTGCGATCTTTCTGCGGGCCAGCGGCTTTGTTTGCTGACCGGGCCTAATATGGCCGGTAAATCCACGTATTTGCGACAAAACGCGCTGTTTGTAATTTTGGCGCAGGCGGGGCTTTTCCTGCCTGCGGAGGCCGCGCGGCTTGGCCTGGTGGATCGGCTTTTCTCCCGCGTTGGAGCGGCGGATGACATTGCCGGTGGGCGGTCCACCTTCATGGTCGAAATGGCCGAAACCGCCGCGATATTGAACCTGGCCAGTGCCCAATCCCTGGTAGTGCTGGATGAGGTCGGGCGCGGCACCGCGACCTGGGATGGCCTTGCCATCGCCTGGTCGGTGCTGGAAGCCTTGCATGACCGCATCCGCTGCCGGACTATTTTCGCTACGCATTTCCATGAATTGACCTCTCTGGCTGCCAAATTGCCTGAACTGACGTTGGCCACCATGCAGGTGCGCGAATGGCGCGGGCAGGTGATTTTCCGCCATAGTGTTGGGCCCGGCGCTGCCGAGAAATCCTGGGGCCTGCATGTGGCAAAACTCGCGGGGGTGCCGCGTGAGGTGTTGCGCCGGGCGGAGGCTGTGCTGGCCTCGCTTGAGGCCCGCGCCAAGGGACTTGATCCCCTGGCCGAGGAAATGCCGCTTTTCGCACGCCCTGGTCCTGCTACCGCGCCATCCCACCCTGCCCTGGAAGCGCTTGCAGGGCTTGATCCTGATACACTCAGCCCGCGAGAAGCGCAGGAGTTTCTCTACCGCGTGAAATCGCTTTTGGAGACTGTCGCAGCGTCGCCGGACACGATAGTGTGACAGTGATGAGTCTGACCCAGGCAAGCCCCGAATCCCCTCCAACTCCGCCGCGTCGCGGGGCCGCGCTTCCTGGTGTGGTCACTGAACAGCCGCTGGTGCTTGCCGATCTGCTGGCGGAATTGCTGCCAGCGGGCGAGCCAATTTCGCGTGATCCGGCGCTGGCATTATTGCGCCGACATTTGGGGCGTATTCAGGCGCGCGTGCAGGAAGCCTTCGAAGCGCGCGAATTATCTGGGCTTGCGGCCGCGCGATGGATGGCGGCACTGACCGATACGCTGATGGTCGGCATTCATTGCTATACCGAAGCGCTGTACCCGCCGGATCGCGGCGAGAAGTCTCATGCCTTGGTGGCGACTGGTGGTTATGGCCGCGGTGTGCTGGCACCCTTTTCCGATATTGATCTTTTGTTCCTGACCGACAATAGCATGGGTCCGCGGGGCAAAAGGGCGGTTGAATTTATGCTCTATCTGCTCTGGGATCTGGGGCTGAAGGTAGGGCATGCGACGCGTTCTCGCAGCGAGTGTTTGCAGGAAGCGAAACGCGATGCCACCGTGATGACCGCGCTCTTGGATGCGCGGCTGGTAGCTGGTGATCCGGCAATTTTCGCCCGCTTCGATGAAGCATTTCGCACGGCGCGGGCGCGCACCGGTTTGAAGCCCTTTCTGGAAGCAAAGCTTGCTGAACGGCTTAAGCGTCATCGTCGTTATGGAGACAGCCCTTACATGGTCGAACCCCATGTAAAGGAAGGGCGCGGCGCGCTGCGCGACTTACAAACGCTGTATTGGCTCGCGCGTTATGCTTTCAATGTTCAGCGCATGCCGGAATTGGTCGGTCCTGATAGCCCAGGCGGTGGCTTGCTGACGGCAAGTGAGGCGCGCGCCATTCGTCGTGCCTGGGATTTCCTGTGGACCGTGCGCTTTCATCTGCATTTGGTCACGGGCCGCGCCGAAGAACGCCTGACCTTCGATCTGCAGCCGGTGGTTGGCGCCCGCATGGGCTATACACGACGCGGGCTTCAGGATGGCGTCGAACGCTTCATGAAGCATTTCTTCCTGACCGTGCGTGACGTGGCGCGTTTCACCCGCGTTCTGGAACCAGCCATCATCCGCGCTGCCCTTGGCCGCCCGGCCGTACTTCCCGCACCCGATAAGGCCTTGACCGAAGCTGGCTTTGGCCTCGCGGACGGTAAGATCATTGCTGCACCGGGCTTTGATTTCACCATTGAACCGGTGCTGATGCTCCGTATTTTTCGCCTGGCGCGGGACCGGGGGCTGGAGATTCACCCGCTGGCCTTCCGCGCCATTATTCGCCACGCGCGGCATCTCGCGCGGTTGCGCGGTGACCCGGCGGCGAGTGTGGAGTTCCTTGATATCCTTTCTGGCAAGGATCCGCATATCTGGCTGCGGATGTTGAATGAGGCCGGGTTGATCGCAGCACTTTTGCCTGATTGGCAGCGCGTTGTTGGGCTGATGCAGTTCGATACCTATCACGTGTTTACCGTGGATGAGCATACCATCGAGGCCGTTGGCGTTCTGGGCGCGATGGAGCGGGGTGAACTCACGGAAATCGCGCCGGTCGCGAGCGAGTTGATCGGCCAGGTGCAATCCCGCCGTGCGCTTTACGTGGCGATGTTGCTGCATGATGCGGCCAAAGGGCGCGGCGGTGATCATTCCGAATTGGGTGCCGAATTGGCACTACATGTTTGCCCAGCGCTTGGCCTGACCCCCGAGGAGACCGAGACCGTTTCCTGGCTCGTGCTGCATCATCTTCTGATTAGCGAAACCGCCTTCCGCCGGGATATCGAAGACCCGAAAACCATCCTCGATATTGCCGAGATTGTGCAAAGCCCTGAACGGCTCCGGTTGCTGCTGGTGCTGACGGTGGCCGATATGCGTGCAGTCAGCGCCAAGGTCTGGAACGGCTGGAAAGCAACCCTATTGCGAGAGCTTTATTGGCGTGTGGCGGAAGTGCTTGCTGGCGGGCTTTCCGTGCCGGAACGCGATGTACGCGTGGCGCGCGCCAAGGATGCCGCGGCGAAGTTGCTGGCTGGGCATTCGCGTGCCGCAGTGGATCACTTCCTTGGCCTTGGGTACCCTGGCTATTGGCTTTCCTTCGATCCTGAAACCCATGCCCGCCATGCGGCGATGATCGAGGAAGCGCGTGCCACCAAGGCGCCGCTGACCGTGCAGACGCGGGTTTTGGAAAATCGTGCAGTGACGGAAGTAACCGTGTATTGCACCGACCATCCCGGCCTTTTCAGCAAAATTGCCGGTGCCTTGGCGGTAGCGGGCGCGAGTATTGTGGATGCGCGCATTCATACCATGACGGACGGCATGGCACTCGATACCTTCTGGGTGCAGGATTATCAGGGCGGGGCATTGGATGCGCCGCATCGCTTGGCGCGGCTTTCCGTATTGGTGGAACAGGCGCTTTCGGGCCGCCTTCGGCTGCGTGACGAAATCCGCAAATTGAAGCGGGAACCAGCCCGGCTGCGTGCCGTGACTGTACCGCCACGCGTGGTGATAGATAACCACGCTTCCAATACGCATACTGTCATTGAGGTGAATGGTCGCGACCGTCCAGGGCTATTGCACGACGTGACGGCGGCCATGAGCGATCAGGGCATGCAAATTGCCTCTGCCCATATCACCACTTACGGCGTACGCGCGATTGACGTGTTTTATGTGAAGGATGTTTTCGGCCTGAAGGTTGAAAATGAGCGTAAGCTCGCGTCACTGCGCGGCGCCCTGGAGGCAGCCCTTGTGCCACCCGAGCTTGAAGCCAAGGTGGGGGCAGGATGAGCGAAGGTATGAAGAACTTTGCCGAATTTTGGCCCCATTATCTGAGCGAGCACGCCAAGCCCACCACACGTGCCTTGCATTTTGCCGGCACGGGAAGTGGGCTTTTGTTGTTTTCTTTTGGCCTGATTTCGGGCAGCTACTGGCTTTTGCTGGTGGCGCTGATTTGCGGCTATGGCCCTGCCTGGGTGGGACATTTCTTTATTGAAAAGAACCGCCCCACCACCTTTCGCCACCCGATCTGGTCCCTATTGGCGGATTTTCGCATGTTCTTATTTTTCATCACCGGGCGGCTCAGCGCCGAGCTTCGCCGCCACGGGATCGGATAAATTCAGCCCTTCACATCCATCGCCTGCCGTAGCCCATCGCTCACCAGATTGAAGCAGATGGAGGTGACAAAAATACATACCCCCGGCAGCACCGCAATCCAGGGCTGCACATAAATCGCGGTGCGCAAAGTATTCAGCATCAGCCCCCATTCCGGTTCGGGCGGCTTGGTGCCAAGCCCAAGGAAGGAAAGGCCCGAGGCCAGAATCATCGAAACGCTGATGAGAGATGTCGCATAGACGAAAATCGGCCCCAGCACATTTCCCAGCACATGCACGCGTACAATGGTGAAGGCATTAGCCCCTGAAGCGCGCGCTGCATCCACGAAATCCAGATTGCGTACGCCCGTTGTAACGGTTTCGGCGACGCGGATGATGGGCGGGATAAAGACCAACGTCAGCGCCAGGATGGCATTCACAATGCCTGCACCAAGCGCGCCTGAGATCGCCACCGCCAGCAACACGGATGGGAAGGCGTAGAATACATCCGTCACGCGCATGATGGCCATATTGGTCTTGCCGCCGGCATAACCCGCCAGCACACCAAGCAACGTGCCGATCACGAAAGCGAGTGCTACCGGCGTGATCCCCATGAACCAGGAAAGCCGCCCGCCATAAAGCAACCGTGTGAGCATATCGCGGCCAAGTTCATCCGTGCCAAGAATGTAGTTCGGCGTCCCAATGGGTCGCAGGCGGCGGATCATGCTGCCCTGATAGGGGTCATGCGGCGCGATAAGCGGTGCAAAGATGATTGCCAAAAGCATCAGCAACAGTACCGAGGCACAGAAGATCGTCACCGGATCGCGCCGCACGCGCTTCCAGACGCCCGCCCAATAACCAGTGGAGCTTTCTGCCGCCTGGCGCGCCTGGACCGCGAGTTCAGCTTCCGCCGCCGATGGGGTGGATGCGCTATTCGACATTGCCTCAGCCCCGCTTGATGCGTGGATCGAGCGCGGTTTGCATCAGATCCACCAGAAGATTGAGCGCGACGAAGAACATCGCCAGAACCAGAATGGTGCCTTGCAACACCGGCAAATCGCGCTGGAAGATGGCGTTGTTCAGCAAAAGCCCGGTGCCGGGCCAGGAGAACACAGTCTCCACCAAAATCGAACCGCCCATCAAATAGCCAAGCTGCAAGCCCATCACCGCAAGCGCGGTGGGCGCGGCATTCTTCACCACATGCAGGAAAACGCCGCGCCGCGTCAGGCCCTTGCCGCGAAGCGCAGTCACGAATTCCTGATTCATAATTTCAGCAATGATGCCACGCACCGTGCGCGTCACAATCCCCATCGGAATGACGCAAAGTGTAACGGTTGGCAGGATCAGGTGCTTCATATGCTCCCAATCCCAGGCCCAATCGGAAGATCCACCCGGCCCCGCGCCCATGGCCGGCAGCCAATTCAATTGGACGGAGAATATCACCACCATCACCATGCCAAGCCAGTAATGCGGCACGGAGACACCGCCCACCGCGAGCGTGACCGCCACGCGATCCAGCCAGGAACCGCGGAAGGTGCCTGCAAGCCCGCCAAGCACACAACCAAGAATGAAGCCCAGCAGGGAAGCTGAAGCTGCCAGCATCAGCGTATTGCCAATGGCACTTGAAAGATCGGACCAGACGGGCCGGCCAGAAGCGAGCGACCGCCCCAAATCGCCCTGCACCACTTTCATCAACCAAAGCCCGAATTGCACCGGCAGCGGCTTATCCAGCCCGTAATCACGCCGCACCTGTTCCACCACATCCCCCGGTGCATCGGGCGGCACGATGGCGTTGATTGGATCACCAGGTGCGATCTGCACCAGCATGAAACAGACAAACCCGACCGCAAGCGCGATCGGGATTGCATAGGCAATGCGGCGGATCAGGTAGAAGAACATTGTCTCTCCGGCAATCGCCGGGCGGTCGTTGCCACCCGGCGATCAGATGTTACTGGATGAAGGGCAGACGCAGATCCACAAACCAGCTCTGCGGTTGCACGTAACCGCGCACACGTGGGTTCATGGCACGCGGCGCCACGTCATGCGCAATCCAGATGAACAGCGCCTCATCCACACCAGCCGCATGCAGGCGGGCAAGTGCGGCATCACGCGCGGCAGGTTCGAAGGCATTGCGTGCTTCAGCAATCATCGCGTCAAAGCGCGGATTATTGAAGAAGCCCCAATTGTTGGAGACCGGCGGTGCCATTTTCGAATCCCAGAAGCGGACCATGGCAAAGAATGGGTCCATGGCGGCAAAGGACACGTTGGTCATATGCGCACCGCGCGCCGAAGCATCGCGGCAGCCCTGACGCCAGGAAGCAAACAACGCATTCCATTCAAGAACGTCGAATTCGACATTCACGCCGACCTGCTTCAGATCCTGTTGCAGGAACTCATTCATCGGCAGCGGCTGCATCTGGCCTGAACCAGAAGCAGAAATTTGCACCTTCAAATTCAACGGACGCTGAGGCCCATAACCCGCTTCCGCGAGCAAGCGGCGCGCTTCGGCCTTATCAGTGCGGATATTGAAGCTTGGGTTGCCGAACCAGGGATGGCCGCGTGGCACAGTGCCCACAGGAATGGACATCATGCCACCCAACAGCGTGCGCAGGCCTTCACGATCAATGGCAAGATTGAGCGCGCGGCGCACGCGCACATCGGCCATGGGCGAGCCTTCAGTAAAGCAGGGCTGCCAGGGCCAGACATGCGGCTGGGCATTGCTGGTGATCACCATGCCGCGCTGGCGCAGCTGCGGAATGGTATCGGGTGACGGCGCTTCAATCCAATCCACCTGATTGGACAGCAGCGCTGCCGTGCGCGCATTGGCTTCTGGAATCGGCAGCAAGATCACGCGATCAAGCTTGGCCTTATCCGTCCAATAGGCATCATTGCGCGCATATTCCACACGTTCACGCGCAACAAAGCGGGTCAGGCGGAAGGGCCCGGTGCCGGATGGTTCACGCGCAAAGGCAAGCCAGGCCGCTTCGGCATTCGCGCTGGTTGCGCGCATCTTGTCCCACTGCGCAGGGCTCGCCATGAATAGGTTGGTCAGATTGATCGGCAGCAGGCTGTCCGGTTCGGCCGTGAACAGCGCCACGGTGTAATCATCAATCTTTTCCGCGCGGCGGAGCGTTGGCATGCGCGTGGCCGTCACACCGACCTGACGCGGATCATAATGCGGCGCGTCACGGTCCAGGACCTTGCGCACATTCCACACCACGGCATCGGCGTTGAAATCCGACCCGTCATGGAACTTCACGCCACGACGCAGGCGAAACACCCAGCGCGTCTTGTCATTGGCATCAACGGCCCATTCGGTCGCGAGGCCCGGCAGAATGCCGGACGGCTTATCGGCTGAAGACAGATCCCACATGGTCAGGCTGTCAAACAGCGGAATGCCAGTGAAGCGGTTGCCTTCAAAACCCTGGTCGGGCTGGCCATTGGTCAGCGGAATATCCGCCGCCGTCATGCCGATGCGAAGCGTGCCCTGGGCCTGAGCGATAGACGCCCCCAGCACCGGCAGCGCTACCAGGCAGGCTGTCATCAAGAATTTCTTCAATCGCATTGCGTCACTCTCCCTTCGTCGCGTTTGGACAGTTTCGGGGGAAACTGCCACGTAAACTTGGTCGCCACGCTCGCCCCTGAGGCGAGGCCCGGTCGACAAGCCAACACCTCAGCGCAGCAAAGCCCGTGCCACCCCCCAGCCTTGGGCTGGCGGTCAGGGACATTCATCCCTGCCTAATTTATCGGCAGCACTGCCCGACCATGCGGCGCCGCGCGCCAAGGCGCAATAGGAAATTGGCCCGGGCTTGCCAGCCAAGCCCCGCCAAGGCCAAAAATCTCCATGCGCATACTGCTTCTGAACGGTAATACCGATCCCGCCATCACCGACCTGATCGCCAAACGGGCGCAGGAAGCCCTGCCTCGGCTTGGCCTGCCGGCTTGCGATTTGGTGCCCGCGACTGCCCCCTTTGGCGCGCGCTATATCGCCACCCGCGCAGCAGTTGCCATTGCCGGCCATGCGGTGCTGACGGGCCTTGCCGAACACATTGGTGCACATAATCGGCACGGCTTTGATGCCGCAATCATTGCCTGCTTCGGCGAACCTGCCATTGAAGCGGCGCGCGAATTGCTGTCCATTCCCGTGATCGGCATGGCGGAGGCTTCCATTATCCTGGCCTTGGAGCGGGCGCCCCGCATCGCGCTGCTGACCGGCGGGACCGCCTGGGTGCCCATGCTGGAAGAATTCGCCCTGATCCGCGGCTATGCGTCGGACCGCGTCCAGGTGCGGTCAGTGCCGCCTACCGGCGATATGATTGCGCGCGAACCCGAAAAAGCGCTGGGGCTAATCGCCGAAGAAGCGCGTAAAGCCGTGGCCGGTGGTGCTGGCGTTGTGGTGCTGGGCGGGGCTGGCCTGGTTGGCTTGGCGCCAAAGCTTGCTGCCCTTCTGCCAGTGCCGGTGCTCGATAGCCTCGATTGCGCCCTTGTGATGGCCTGCCGGGCCGGCCGCGCCCCTGGCCGCGTCGTGCAGGCGCCGCAAACGGGGCTGGAACCGGGCCTCGCGCACCTGATGGCCGGAGAAATTGCAAAATCTAAGTAAGCACTACTTACCTTTTTTTACGCCACAGGCTAATCTCACGCAAGAAGACAAAACCCCGAGGATACGCAGCAATGGCTTCCTTCCCGATCACCCGCACCACCACCCCCAAGGTGAAGCCCGCCGATGATGATTTGGCCTTCGGCAAGGTGCTGACGGACCATATGTTCCTGATGGATTATCAGGATGGCAAAGGCTGGCATTCGCCGCGGATCGTACCCTATGGCCCGCTCAGTCTGGATCCCGCTACATCCGTGCTGCATTACGGTCAGGCGATTTTCGATGGCCTTAAGGCATTCCGCGGCGATGATGACCAAATTCGCCTGTTCCGCCCGGACCGGCATGCGGAACGCTTCAACCGTTCTGGCCAGATTATGTGCATGCCGGAATTGCCGGTGGATGTTATTCGCCAAAGCTTCGATGCGCTGGTTGGGCTTGAACATGAATGGGTGCCGCGCAAGCCCGGCACCGCGCTTTATCTGCGCCCCACCATTATAGCGACTGATGTGATGCTGGGCGTACATCCAGCGCATAATTACCTTTACTTCCTGATCCTTTCGCCTGTTGGCACCTATTACAAGGAAGGCGTGAAGCCGGTGAAAATCCTCGCGTCCGATACGCATGTACGCGCGGTGAAGGGCGGCACCGGGGAAGCCAAGACCGCGGGCAATTACGCGGCGAGCCTCGCCGGCCAGCGTGACGCGGCCAATGCTGGCTATTCGCAGGTGCTTTATCTGGACGGCGTAAACCGCAAGTATCTTGATGAAGTCGGCACCATGAACATCATGCTGCGCATCGGTGATGAGGTGATTACGCCACCATTGACCGGCACCATTCTGGATGGCGTCACGCGCGCGAGTACCATGCAATTGATGCGCGATTGGGGGCTGAAGGTCACCGAACGCCCTATTGCCATTGAAGAAGTCATGGCAGCAGGCCGCGCTGGTACGCTCAAGGAAATGTGGGGCACGGGGACGGCGGCAGTGGTCTCACCGGTCGGGACGCTCGGCTACAAAGGCGAAGATGTGCTGATCAATGGCGGTGAGATCGGCGACGTCACGCGCCGGCTTTATGACGCGATCACCGGCCTGCAATATGGCCGCAGCAATGACCCGCATGGCTGGACCAGCATTGTGCGCAAAGGGCGAGAGCCGTTTGCCTGAACGCAGGAGCGGGAGAAGCCGAAGCTGCGCATCCTTCCGCCACAAATAGTTTTTCCGTGATTAATCGGCGCGGATATTACCGCGCCTGATTACCTCACCCCATTTCGCCATTTCAGCCTTGATGAATTCGCCGAATTCCGCGCGGCTATTGCCGCCGGGTACGGCGCCTTGGTCAAAGAGTTGCTGAGAAAGCTGGGGGTCCTTCAGCGCGCCCGCCAGGGCAGCATGCAGGCGTTGCAAAATAGGTTCCGGCACGCGGGCCGGGGCGACGAAGCCGTGCCAATTATTCGTATCCACACTGGGATAACCAAGCTCAATCATCGTTGGCACATCCGGCAGCCATGGCAGTCGCTGCGCGGAGCCAACCGCAAGCGCGCGGATGGTACCAGCACGAATCTGTGGCAGCAGGATTGGCAAATCAGCTAGCCCGACCTGGACCTCATTCTGGACGAGTGCGGTCGTCAGCGGCGCGCCGCCGCGATAGGGTACATGGGTCAGCTCAATACCGGTAGCGTTCTTTAGCAATTCCCCCGCCAAATGCGGCAGGCTACCCGAACCGGTGGAGCCCTGGTTGATTTTGCCTGGTTGCGCACGTGCTGCCGCCAGAAGTTCCTGCAGTGTGCGATAGGGAGTTGCCGCTGATACGACAATCGGCTCCGGCACAAGAACGCCAAGCGTCAGTGGCACAAGATCACGCTCGGGGTCATATGGTGTGCCGCGATCAAGCTGCGGAGAGATAGCAACGCCACCAGCGCTACCAAGAACGATTGTGTAGCCATCAGGAGCCGCTTTCGCTGCCACATCAACGCCGGTCACGCCGCCCGCACCAGGGCGATTGTCAACAATGACAGGTTGACCAAGCATTGCTGCCATCTTCGGTGCCACAAGCCGTGCGACAATGTCGCTTGGGCCACCAGCCGTGAAGGGAACAATTATGCGGATGGGCCGGTTTGGGAATTGTTCCTGCGCAGATAGCGGTGCATTAAAGAGCAGGGAGAAAAGGGCGACAGCAACAATACGCAACATGATGGGCTTTCCTCTGTTTCGATATTTTCTTCTTCTAGGGCGGATGTCATGATCGCTAAAAGTAGGCGGATCCGCAAGATGGAAATGAAAGAAGGCAACATGAAGATCACTCGGATCGAAACGCGGATTCATCGTAGCGCTTTCACCTACGGGGTTGGCCTTGATTCGCAAGGTGGCCACAGCCGGGCGACTGGCGGTAACTTGGCCCTTAAAACTATGGATACGCTGCTCGTGAAGGTCGAGACAAATCAGGGTATTCACGGTTGGGGAGAGGGGTTTGGGTTTACCCTGGTTGATACGACGCGCGATGCGATTGATCGGTTGCTCGCGCCGGCCTGTCTTGGTCAGGATGCGCGGGATATCGGTGCCATCCATTGCATGCTGCAAAAGCGTTTTCATAATTTCGGTCGCAACGGTCCGGTAACCTTCGGCATCTCGGCAATTGATATTGCGTTATGGGATATTGCCGGCAAAGTTGCAGGAAAGCCTTTGCACGCGCTGTTGGGTGATGCCGCGCGGGATAAGGTGCGCGCCTATGCAAGCCTATTGCGGTATGGCAACCCCGAGGATGTCGCGCGTAATGCCGCTGAAGCTGTGCGGCGCGGTTATCGCGACATCAAGCTGCATGAAATTGATCTTGGCTGCATTCGCGCTGCGCGTGGCGCAACGCCTGCCGATATCCCCCTGATGCTCGACATTAATTGCGCTTGGGATGAGGAGGCAGATGCCGTGGATTTTTGCGAGGCAGTCAAAAACCTTGGCGTTGCCTGGGTAGAGGAACCCACTTGGCCGCCCGAAGATCATGCCGCCATGGCGCGGGTGCGGGCAGCATCGCCCTGTGCCATTGCGGCGGGGGAAAACGCCGCAAATCCTGAGGATTTTTGTCGCATGATTGAGGCGGGTGCGGCGAGTATTCTCCAGCCCAGCGTCACGAAGGTTGGTGGTCTGACCTCCATGCTGGAGGTGGCGGAACTGGTGCGGGGGGCGGGGCTTCGCCTTGTACCGCATTGTCCCTATTTCGGGCCGGGACTTCTGGCGAGCCTTCATTTTTTGGCGGCGCAGGAAGTGGCGGAGCCTTTGGAAATCTATTTTGCGGATCTGGAGAAGCCGCCGTTTGGGCCGCACTTGGCTCCTCAAGAAGGCGAGATTGCCGTGCCGCAAGGACCGGGGCTGGGGCTTGAGCCTATTTGGCCGGACTGACGCCCTTATCGGGTCTGCGGGGTAGGAAACTCCATAAAAACATAATCTTAATAGGGATTGAGGCCGGTCTTGTTGGGGGTAAGACCCCCGCTTGACGTGTTGTGATGATGGTACTAGAAGCCGTTCACCGCGAGGTTGTGTGGTTTTAGGGCTTGACTGGTTGGTGAGAGCTGGCTAGTGTTTTCGCCCTGCCGATGAT
>JBIIGZ010000059.1:0-17974 GCA_044236185.1 Roseomonas sp. | reverse complement strand
CATCTCACTCGTACCGGGGTTGGAGAAACACACATCAACCCCGCTACCTATGAGTGTATGGACCAGGCTTTCCGCACCATTCATTGCCGACTCTCCACTTGGCGTTATGGGGCGCAGCCTGCGCCGAGGGACGGCTTCGGGCAAGATGGGCACTTGCCATGCGGTAATTTCGCCGTAATTTGCCGCCACCAATAACAATGCGGTGATCAAAGGCCGCCTTTGGGGGAGCTTTCCGGTCATGCCTCGTTTGGCCGTTGCCTTTTTTGCGTCTGGCTTTGCCGCGCTGCTGTGTCAGATTGTCTGGCAGCGGATGCTCGGCATTTTTGCCGGTTCCGACACAATTTCTGCCGCGCTGGTGGTGGGCGCCTTCCTGGCCGGGCTTGGCATTGGTTCAATCATTGGCGCCAAGATCGCTGACCGCATCACGCCGGCGCGCGCGCTGATCGGCTTTGCCATTGCGGAAATCGGCGTTGGCATTTTTGCCCTGCTGTCCAAGGCATTTTTGTATGATTGGCTGGCGACGGATCTGGCCGGGGTAGTGGATGACCCTGCCATGATCTTCGCGCTCTGCTTTGCGGGGCTTGTGCTGCCGACCACGCTGATGGGCGCTTCCCTGCCGCTATTGGCGCGTGCGGTGTCAACGGCGCTGGATACTGTCGCGGAACGGATTGGCTTGCTTTACGGCTTGAACACCTTTGGTGCCGGTCTTGGTGCGCTGCTGGGTGGCTGGTTTCTGGTTGGCAATCTTGGCTTTGTCGGCGCGCTGTGGCTGGCGGCAGGGTTGGAGATTTTCGCCGCTGTTCTGGCGCTCTCGCTCCTGCCGCAGCTTCGTGGCCTGCCACTGCCGGCGCCAAGCGCCGCCGCCAAGGACGGCGACGCACCTTTCGGCAGCCTGCCGCTTTGGTGTTTTCTGGTCTTTCTGTCGGGCTATGTGATTGTGGCGCTGGAAATTCTCTGGGTCCGCATCATGGGCCAGGTTGGGCAATACCACGCCTATCTTTTCCCAACTGTACTTGGGATTTTCCTGCTGGCTGATGGGCTTGGCATGGCGGTGGCGGCGCGCATGGTCCGCCGCCTGAAGGACCCGCGCCCGGCCTTTTTCATCACCCAGGGTGCCGGTTTTGTGCTGGCGGTAGTGTTGCTGGCCGCACTTTGGCTTGTCCTGCCTTTGTCGCCCATTGCTGATCTGATGGCGGTTGATCATTCGCGCCTGCATGGCGGCGCCCTGGCAATGACCATCTTCCTGGCCGTGGTCGTGGTGGGGCCCCCTTCCTTCCTGATCGGCATGACCTTCGCCTTCGTGCAGCGCGCCGTGCAGCAGGATTTGGCGAGTGTCGGCACGCGGGTTGGTTGGGTGCAATTGGCCAATATCGCCGGCAATGCGGCGGGGTCCATTTTCACTGGACTGATCACGCTGCATTTTCTGGGTACGGCGGGCACGCTGAAACTATTGGCGGCACTTTCGCTGTTGCTGCTGCTGGGCTGGCTTTGGCATGGGGGGTGGCGGCGGCCTGTCGAAGGCGGCCTTGCCATTGCCTCCGCGCTCGCGCTCATGCTCATGCCAGGCAATGCTGGGCTTTGGTCGCGCATGCATGCGGAAGGGCCGGGCCATATGGTGGCCTGGGCGGAAGATCGTTCGGGCGTGGCGTTTTTCCGCGACAGCAAGGGCGCGGATGGCGTGGCAGAAGGCCCATTTTTCATCCAGGGCTTCAGCCAGGGGCGCATTCCCTTCCTTTCCATCCATCAATTCCTGGGCGCGGTTGGGCCGCTGATCCATCCTGATCCGAAAGATGTGCTGGTGATTGGGATTGGCAGCGGCGGCACGCCCTGGGCGGCCGGCATCCGCCCAGAAAGCCAAATTCGCGCCATTGAATTGGTGGCGCCCGTGCTGACCGCGCTGGAAGAAATCGGGCAGCATTACCCGGATGGTCCCATCGCGCGCATGTTCAAGGATCCGCGCTGGCAGATGGAATATGGCGATGGGCGGCGCACCTTGGCCAAGGAAGACCGGCGCTACGACATTATTGAAGCGGATGCGATTCTGCCGCAAGGGTCACATTCCGGCTTGCTGTATAGCGCAGAATTCATTGACCAGGCGCGGCGGCGTTTGGCGCCGGGCGGGCTTTACATTCAATGGACACCAACGCAGCGCGCGGTCCAAACCTTCGCCGCTGTCTTTCCCCATGCTTTATTGCTGATGCCGGCGGGGGTCATGATCGGGTCGAATGAACCGATTCCCTTTGACCCGGCAAAGCTTGCGGCGGAATTCGCAAAACCCGCGCATCTGGCGCATTTGCGTGCTGGCAACCGGGAATTCAGCGATTGGGAGAGCCTTTTTGCGGGTGCGCCGCTGCAATGGCTACCGGGGCAGACGCGCGAAGAAGCGCCGTTGACCGATGTTTTCCCACGCGATGAATTCTACATGAATAACCCTGGCTACGGCACGGATCATTATGTCCGCAGCCGGAACGGAGCGGGCCAGCGCCGCGCGGCAGCGGAATAGCGCTGTTTCCGTTGTCCTGCGTTCGCGGAAACAGCGCTGGATTTTTGTTTGGTCGCGTTTTTCGAGCCGCTGAGTGATTCCTCTTGGCTTGAAAACGCTCCAACCGCGCAGTCTTGATTGCCGCCCTTCTCTACATCCCAAGCGCGCGGCGATAGAGATCAAGCAGCGTTTCCTGTTCTTCCACTTCCGCTGGTTCCTGCTTGCGCAGCCGGATCACCGCGCGCAGCACCTTCACGTCAAAGCCGGCTGATTTCGCTTCCGCGAAAATATCCTTGATGTCGCTGGACAGTGCCTTTTTTTCTTCTTCCAGGCGCTCGATTCGTTCCACGATGGACCGCAGCCTTTCGCTGGCGATGCCGCCAACTTCCGTATTTTCTTGCTTACTCTGGGCCTGGGCCATTCTGCGTTCCTCAGTGTGAAGGCCGGAGGCTACAGATCGCTTCGCCGCTTTTGCAAGCGGCGAAGCATCTGTTGCCTGATGTTTGGTCGCATTTTCCGGTGAGCCAAGCGGTTCCGCTTGGCTTGAAAATGCTCCAGCCTTGGGTGCGCCGGCCATCAATGTTGCCCCTGCCCGGAAGCCGCGAATTTCGCCTTCTGTTCGGCGCTCGCTTCCTTCTGATACTGCGCCTGCCATTCCTTATAGGGCATGCCGTAGATGATCTCCCGCGCTTCCGGGTCGGTCAGTGGCAGACCCTTTTCCTCGGCTGCGGCGCGGTACCATTTACTCAGGCAATTCCGGCAGAAGCCGGCCAGATTCATCATGTCTATGTTCTGTACATCGGTCCGACCGCGCAGATGTTCCACCAGCCGCCGGAACGCAGCGGCTTCAAGCTCTGTCTGGGTTGCCTTGTCGATTTCGGGCATGGGGGCCTCCTGATCCATCGCGCCATAGATGGCCCATTCGGCGCAACTTCGCCATACTCGCCTGAGCATTTTCAAGCCAAGCAGCGTCGCTTGGATCACCGGAAAATGCGATCAAACCAAGGTTTGGTTCATGTCCAAGGTGCGGCTGCGCCTCGGACATGAACCAAAAAGGGGAAACTTGCCATGGCATTCACCGATGCATCCGCCCGCGCCGCGCTCCGCCAAGTGTTTGATGCGGCCATTGCCAGCGCCGATCCGCGCCAGGTGCTGGCGCAGCATTTGCCGGAACGCCCGCGCGGAAGGGTGATTGTGCTCGGCGCCGGGAAATCCGCCGCCGTCATGGCCGCGGCGGTGGAAGATGCTTGGCCCGATGCCCCGATCGAAGGCTTGGTCGTGACCCGCTATGCCCATGGCTACCCAACGCGGCGGATCAGGGTGCTGGAAGCCTCTCACCCCGTGCCGGATGCTGCCGGGGCCAAGGCTGCTGCGGCATTGCTGGAAGTCGCGCGCGGCGCGGGGGCGGATGATCTGGTGTTGTTTCTGGTCTCAGGCGGCGGGTCTTCGCTGACGACGCTGCCTGCCCCCGGCCTGACGCTGGAGGAGTTGATTGCGGTGAATAAGGCGCTGCTGGCCTCCGGCGCCACGATCCATGAAATGAATTGCATCCGCCGCCATCTTTCAGCCTTTTCCGGCGGGCGCTTGGCCGCCGCCGCGCACCCTGCGCGCGTGGTGACCCTCGCAATTTCCGATGTGCCGGGGGATGACCCGAGTGTGATCGCCTCCGGCCCCACCGTGCCGGACCCTTCAAGCTTTGCCGATGCGCGCGCCCTGGTGGCGCATTACGGGATGCAGTTACCGGCAGCGGTGATGGCGCATCTTGCCGCCGGGCTGGAGGAAAGCCCGAAACCCGGTGATCCTCGGCTTGGGACACCCGATTATCGCTTTATCGCGACCCCGGCCATGGCTTTGCAAGCCGCCGCCACTGCCGCGCGCGGACTTGGCCTCACGCCCTTGATTCTGGGTGATGCTTTGGAAGGGGAGGCGCGGGAATTGGGCACCGCGCTCGCCGGGATTGCCCGTTCCGCCGCGATCCATAGCCATCCCTTGCCTGGCCCGGCCATTCTGCTTTCAGGCGGAGAAACCACAGTCACCATCCGCAGCCCCAAGCCCGGCCGCGGCGGGCGGAATGGCGAATGTCTGCTCGGCTGTGCCCTTGCTTTAGCCGGCGCCCCCGGCATTTGGGCGCTGATGGGCGACACGGATGGCATTGATGGGTCAGAGGATAATGCCGGCGCCATCGCCACCCCGGACACGCTGGCCCACGCCCGCGCGGCTGGGCTCGATCCGCGCGCTTTGCTCGCCGCGCATGACAGCTATCGCCTGTTTCAGACGCTGGGTGATCTGGTGGTGACGGGGCCGACGCTGACTAATGTGAATGATTTTCGGGCGCTGCTGGTGACTTAACTTTTAAAAGTTAAGTCGCGCTGATTTTGGGTGGCATATAAGCTTAATTTTGCTAAGATGCCGCCATGCGCGACCCAGCCCTTGAAGCCCTCCTCGCCCGGCGCGGCACCGTCAAGCAGATCGCCGCCGCCTTGGGCATTTCCACCGCTGCCGTTTCCCAATGGAAGCGCATCCCTGAGGATCGTGTTCCGGAAATCGCCAAGGCGTTGAACTTAACGCCAGAAAGCCTGCGGCCTGATCTGGTGCCCACCCCACCCCATTCTGAACCAAGCACAGGAGCGCCCCGCATGGTGGCCCGCCCCGTTCTGCGCCGCCGGCGCCGTACCAAAATCATCGCAACCCTCGGCCCCGCCAGCAGCAGTGCGGAGATGATCGAAAAGCTCCACCGCGCCGGGGCGGATATCTTCCGGCTTAACTTTTCCCATGGCAGCCATGAGGATCACGCCGCGCGCATCGCCACCATACGCGCCGTCGAAGCCAAGGTGGGGCGCCCCATCGGGATATTGGCCGATGTGCAGGGGCCGAAGCTTCGCGTCGGGCGCTTTCAGGCGGGGCGGGTGCAGTTGCAATCGGGGCAGAGCTTCAAGCTGGATTTGAACCCCACCCCCGGCGATGCCAGGCGCGTCAATCTGCCGCATCCGGAAATCATCGCCGCGGCGCAGATCGGCACCACGCTTTTACTGGATGATGGCAAGCTCCGGCTGCGCGTCACCCACAAACGTCCAGATCATCTGGAAACCCAGGTGGTGGTGGGCGGCCCGCTTTCGGACCGCAAGGGGGTCAATGTGCCCGATGTGGCCCTGCCCATCCCGGCGCTGACCGAAAAGGACCGCGCGGACCTTGCCTTCGTGCTGGATCAGGGCATTGAGTATATCGGCCTTTCCTTCGTGCAGCGCCCGGAAGATGTGGCGGAGGCCAAGGAAATCGCCGCCGGGCGCGCCTGGATCATGGTGAAGATGGAAAAGCCCCAGGCGCTGGAAAATCTTGATGCCATTATGGCGCTGACCGATTGCGTCATGGTCGCGCGCGGCGATCTGGGCGTGGAATTACCGCCCGAGGAAGTGCCGCTCGCCCAAAAACGCATCGTGCGCGCCGCCCGCGCGCTTGGCAAACCTGTTGTCGTGGCAACCCAAATGCTTGAAAGCATGATCACCGCGCCCAGCCCAACCCGCGCCGAGGTGTCAGATGTAGGCACTGCGGTGTTTGACGGCGCGGATGCGGTGATGCTCTCGGCTGAGACCGCCGCCGGGCAATACCCTTATGAAGCCGTGAATATGATGGACCGCATTGTGGCGCGGGTGGAGCAAGACCCGGATTGGCGCCGTCTGACCGATGCCGCGCGCCCTGGCCCGGAACACTCCAGCGCCGGCGCCATCGCCACCGCCGCCCGCCAGGTGGCCGAGACGATCGAAGCCGAGGTGATAGCGACCTTCAGCTCCACCGGGTCCACCACGTTGCGGGTTGCGCGGGAGCGGCCGCATTGCCCGATCCTGGGGCTGACCACCAGCGCGGGCGTAGCACGGCGCATGGCGCTGATCTGGGGCGTGCATTCATTGGAGGTGAATGAAATCCATTCCATGACGGAAATGGTGGCACGCGCCACCCGCGCCGCGCAGCATGAAGGCTTCGCGAAAAGTGGGGATGAGGTGGTTGTGACCGCCGGGGTGCCCTTTGGCACGCCGGGGACGACGAATGCTTTGCGGGTCGCGATTGTGAAGTAAGCTGCGCCGAAGGCCCCCGCGCTTAGGCGCGGGGTAGCCGTCTTTGGCGCATTATGCGGCCCTAAATGACTGTTTTGCGCGGATTTTGGTCATTCCCGGCGCAGACCCTCACATTTGCTTGTATTTCTGAAAGGTTGCTCCCTTGTAATTGAAGCCCCGCCACGCAATTAGGCGAACTTGGTCGTCCTCGCGGCCGCAATTCGGGAGAACAGGGAGTCACAAATGAAGTTCAAGTTTCTTGCGGCCGCGGCAGCGGCCTTCTTGACGTTTGGCGTGGGTGAAGCCCTTGCCGGGCGCGACCTGGATCAGATCCGCCAGCGCGGCACGCTTCGCTGCGGCGTGCAGGGCCCGTCCAACCCGGGCTTCGGGGTGCCGGATAGCCAGGGCCGCTGGGGCGGCTTCAATGTGGAAGTCTGCCGCGCCATCGCCATCACCATCTTGAATGATCCGAGCAAGGTCGAATTTGTCCCCGTCACCACGCAAAGCCGCTTCCCGGCTCTGTCCTCCGGTGAAGTGGATGTGCTGTCCAACAACACCACCTGGACGCTGACGCGCGATTCCAATGTGAACCGCTTCAACTTCCCGGCCATCACCTTCTATGACGGTCAGGCCATCATGGTGCCGCGCCGCCTGAACGTGACCAGCGCACGCCAATTGAATGGCGCCACGGTTTGCGTGCAGCCGGGCACGACCACGGAACTCAATATCGCCGATTTTTTCCGTGCCAATAATTTGCGGTTCACCCCGGTGGTGATCGCCGATCTGGATGAAATCCGCCGCGCTTATGATAGCGGCCGCTGCGATGTGTTCACCAATGACTTCGCCGCCCTCGCCGCCCAGCGCACCTTGCTGTCACGCCCGGCCGATCACGTGATCCTGCCCGAGCGCCTGTCCAAGGAACCGCTGGCCGTCACCATCCGCCAGGGTGATGAGGAACTGACGAATATCGTCGCCTGGACCACCTTCGCCCTGATTGACGCCGAAGAAATGGGCATCACGCAGGCCAATGTGGAACAGATCGCCACCACCGCGACCAACCCTGTGATCCGCCGTCTGCTTGGCGTTGAAGGCAATATGGGAGAGAGCATTGGCGCCGCCCGTGCTGATTTTGCGCGCGTCATTATCCGCACCTTCGGCAATTATGGTGAGATTTTTGAACGTCACCTCGGTACCAATACGCCGCTCGGCCTCGAGCGTGGGATGAACAATATCTGGACCCGCGGCGGCCTGCTTTATGCGCCGCCGGCGCGCTGATTTTTTGGCGTGACCCAAGGCCGCGCGCTGTCATGGCGCGCGGCGATATTTCTGGGTGGTGGGTGATGCAAACAGTCACCACTCTTTCCTGCCTTGTGTCGCCGCTGGAATCCGCCGCATGAGCTTACCCTCTGCCATACCGTCTTCGCGGGGCATCATTCCCTTGCCGGGATCGCGCCGCGGGCTCCTTATCCAGGCCGGGCTCCTGGTGGCGGTGGTGCTGCTTGGCTGGTGGTTCTGGTCCAATGCGCAAACGAATATGGCGGCGCGCGGGCTGCAATTTGGCTTCGGTTTTCTGGACCGTTCAGCCGGCATTCCCATCGGCGAATACATGATCCCCTATACGCCGGCCGATACCTATCGCCGGGCGCTGACAGTTGGGCTTTTGAATACGTTACGTGTCGCCATTGTCGGCATCGCGCTTTGCACGGTGTTTGGCATTCTGCTTGGCCTTGCGCGGCTTTCTTCGAACCCGCTGCTGCGCGGCCTGGTGGGTGGCTATATTGAGGTCATTCGCAATACGCCCCTGGTGCTGCAATTGGTGTTTTGGCATGCGGTGCTGTTGCAGCTTCCCTCCGTACGGCAGGCGCTGAACCCACTGCCCGGCGTGTTCCTGTCCCAGCGCGGCATGAAGATCCCCGGGCTGATGGCCGATACGGCCTTGTTGATCTTTTTGCTGGCCGCCTTGCTTGGGGCGATTGGCTGGTGGCTGCTGTTGCGGCGCGAACGCGCACGCCAAATCGCAACCGGGGATCGGCGCGCCACGCTATTGCCTGGGCTGCTGATGCTATTCGGCTTTCCGGCCCTGGGAATGGCTTTCGGTTTCGTGCCGATTGTGGAATGGCCGGAACTCACGGGATTCAATTTTGAGGGCGGGCTTGCACTATCGCCGGAATTCTTTGCGTTGCTCGTGGGACTGGTGGTCTATACCTCGGCCTTCATTGCGGAGATTGTGCGCTCAGGGATTCAAAGCGTTCATAAGGGCCAATGGGAAGCGGCGCGCGCCTTGGGTCTACCGCCCGGGCGCATCATGCGCCTGGTGATCCTACCGCAGGCGCTGCGCGTCATCATCCCGCCGCTGACTTCGCAATACTTGAATCTCACGAAAAATTCCTCACTCGCCATCGTCATCGGCTATCCGGATCTGGTGAGTGTCGCCAATACCTCGATCAATCAGACCGGACAGGCGATTGAGGTGATTGCGGTTTTCATGGCCGTTTATCTGATCATCAGCCTGGTCACCTCGGCGCTGATGAATTGGTACAATGCCAAAGTCGCCCTTTTGAAGGAGCGTTGATCCGATGTCGGCCGCGATGTCTACCCAATCCGCGCCGCGCGGACCGAGTTTCGCCGAAAAGGTGCAGGCTTTCATCAAGGCGTGCTTTGCTGGGCCGCTCAATACGCTGCTCACGCTGGCCTGCATTGCCGTGCTTTATGTCGCGGTGCCGCCCTTCTGGTCCTGGGCAGTGACCAATGCGACCTGGAATGGCAACGCGCAGGCGTGTCGCGCCGCGGGCGGTGCCTGCTGGGCCTTTGTGCGTGAGAAATTCTGGTTCTCCATTTTTGGCCTTTATCCTTTTGAGGAACGGTGGCGCCCCGCGACCATGATTGTGATCCTGGTCTTCATGGTGCTGCTTTCCACCATTCGGCGCTTTTGGGGGCGCTGGCTGTTGCTGGGCTGGGCGATTGCAGCGCCTGCGATGTGGCTACTGATGCAGGGCGGTGTATTTGGGCTGCCCTTCGTGCAGACACGGCAATGGGGCGGGCTCGCCATCACCGGCATCATCGCGGTTTATGGCTTGGCGCTGGGTTATCCGCTGGCGATCCTGCTGGCGCTTGGCCGGCGCAGTGAATTGACGCTGGTGCGCTGGTTTTCCACCGCCATCATCGAATGCGTGCGCGGCGTACCACTGATTTCGCTGCTGTTCATGGCGGCGATCATGCTGCCGCTTTTCATGCCGCAAGGGGTCACGATTGATCGGCTGATGCGCGTGCTGGTGGCCTATACGCTGTTCACCGCAGCTTACATGGCGGAAGTTGTGCGCGGCGGGCTGCAAGCCATGCCGCGGGGGCAATATGAAGCCGCGGATGCCATCGGGCTGAGCTTCTGGCAGAAAATGCGCCTGATCATCCTGCCGCAGGCGCTGACAATCACCATTCCCTCTCAGGTCAATACCTTTATCGGGCTGTTCAAGGACACGACGCTGGTGGTGGTGATTGGCGTATTTGACTTCTTCACAACGCTGCGCGCTGCACTTGGTGATCCGAATTGGCTTGGCTTCCCAACTGAGGCTTATCTTTTCGCAGCCTTTGTCTATTTCGTGCTGTGCTTTGCCATGAGCCGTTACTCACAATCGCTCGAGAAATCATTGCGGCCGGAAACGCGCTAAGGGCTAGGCTCAATTCTCCAATTCGCTGTCCCAGTATAAGTAATCCCGCCAGCTTTCATGCAAATAATTTGGCGGGAAGGACCGGCCATTTTCCTGCAATTCCCAGCTTGTAGGCTGGCGCGGCGCCTGGCGCGGGATCATCTGACATTCGCGCGGCAGGCGATTGCCTTTGCGCAAATTGCACGGTCCGCAGGCGGTAACCACATTATCCCAGGATGTGCGCCCGCCGCGCGAACGGGGGATCACATGGTCAAAGGTCAGATCCGGCGTGGGATAGCCGCCGCCGCAATATTGGCATTCAAAATGGTCACGCAGAAACACGTTGAAGCGGGTGAAGGCCGGGCGCCGCGCGGCGGGGATGAATTCCTTGAGCGCAATTACGCTGGGCAGGCGGAGCGCCAGCGATGGCGAATGCACTTCCACATCATATTCATTGAGCACCGAAACACGGTCCAGAAAGACAGCCTTGATCGCATCCTGCCAGGACCAAATGGACAGGGGAAAATAGGAAAGCGGACGGAAATCCGCATTCAGGACCAGCGCGGGATAGGCATGCGCCCCCGCGAAGTGACCGCCATCTGGCAAGCCTCGCTCCTTCCAGCGAGGCGCCACATCATTCAGGGGCTCTGCCCGGCGGAAGGGCCCCAGATATAGTGGCGCCGCCGCGTAATGGCGAAGTCATGGCATGCGCCGCACCGCGCCGCAAGCCATCCGGGGCAGGTTTCACCCGGCTGTCATAGTCCCAAGGCTCTGCGCCAGCAGCGCAGTGCCGGCGGCCAACCCGGCATCATCCAGCCCATGGCCGAGATCGGGGCGGAGCAGCAATTCATGTGGCACCGCTTCGGCCTGCAAGGCCCGTGCGGCCTGCCGGCTGGCCATGGCGGGCACAACCTCATCCGCTTCGCCATGCACCAGCAGCACGGGCGGGCGTGCTGTGATTTCGGCAGCGAAGCTTTCCGGCCCCAACAGCGCGCCGGAATAGGCGAGGATGCAGGCCGGGGCAGGCACCGCGCCGCGCAGCCCGGCGAAAAGCGCGACCATGGCCCCTTGGCTGAAGCCCATCAGCGCCAGCCGGTCTCCGCCAAGGCCAAGTTCGGCCAGCTTCGCGCGGGTGAAGTCACCAAGGATGCCGGCGGCATGGCGCAGCCCCGCTTCAAGCCGCGCCGGCGTGCGGTCCATAATATCGAACCACTGCCGGCCGAAGGGCGCACCCTGGAAGGGGAAGGGCGCATGGGGCGCGATGAAGAGCGTGCGGGGCAGGGCTTCCGCCCAGACCGGGGCCAGATCAATCAGGTCAAAGCCATCGGCACCCACGCCATGCAGCAGCAGGACAAGAGAATCGGGCTTGCCGCCCGAAGCCGGGCCGTATTGCGGGCCTTCCAATGCTGCCATGTGGGATTCTCCCCTTGCTTGCGATGCGCATCGCCCGCTACCCGGCGGAAGCCATGGATGCAACGCCTGAAATCACACGCTTCGCGCCAAGCCCGACCGGGTTTCTGCATCTGGGCCATGCGCGCGCCGCGCTTTTCGCCTGGCGTCGCGCGCGCGCCACGGGTGGGCGCTTTCTTCTGCGGATCGAGGATATTGATACCACGCGCTGCCGCCCAGAATATGAGGCGGCGCTGTTGGAGGATTTGCGCTGGCTGGGCCTTGATTGGGATGAAGCGCCGCGCCGGCAATCCGCGCATTTCGCAGAGTATCGTGAGGCTTTGGATGCGCTGGCGGCACGCCGCCTGGTCTATCCCTGCTTTTGCACCCGCGCCGATATTGCGCGCGAAGTGGCGGCGGCGGGTGCTGCGCCACAAGGCCCGGATGGGCCGCTTTATCCCGGGATTTGTCGCGCTTTGCCGGAAGCCGAGGCGGCGCGCCGCATCGCTGTGGGGCAGCCCTATGCGCTGCGTCTTCACATGGCGCGCGCTTGTGAGGCCGTGGATGGACCCTTGCAGGCGCATGAGGAACATCAGGGCTGGCACAGATGCCGGCCAGAGGTTTTCGGCGATGTCGTGCTGGGGCGGAAGGATGTGCCGGCATCCTATCATCTCTGCGTCACGCATGATGATGCGCTGCAAGGTGTCACGCTGGTGACGCGCGGTGATGATCTGAAGCCGGCGACCGATTTGCACCGGCTGATCCAGGCGCTGATGGGCTGGCCCGCGCCGCGATATGCACATCATGCGCTGATGCGTGACGCGACAGGGCGAAGGCTTGCGAAGCGCGATGGTGCGGAAAGCCTGCGGGCGCTGCGGGAGAAGGGCATCAGCGCCGCTGAGGTGCGGGCAATGGCAGAAGGCTAGACCTTACGGGCAAAACGGCGGAACATTCCGTCCAAAGGCGCGATGACGCCGGCAAGGGGAACGCCATGAAAATAGATCATGTTTCGCTGACCATTTTCACCTGGGACAACATCCCACGCACCAGCTACCATGTTGGGTCTTTCACGCAGCCCTTGAGCAATCTTGGCTTGCTCCGCATCCGCACTGATGCTGGGCATGAAGGCCATGCGTTTTTGGGCACCGCGTCCAATCCGGCTTCGATGGATGGGCCGCAATTGATGCGCTGGATCAAGCCGCTGCTGATGGGCGCCAATCCGCTGGAACGCGAAAGACTGCATGGGCGGATGCTGAAGCTTTCGCGCAATGTATCCTATCGCTGCATCGGTGCGGCGGATGTCGCGCTTTGGGATTTGGCGGGCAAGATCGCCGGGCTGCCGGTGCATGCGTTGATGGGCACGCAGCGTACATCCATCGGCACCTATGCCAGTTCTCAGTTACTGCCTGATACGGCGGCCTATGTGGAACAGGCGCTGTATTACAAGGAAAATGGTTGGTGCGCCTACAAGATCCATCCGCCGACCGTGCCGGAGGTCGACATCAAGGTGTGCGAAGCCGTGCGCAAGGCTGTGGGCGATGATTACCCCATCATGCTGGATAGTACCTGGAGCTATGATTACTACGGCGCCTTGAAGGTTGGCCTCGCGATCCAGGAAATGGGCTATAAATGGTATGAGGATCCGTTGGCGGATGAGGATATTCTGTCTTACGTGAAGCTACGCCAGAAGCTGAATATCCCGATCATGGCAACGGAATATCCGGCTGGCGGGCTGGATACTTATCCGATTTGGGTCACGCAGCAGGCGACGGATTATTTGCGCGGCGATATCCCGAATAAGGGTGGTCTCACCACCATGCTGAAAACCGCGCATTTGGCGGAAGCCTTCCGCATGAATTACGAAATCCACCACAGCGGCAATTCGCTGAACAATCTGGCCAATCTGCATCTGGCCCTGGCAATTCCAAACACCACTTGGTTTGAGGTGCTGCTGCCCGATGGCGCGCATCGCTATGGCCTGGCCGAGGAATTCCACCCGGATAAGAACGGCATGCTGCATGCGCCAACGGGACCTGGGCTTGGCGCCAAGATTGATTTCGACCTGATCAAGCGCAAGACCGAGGCCGTGTTGGAGTAATTGCCAGCCGAGTGAGAGGAACTTGGCGGCTGGTTGCCTGCGTTAATCCGCTGTCCAGCCGCCATCCACGAGCAAGGCTGAACCCGTCATCAGCGCGCCGGCATCGCTTGCCAGTAATAGGATCGCGCCCATCAGATCTTCCACCTGTCCGACGCGGCCAAGCTTGATCTTGGCTTCCACCTGCTCCCGAAAGCCAGGCGCGGCCAGGAAGGGTTTTGTCAGTGGCGTTTCGATGAAGGTGGGGCAGAGCGTATTCACGCGAATGCCATGCGGCGCGAGTTCAACGGCCATGGCTTTGGTCAGCCCCTCAATCGCCCATTTGGAAGCACAATAGATCGTCCGATTGGGCGCGCCGACATGGCCCATCTGGGATGAGACATTGATGATGGAACCAGGGCGCTTGGCGGCCAGCAGTCGCTTGGTGACCTGCTGCGCGAGAAAGAACGCCGCGCGCACATTCAACCCCATCACCGCATCGAAATCATCCGGCGTGACATCGGTGAAGGGCTTGGGGCGATTGGTGCCGGCGTTGTTCACCAGAATATCGAAGGGTTCGGCTGCCGTGATCATTGCTTCCGTCGCCGCCAGATCATTCACATCCAGGGCCAGCGCCTCTGCAACACCACCCTTGGCGCGGATGGCCGACGCTGCGGCTTCAACCTCGTGGGCGGTGCGGGCCAGCAGCGTGACATGCGCGCCCTGATCAGCGAGTGCGGCGGCGGCAGCAAGGCCGATGCCGCGGCCCGCGCCAGTTACCAGCGCGCGGCGGCCATCAAGGCGAAAGGAAGGGGTGCGGGGCAAATCCATGGTGGCAATTCCTGAAGCGTCTTTGTCGCTGGTATCACAAGCCAAGCGCAGCGCGCCAATCCGCGAAGCGGACCAGCCGCACACCCGGCCGGCGCGCGGCACGAATCTCGGCAGCGCTGGGAAAGCCGCAATAGGGCAAGATTGGCGGTGCAACCCCCTCAGCTTTGCCCGCCGCGAAAGCGCGCAACACGTCGCTGATCATCGGCAAGGCCGCGTCATGCAGCAACCGCGCGGCGGTGGAGGCGGAAACACCCGGCGGCAAAGCGTGCGCGCGTTGTGCCAGCACTTCGCCGGCATCAATGCGCGCGGCGATGCGATGGATGCTGACACCCGTCGCCCCCGGCCCTTCCTGCAAGGCCCAAAAGGCTGGGATGGGGCCGCGATGGCGCGGCAGCAATGATGGGTGGATATTCACGCCCCCCAGCGGCGCCAGAGCGAGCGTTTCCCGCGTGAAAATCTGATCGAAATGAAAGGACAGAATCACATCAGGCCGCGCTGCCCGCAATGCCGCGTGACAGGCGGCGGCATTCACATCCTGAACCTCCAGCAGCGCAATGCCGCGCATGCGCGCCACATCCGCCAAGCCCTGCCCACCGCGCAACTGCGCTACCAGGGCAGGCAGCACGAAATTGACGAAGAGATAGGGCAAAAAACGCAGGCCAGAGCGGCGTAGATGCCGCCAGAATTGCCCGAAGGCGCCGCCGGCCGAAGCGCGATAAGGTTTGGATCGCCCAATCAGGACCAGCTCAGCCGCATGTGCTTCAACAAAGGCGCGTACAGCGGCATTGCTCGTGAGGCTTTCCAGCGTGAATAGGGCGATGCGGAGCGGCGGCGCTTCAGTCACCTGGGGCGCCGCCCGCTTTCAATCGGCTGCGGTGGCATAGGGAATATTGCGCCCGCCGTACCGGCGCACGCGGATATTCGCCTGCTCCGCATGGCCCGCAAAACCTTCCAGCATGCAAAGGCGAGAGCAATATTCGCCAATCATGGTGGAAGCCTCATCGGTCAGTACGCGCTGATAGGTGCAGGTCTTCATGAACTTGCCGACCCAAAGCCCGCCCGTATAGCGCGCGGATTTTTTCGTGGGCAAAGTATGGTTGGTGCCGATTACCTTGTCGCCATAGGAAACATTGGTACGCGGGCCCAGGAACAAGGCGCCGTAATTCGTCATGTGCTGCAAAAAATAATCCGGATCGCGGGTCATCACCTGCACATGTTCGGATGCGATGCGATCGGCTTCCGCCACCATTTCATCTTCGCTGTCGCAGATAATGACTTCCCCATAATCTTCCCAGGCTTTGCGCGCGATGGCGGCCGTCGGCAGGATGGTGAGCAGGCGCTCAATCTCGGCCATTGTCTCGCGCGCCAGTTTTTCGGAAGTGGTCAGCAGCACCGCTGGTGAATTCGGGCCGTGTTCCGCCTGACCAAGCAGGTCGGTCGCGCAGATTTCACCATCCACGGTTTCATCGGCGATAATCAGGGTCTCGGTCGGGCCGGCGAAAAGATCAATGCCGACGCGGCCATAAAGCTGGCGCTTGGCTTCGGCGACAAAGGCATTGCCGGGACCGACCAGCATATCCACAGGCGCGATGCTTTCGGTGCCCAGCGCCATGGCGCCCACCGCCTGAATGCCGCCCAGGCAATAGATCTCATCCGCGCCAGCCAGGTGCTGCGCCGCTACAATGGCGGGGGCGGGCCGGCCTTCAAAAGGCGGCGCACAGGTGATGATGCGCCTGCAGCCCGCGACCTTGGCCGTGACCACCGACATATGGGCGGAAGCGAGCAGCGGATATTTGCCACCCGGCACATAGCAGCCGACCGAATTGACCGGGATATTGCGATGGCCGAGCACTACGCCGGGCAGGGTTTCCACCTCAATATCGCGGAGCGCCGCCTTTTGATGTTCGGCGAAATTGCGCACCTGGGTCTGCGCAAAGCGGATATCTTCCAGGTCGCGCGGCGTGAGTTGATCCAGGCAGGCCTGGATTTCGCCCTCACTCAGGCGGAAATTCTGCCGGTCCCATTTGTCGAAGCGGATGGAAAGCTCCCGCACCGCAGCATCACCGCGCGCCTTGATATCGGCCAGGATGTTTTCGACCGTGGCGCGCACCTTGGCGTCATCTTCCGCCACCGCATCCGCATCCCGGCCCCGCTTCAGAAAACGCGCCATGATCTATCCCTTTCCGGCTTCTGCCCTGTGCTTGAAGCCCATGATGAGGCCAGTCAAGCACCCTGTTTGACGGTAGCGCTTAACAGGGGAAGTATTCCCCCATGAACGCAGCCGAATTGCTCGCCCCTATCGTGGGGCCGAAGAATTGCCTCATTGAGGATGCCGATATCGCCCCCTATGCGGTCGATTGGCGCGGAACCTATCGCGGCACGCCGCGCGCCGTGCTGCGCCCGGGCTCGGTTGAGGAGGTTTCGGCCGCTATCCGCGCCTGCGCCGCCGTCGGGCTGGCGATTGTGCCGGCTGGCGGGCGCACCGGACTTTGTGGCGGGGCGGTGGTGCAGGATAACGGCCCGCCCGCAGTGGTGATGAGCCTTGAGAGGCTGAACCGCATCCGCGATGTGGATGCCAAGGATTTCTCCCTGGTCGCGGAAGCGGGTTGCATCATCCAAAATGTGCAGGAAGCGGCCGCGGCGGCGGGGCGGCTTTTCCCGCTTTCCTGGGGCGCGCAGGGCTCGGCCATGGTGGGTGGGGCGCTATCCACCAATGCGGGCGGCATTCGCACCATTCGCTGGGGCAATGCGCGCGATCTGGTGCTGGGGCTTGAAGTGGTGCTGCCCGATGGTCGCGTGCTGAATGATTTGCGCCGGGTGCGCAAGGACAATAGCGGCTATGCTTTGCGCCATTTGTTCCTGGGTGGTGAAGGCACGCTTGGCATCATCACGGCTGCCGCCTTGCGCCTGGTGCCGGCCTTGAAGCGGGTTGAGACCGCCTTTGTCGCCGTGCCATCGCCCGATGCGGCGCTGTCGCTTTTGTCGCGCATGCTGGAATCGGGCGCGGATGTGATTGCCTTTGAATTGATCCGCAAGGAATGCATGCAGGTGGTGGAACGTCATGGGCTGCGCACCCGCATGCCGATGGCGCTTGAAAGCCCCTGGTATGTGATGGTGGAAATCGCCGCCGCGCATCCTGCCGTGCCGCTCAAGGAAATGCTGGAAGATACGCTGGCGGAAGCGGCGGAAGCCGGTGATTGCACCGATGCCGTGCTGGCCGCGAATGAGGATCAGCGCGCCGGCTTCTGGCGCATTCGGGAAGATTACCCGGATTGCCAGCGCCGCAACGGGCCTTATGTCGGCACCGATACCGCCGTGCCGGTTTCAGCCGTGCCGCGCTTTCTGGCCCGCGTTGAAAAGGAATTGGTGGCGCGCTGGCCAGAAGGCGAGTTGTTCATGATAGGCCATGCCGGGGATGGGAATATCCATCTTGGCATGGGTGCGCCCAAGGGCATGGACTACAAGGATTGGGCGTCTCGTGCGGCGGGGCTGGAAGCGCTGGTCA
>JBIIGZ010000058.1:0-18003 GCA_044236185.1 Roseomonas sp. | reverse complement strand
TCAAGCCCAGCGCGTCCTCCACGCGGGCGAAAAGCGTATCCGCCCAGGCCACTTCTTCCGGCCCATGCATCTTTGGCTTCACGATATAAACGCTGCCGGCGCGCGAATTCAGCCGCTTGCCGCGAATATCATGCATGGCAATGACCGATGTGCAGAAGGCATCCAGAATGGTTTCAGGCACTTCCGCCCCATCCAGCTTCACCGCATCAATCATCATGTGGTGGCCGACATTGCGCACCAGCATGACCGAACGGCCATGCAGCGTGATGGCGCCGCCGGCCGGCCGCTGAAACACGCGGTCCGGGTTCAGGCGGCGCACCATCGTCTTGCCGCCCTTCTCAAAACTCGCTTCCAGATCGCCGCGCATCAGGCCAAGCCAATTGCGATACACAGCAACCTTGTCTTCCGCATCCACGGCGGCGACGGAATCTTCGCAATCCTGGATGGTGGTCAGCGCGCTTTCCAAGGCAACATCGGCAATGCCCGCCGGATCGGTCTTGCCAATCGGATGCGCGCGATCAAGGCGCACTTCAAGATGCAGGCCGTTATTGACGAATAGCAGCGAAGACGCTGCATGCGGTTCGCCCAGATAGCCCACGCATTGGCCAGGCCGCGCGAGGCCCGTTTTGCTGCCATCCTTCAACGTCACTTCCAAGGCGCCACCTTCAATGCGGTAGCCCGTGGCATCGCTATGAGATCCCTTGGCGAGCGGCACGGCGCTATCCAGCACGCCGCGCGCATAGGCAATCACCTTGGCGCCGCGTTCCGGATCATAGCCCTTGCCAGAAGCGGTGCCGGGGATGGCATCCGTGCCGTAAAGCGCATCATACAGACTGCCCCAGCGCGCATTGGCCGCATTCAGCGCATAGCGCGCATTGGACACCGGCACGACAAGCTGCGGCCCGGCCATGGAGGCAATTTCCGCATCCACGTCGGTGGTCGCGACGGTCACACTCGCGGGTTCCGGCAGCAGATAGCCGATTTCCTCTAGGAAGGCGGTATAGGCCGCCTGATCAATCGGCTTGGCGGGGTTGGCGCGGTGCCAGGCATCAATCTTTTCTTGCAGGGCGTCGCGCTTGGCGAGCAGCGCGGCATTGGTCGGCACCATCTCACGCAGCGTGCGTTCCATTGCGTCCCAGAAGCGGGCTGGTTCCACGCCCGTGCCGGGCAGGGCTTCGGTTTCAATGAAATTCTTCAGAATGGGGGCAACAAAAAGCCCCTTTGATGCAGACATTGGCGCGCTCCCGAACAGGGGCGGTTCTTGGCCCGCCCGTAGAATCCGGAGAGTTCCATAAAAGGAAAGGCACGGCGGAGCAAACGGGGCGGGGGCTTGCCGGAAGGCCCAAGCGGCGCAAGGCTAGGGGCGCAAAAACCCGAGGAAACCCGATCATGGCCTGGACCCCGCCGCGTCACACTTCCCAGCATTGGCACGTCACGAAGCCCGCAGCCTCTGGCCGCAAGGGCATGGTGGCGTCCCAGGCGCGCGGCGCCGCCGAAGCGGGTGTGGCCATTCTGGAAGCCGGCGGCACGGCAGCCGATGCGGCGGTAGCCACGGCCTTTGCGCTGGCGACGCTGGAGCCCTGGAATAGCGGCTTGGGCGGCATTGGCTTCGCGCAGGTGATGTCACCGGGCGGCGCGGCCGAGACCTTTGATTTCGGCCCGGTTTCCCCGCGCGGCTTGAAGCCTTCCGCCTTCCCCATGACCGGCAAGATGAAGGCGGATTTGTTCACCTGGCCGGAAGTGTTGGAAGACCGCAATGTGCATGGCCCGCTTTCCTTCGCCATCCCCTCCGCCGTTGCGGGCTATATGGAATTGCATGCGCGCCATGGCCGCATGCCGATCAAGGATGTGCTGGCGCCGGCGGTGGCACTCGCCAAGCGCGGCTTGGCGCAGGATTGGTTCACCACGCTGAAAGTGGCCAATTCGGCATCCGTGCTGAAGCTTTATCCAGAGTCCGCGCGCATCTACCTGCCGGGCGGGCTGCCGCCTGTGGCGCCCTATCAGGGATCGCCGGGCTTCTTCCAGCAGGGCAATCTGGCCGCCACGCTGGAACGTCTGGCGCATGCGGGCCTCACTGATTTCTACACGGGCGATATCGCCGCTGCCATTGCCGCGGATTGCAAGGACATGGGCGCCTTTGTCAGCGCCGAGGATTTGGCGCATTGCAAGGCGCGTGTGCTGCCGGCACTGGAAGCCGCCTGGCGCGGCAAACGGCTATTCCTGGCCAATGGGCTGACTGCGGCGCCCACGCTGATGCGCGTGCTGGAAGGCATGAAGGGTGCGGATTTCTCCGGCAAGGCGCCTTCGGCCGCCTGGTATGCGCAATTGGCGCGCGTGATGCGCGCTGCCTACGCCGAACGCTTGGCGGGGCTTGGGGATGCGGAACCGAAGGCGGCCGAATCCTGCACCACCCATCTGACGGTCGCCGATAAGAACGGCATGATGGTCGCCATGACCACCACGCTGCTGTCCAGCATGGGCAGCCGTGTGGTGCTGCCGAAATCGGGCGTGCTCATGAACAATGGCGTGATGTGGTTCGACCCGCGCCCCGAAGCCGCCAATGCGCTGGCGCCGGGCAAGCGGCCTTTGACCAATATGTGCCCCGTTATTGCGGCCGAGGGTGACAAGCCCGTGCTTGCCACGGGCGCTTCCGGTGGGCGGCGCATCATGGCTTCCGTCTTCCAGATGCTGTCTTTTGTTGCCGATTTTGGCATGGAACCGGAACAGGCGGCGCATCATCCAAGGCTTGATGTCTCGGCCCCCGAAGGTGTCACCGCGGATATCCGGCTTGGTGCGGAAACCCTGGCCGCGCTGGCCGCCGAGGATGAGGTGACTGAAGTCGAACACGCGGTGCTGCCGGTGAATTTCGCCTGCCCCAATCTGATCCAGATCGGCGCGGATGGGCAGCGCACCGGCATTACCGATGTGATGAGCCCCTGGAGTGCGGCCATCGCCGAAGCGTAAACCACAACAAAGGAAACGCCCATGAAACGTCGTTATTTGCTGCAAGGGGCCGTGGCGCTTGCCGGGGCCTCTGGCTTTGCCGCGCCTTCGCTGGCGCAGCCCGCACGCACCGCCACGCTGCGCTTCGTGCCGCAGGCCAATCTGACCGCGCTGGATCCCATCTGGACCAGCGCGATTGTCACGCAAATGCATGGCTATCATGTTTATGACACGCTTTACGCCGTGGATGGCCAGCAGCGCGCGCGCCCGCAAATGGCAGCCGGGCATGAGGTTTCCGCCGATGGTCGCGTATGGCGCATAAGGCTGCGTGAAGGCTTATTCTTCCACGATGGGGAGCCTGTGCGTGCGGCGGATTGCGCGGCATCGCTCGCGCGTTGGTCGCGGCGTGATCCTTTCGGGCAAATCCTGGCAGCCCAGGTGGAGGAATGGCGCGCCGCGGATGATCGCACGCTGGAAATTCGCCTGAAGCGCCCCTTCCCGCTTCTGCTGGATGCGCTGGCGAAGCCCGATTCCAATGTGCCTTTCATCATGCCGGAACGCTTGGCCAAGACCGATGCCGGCACGCAAATCAGCGAAGTTATCGGCAGCGGCCCCTATCGCTTCATGCGCGATGAATTCGTCTCTGGCAGTCGCGTGGCTTATACGCGGAATGACCGCTATCGCCCGCGCGATGAACCATCCGATTGGGCGTCCGGCGGCAAGGTTGCGCATTTCCCGCGCATTGAATGGCATATCCTGCCCGACCCCGCGACGGCAGCAGCCGCCTTGCAATCAGGCGAGATTGATTGGCTGGAACAGCCCTTGGCCGATCTGGTGCCAACGCTGCAGCGCAACCGCAATATCGAAGTGGGCATTCTGAACCCAACTGGGCTCATGAGCATCATGCGCCTTAACCACCTGCAAGCGCCCTTCAATAATCTGCGCGTGCGACAGGCGGTGGCTTTGGCGGTGGATCAGACAGATTATATGCGCTCCACGCTCGGTGATGATCGCAGCGTTTGGCAGGAATGCCGGAGCCTGTTTCCCTGCGGCACGCCTTATGGCGTTGAGAATCTGTCGGAACTCAATGCCCCGCCGCGCAGCCTGGATCGCGCGCGCGCCGCGCTGCAGGCGAGTGGCTACAACGGGGAGAAGGTGGTCATCATCAACCCGACCGATTTCCCGCTGATTGGCCCGCATGGGCAAGTCACGGCGGATCGGTTGCGCCGCATTGGCATGAATGTGGAATTGGCGGAAACGGATTGGGGCACGGTGGTGCAGCGGCGTGTGCGCACCGAACCCGCCGATCGCGGTGGGTGGAGTATTTTCCACACTTATGGTTCATCGCTGGCGTATCTGAACCCTGCGGTGAGTTCGCTGGTGAAAGGGCCGGGCGCGACCGGCTGGTTTGGCTGGTATGACAGCCCAGCGATGCAGGAACGCATCCAGGCCTGGTTCGATGCGCCGGATGCCGCGCGGCAAAAGGCGCTGGCGGATGAGATCAACAAGCGCGCGCAGGATGATGTGGCCACCATCCCGCTCGGCCAATTCCGCATCCGCAGCGCCTGGCGGCGCAGCATCACCGGACTTGCCCAGGGCAGCATGCCCTATCCTTGGGGCGTGCGGCCGGCTGGCTAAGCATTTTCGAGCCAAGTGGAAGCGCTTGGCTGCCCGGAAAATGCGATCAAACAAGTTTTTAGTGGGTTGCCCATGAACTAAGGTGAATGGGCAACACACTAAATCAGGCGGCTTGTTTTGAACGCAAGGCACGCCAGACGGCTTCTGGCGTGATCGGCATATCAATATGCGCAACGCCAATCGCATCACAGACCGCTGAGATGATGGCAGGCGGCGCACCGCAAGCGCCGCCCTCACCCGCGCCCTTCACGCCAAGATCATTGGATGGGCACGGCACCACATTCAGATCAAGATTGAAGGAAGGCGCATCGCCCGCGCGTGGCATGCAGTAATCCTGAAAAGTCGCGGTCAGGAATTGGCCGCTTTCCGGATCATATTGCGCATGTTCCAGCATGGCCTGACCAATGCCGGCCATGATGCCGCCATGGCATTGGCCATGCACCAGCATGGGATTGATCGGCACGCCGACATCATCCACAGCCGCGTAATTGGCGATGGTGACTTCGCCAGTGGTCGGGTCAATCTCAACCTCTGCAACGTGGCAGCCATTGGGGAAATTGCATTCCGTGTCGCGCGTATATGTCAGTTGTTCGTCAAGCCCCGGGGTTTCACCCGGCGGCAGGCGCGCGGGATCATGCGCGGCGGCAATCACCGCGGGCCAGCTTGTGGCGATATCCGTCCCCGCCACACTGAAACGGCCATTGAGGAATTCAATATCCGCCACACCCGCTTCCAGCAGATGCGCGGCAATGCGCTTGGCTTTTTCAATGATCAGCATCGCAGCACGGCTGGTGGCGACACCGCCCATTTGTGAGGACCGTGATCCACCCGTGCCACCGCCCTTCAGCACCACATCCGAATCTCCCTGGACCAGATCAATGGCGTCAAAGGGCAGACCAAGCTTTTCCGAAAGGATTTGCGCAAAGGCCGTTTCATGCCCCTGGCCATGGCTGAAGGTGCCAACCGTCAGCTTGGCGCGGCCCTCAGGCGTCAACGCCACACGCGCCCATTCGAAAGGCTGCCCGCCCGAGGCTTCAATGAAATAGCCAAGCCCAATGCCGCGCAGCTTGCCGTGCTTGGCCGCTTCCGCACGGCGCGCGGCGAAGCCCTGCCAATCGGCCAAATTCAGCGCCATATCCTGTGTTTCCGCGAAGCGCCCGGAATCGATCACATTGCCGGCGACATTGCGATAGGGGATTTGATCCGGGCGAATGTAATTCCGCCGGCGAATTTCTTCCCGCCCAATGCCGAAAGCCGCAGCGCCTTGGTCAAACAAGCGTTCCAGCACATAGGCGGTTTCAGGCCGGCCAGCGCCGCGATAGGCATCGGTCGGCACTGTATTGGTGAAGACGCAGCGCACCTGCACATTCAAGGCCTGAAGGTCATAGACCGTGCCATTGATGCGCCCACCCGCCATGGTGGGTACGCGCGGGCCGAAATCCAGCAAATAGGCGCCCATGGCGGCGAGGGTGCGGATGCGCACGCCAATTGCCTTGGCGTTTTCGTCAAAGGCCATTTCGGCATGCGTCACATGATCCCGCCCATGCGGGTCTGACAGGAAAGTCTCGGTCCGGCCGGCGCGCCATTTCACCGGGCGGCCCAGCTTGCGCGCCGCCCAAAGCACCATGGCGCTTTCCGGAAACAGCTTGCCGCGCAAGCCGAAACCGCCGCCGACATCGGGCGAAATGACTCGGATTTTCTCGAGCGGTACGTTGAAGACCAGCTTCGCGAGATTATCGCGCACCTTGACCGCGCCTTGGGAAGGGGAAACCAACGTCCAGCGTTCCCCATCCCAATCACCGAGGGCAACACGCGGTTCCATCGGATTGCCGACAATACGGTTCTGCACCAGATCAACCGAGACAACGCGCGCAGCCCTGGTGAATGCCTCATCCGCTTCGGCGGCGCGGCCGCTATCCCAATGGACGCAGAGATTGCTGCCCTGGTCTTCCCAGATCACCGGCGCGTCAGCATCAAGCGCCTTGCCGGTTTCCGTGATGCTCGGCAGGGTTTCATAGTCAATCTGGATCAGCTCGGCAGCATCCATGGCCTGATCACGTGTTTCCGCGACCACGAGAGCCACCGGGTCCCCCACATAACGCACGCGTTCGGTTTGCAGGATATGGCGCGTGGGGGCGAAAAGCGGCTTGTCCTTGCCGGGGACCTCCACCTGCACCGGTAGCGCGCCAACGCCATCAGCAATGGCGTCATGCCCGGTCAGTACGGCCAGCACGCCAGGGGCAGCGCGCGCTTCACTGATATCCATGGAAATAATGCGCGCATGCGCATGGGGTGAACGCAGCACCACCGCATGCGCCTGGCCAGCGCGGTTCATGTCATCCGTATAGGTGCCGCGCCCTGTCAGCAACCGCACATCTTCCTTGCGCCGTACCGGTTGACCAATGCCAAACTTATCCATGACCTACTTTCCCGTTATTTCCTGCAAAGCCTGTTCGATAGAGCTGATGCGTGCGACCGGACGCAGCCCATCAATCGCCGCCTGATGCACGCCAGCGGAAAACGCCGCGCAGCCATCTTCCAAGACCGTGACTTCAAATTCGCGCACATGCGCGCCACGCACCGTGGAAGCGACACCACCATTGGTAACAATGCCCGCGACCAATAGCTTGCGAATGCCGGCCTTGCGCAAGGCCCATTCCAGGCGCGAATTCCAGAAAGCATCATAGCCGATTTTCTCGACCATCAGATCGGATGGCGCCAATTCATCCACCAAAGCCTGGCCCCAGGATGCCGGCGCAAAATCCCCCTTGCGCAAAAAGGGCCGCATTTGTTTCAGATGCTCCGCAATGAAGGGCTCGCCCCCCTTACCCGGCACCAAGGTGAAATGGGTGGAAGCGATCCAGCCGCCTTGTGCGCGCATGGCTTCGCACAGCGGCGCAAGCCGTGCGGGCAGTGCAGCGATGGTCGCATCACCTTGCCCGCCACGTGCATAAGCACCCTTTGGGTGGATGAAATCATTCTGCAAATCGCAGAGCAGCAAAGCGGTTTCGCTGATGGGAATGGCGCTGTCCATCATCACGCCCTTTCGATAATCAGATTGCCAAAGCGATCCACCCGCGCCACCAGGCCAGGGTCCACCACTACGGTTGCATCAGGTTGTTCCAGAATGGCGGGGCCAGGGATTTCTGCGCCCACCGGCAAATCAAGCCGCGCATAAATGCGTGCCTCATGCCAAGCGCCATCGAACCACACGGGACGCGCGCCACGCGCTGCTTTTTCAAGGCTTGCATCAGGCCCAGGCGCGAGTGCCGCCAGATCAAATGCCGGGCGCTTGCCAATCGCGGCACTGCGGAGCGACACGATCCTCACCGGCAATCCAGGCAGCAAGCGGCTGAAGGCGCGTTGATAAGCGGCCTCAAAAGCCTCGCGCACAATCGCTCGCGTCACGCCGGTGCTATTGCCCGCCACGGTCACGGGCAAGGGCACGGCAACGGTATGCGTCTGACCGGCGTAATGCATATCAAGCGTAAACAGGGTTTCAATCGCCTCCACCGGCAGGCCGGCATCGCGTACCACCGCCACAGCCGCGCTTGCTTCGCGCACCAGATGCAGATCCAGCGCGGCGGGATCGAGACTGTCCAAATCCAGATTAAGCGTGCGCACCTGATCATGCCGCACATCGGCGATGATGCAGCCAAGTGCTGAGGTAACGCCCGGAAAGCGTGGCACCAAAGCGGCCTTCAAGCCGACCTCGGTCAGCAAGGCACCAACATGCAGCGCACCACCACCACCGAAGGGAAGTGCCACAAACCGCGCCGGATCAAGCCCGCGTTCGATGGAAACAAGCCTGATGGCGCCAGCCATCTTCGCATTCGCCACACGCAGAATGGCTTCTGCCGCCGCCATGGCATCCAAGCCCAATGGCGCGCCAACATGCTGTTCAATGGCGGCCTTGGCCGCCGCCACATCAAGGCTGGCGAGCGCGCCGCCAATCGGCCGCGCGGCATTGATCCGCCCCAGCACCAAATTCGCATCCGTCAGCGTCGGGCGATCATTGCCCTGGCCATAACAGACCGGGCCGGGGCGACTGCCCGCGCTTTTCGGCCCCACTTGCAGCAGGCCACCGCGATCCACCGCCGCGATGGAACCGCCGCCCGCACCGATGGTGGTGATTTCAATCATCGGGGATCGGATCACCAGGCCAAAGTCAATCGTCGCCTGCGCGGCCAGGGCCATTTGCCCATCGGCAATGAGCGAGACATCGAAGGAAGTGCCGCCAAGATCGCAGGTAATCACATGGCTGAAGCCAGCGGCCTTGGCGATTGCGCCCGCCGCAATTACCCCTGCCGCCGGACCTGACAGCGCCGTGCGTCCGGGAAAGCGCCGTGCTGTGGCAGTGGACATGATCCCGCCATTGGATTGCACGATGTGAAACCGCCCACCGAAACCTTCTTCAGCCAGCGCGTCTTCCAACTTACCCAGATAGCCCGCGACCAAAGGCTGCAAATAGGCATTGAGTGCCGTGGTCGAAGCCCGCTCAAACTCGCGAATTTCCGGCAGAATTTCGGAAGAAACCGAAACATGCGGATTGGGCCAAATGCGCCGCACCGCATCCGCCGCTGCCTGTTCATTGGCTGGATTGGCATAGGCGTTGATGAAGATAATCGCGCAAGCTTCAGCGCCAGCGGTCAGCAATTGCCTCGCGGCTGCTTCCACCGCCGTGATATCAACCGGCGTCAGGATGCTGCCATCCGCAAGGCAGCGTTCCGGCACTTCCAGGCGCATGTCGCGGTCAGCAATCGGCTCAAAATCGCCCCAAAGCCCCCAGGTGTGGCGGCGATCTCGGCGGCGCATTTCCAAGACATCGCGAAAACCCGCGGTGGTGATCACGCCAAGCTTCGCTCCCTTCCTTTCCAGCAGCGCATTGGTGCCAACCGTCGTGCCATGCACCACTGCCGCCATGCCGGAAGCGCCGCCAAGCGCACGCAAGCCCGCGAGAAAGCCCGATGCCTCATCACCGCGCTGGCTTGGCACTTTCGCGGTCTGGAAGCGCCCCATAGCGGGCTCGAACAGGAAAAGATCAGTGAAGGTGCCACCGACATCAACGCCAACAATCGCACCACTCATGATGCGCGCCTTCCATAATCACGCGCAGCAGCTTCGGCGCTGACATAGCCAAGGCGGATATCGCGCGCGATGGCCTCCATGGGCCGCGCGGCGGGATCACCCCAACCGCCACCGCCCGGGCTTTCCAACCGCACGCGTTCGCCCTGACCGATGGACACACCAACAATCTTGCTTGCCATCGGCGGCGTTTCGCCCGCTTCCCCCCAGGTGAAGCGATTGAGCGCGCCATCCGCACCACCCGCCACACCAAAGGGCGCGAAACGCCCACGTTCACCGAGCAAAGCCACTTCCGTGCGGCCCGGCGCCAGTGCCTCAATCTCATAGATTGCGCCAACGCCGCCGCGATGTTCGCCCGCACCACCACTATCGGGGCGGAGCGCCCATTGCGTGAACATCACCGGATAGGCGGCTTCCAGAATCTCCACCGGCGGAATCGTCGCTGTTGAGATCGGGTTATTCGCGTGATGCAAGCCATCAGATGCGGGATTGCCGCCAAGCCCGCCGCCGAAGAAGGAAAACATCACCCAGCGCGTGCCATTTTCCCGCTGACCAGACAGCGCCAGCGCATTGATGGTGCCGAAGGGCGCGGCGGTGGCGGTGGCGGGGCGCGCCTTGCCGAGCGCGCCGAAAATCACGCCAATCAGCCGCAGGATGGTCTCGGTATAGCCAGCGACGGGGCGCGGTGCTTCCGCGCCGAGCAAAGTGCTGGGTGGTGCGATGACTTCCACCGGGCGCAGCACACCAGCATTGGCCGGCACATCGGGGAAAGCGTGCTTAAGCGCGACATAACAGGCCGCCACGGTGGTCGCGACCGAGATATTGAGCGGACCGGCACAAGGCGGTGAGGAGCGCGACATATCCAGAGTCAGCCGATCACATTCAACCGTCAAATCAAGCGCAATGCGCAGCGCCTCATCCTTCACGCCGTCATTATCCAGGAAGTCATCAAAGCTATAGCGGCCATCAGGCAGGGCTGCGATTTCCGCGCGCATCAGCGCTTCTGCCCGGTCAGCCAATTGCGCGAAGGCCGCGGCAATGCGCGCATCGCCATAATCATCCAGCAATTCAAGCAGCCGCTTTTCACCGAGGTCGAGCGCATTCAATTGCCCGTTCAAATCGCCCCAATTGGATTGCGGCACGCGCGAATTGGCCGCCAGAATATCCAGAATATCCTGCTGCATCTGCCCGGCGCGGATCAGTTTTATCGGTGGAAAACGCACACCTTCCTGATGGCTTTCTGTTGCGCGCGGGTTGTAATTGCCGGGCACATTGCCGCCGATATCCAGCCAATGGCCAACACTGGCCACCCAGCAAAACAGCTTGCCGGCGCGGAAAATCGGTCGCACCAGGCGGAAGTCATTCAAATGCGTCCCACCATCATAGGGGTCGTTGAACAGGAAAGTATCGCCTTCCTGAAGCCCGCCTTCCGCCGCCACCTTGCGAATAACGGACCGCACAGCAAAGGACATGGCGCCAACAAAAATCGGCAGGCCCTTGGTGCCCTGCACCAGCGTATCGCCAGTGATGGCGTCATACACGCCATGGCAGGCATCACGCGCTTCGGCGATGATGGGGTTGAACGCGCTGCGATAAAGTGTCGCATCCATCTCATCCGCGATTTGTTCAAGCCGGCCCTTCAATACGGCCAGGGTCACGGCATCAAGGCGCGCGGATACGGCTTCGGTCATTTCACAATCCAAGATAGCTACGGCGTAGTTCGGGGTCAGCGGCGATATCGCGCGCCGCGCCACTCAGGCTGATGACGCCATTTTCCAAGACATGCGCCTGATCCGCCACTTCCAGGCTTTGCGCTACATTTTGTTCCACCAGCATGATGGTGAGCCCATCCGCATGCAGGCGCCGGATCAGCGTGAACATTTCCTCGACCAGCAAGGGCGAAAGGCCGAGTGATGGTTCATCCAGGATCAGCAGTTTCGGTTCCGCCATCAGCCCGCGCCCGATGGCGAGCATTTGCTGTTCGCCACCTGAAAGCGTGCCGGCCGCCTGGCGGGTTCGTTCCTTCAGGCGCGGGAAAATACTAAAGACGCGTTCCAGATTGCGCGCACGATTGGCCCGCGCACGACGATAGGAACCAAGTTCCAGCACTTCGCGCACATTGAGGTTCGGGAAAATCTTGCGGCCTTCTGGCACATGGATCAGGCCAAGCGAAACGATCTCTGGCGGGGATAGCGCGGCCAGGCTCTGCCCCGCGAAACGGATTTCCCCGCCGCGCGGACGCACCACGCCGCTGATGGTCATGTTCAGCGTTGTCTTGCCCGCACCATTGGCGCCGAGCACCGCAACCAAAGCGCCTTCTGGCACACTCAGATCAATGCCACGCAGGATCAGGGTTTCGCCATAGCCCGCTTCAAGCGCTTTGATTTCAAGCATGACCGGCCAACCCATGCGCGGCACCATGGCCCAAATAAGCCTCAATCACGGCGGGATTGCCCACCACCTCCGCCGCCTCGCCCGAGGCAATGATACGCCCGCCGGAAATCACATGCACATATTCGCAGAGGCTCATTACCGCTTGCATGACATGTTCGATCATGAGGATGGTGACACCGCCTGCGCGAATATCCTGCAGCACCGGCAGAAAATCGCGTAGCTCCGATGGGTTCAGCCCCGCCAATACCTCATCCAACAACAAAATGCGCGGGCGGGTGGCGAGTGCGCGGGCCACTTCCAGGCGCTTGCGCCCCGCCACCGTCAACGCTGCCGCGGGTTTGTCCAATTGCGGGCCAAGGCCAAGGCGCTGACCTACTTCTTCCGCCAACGCCAAAGCATCGCGGCGCTTGGGCAGGCGCAGAAAGGCACCAACAGCGATATTTTCGCGCACAGAAAGCCCAGCGAAAGGCTGCACAATCTGGAAAGTGCGCGCGAGACCAAGCTTCGCCAGATCATGCGGCTTGCGGCCGGTGATTTCCTCGCCATCCAACAACACGAGCCCAGCGCTTGGCTGTTCGAAGCCGGCGATCATCGCGAATAGAGTTGTCTTGCCCGCACCGTTCGGGCCGATCAGCCCGGTGATGGAACCTTCTCGCACATCGAAAGTGGCATCCGCCACGGCGGTCAACCCGCCAAAGCGCTTGGTGAGATCACGCACCGCGAGGAAAGCGGGGTCCCGCCCCTGCCCTGTCATGGCGCCCCCTTGCCGCGCCAGCGCGCAGCGAGCAGCCCAGGAATGCGATGTAAGGGAAAACGCACCACCAGGATCAGCAGCACACCGAAAATGATCAGGTCAAGGCCAGGAATTTTGCCAATCAGCATTTTGGTGCCTTCGCTCAAGCCTTGCAGGATCAGCGCACCAATCAGCGGGCCAAAGACCGTGCCCGCACCGCCGATGATGGGCGCCAGCAGCGCTTCCACCGAAATCCAGGTGCCGAAGGCAATGTTGCTGTCAATATAAAGGAAATACTGCGCATACAGCGCGCCTGCAGCGCCAGTGAGCGCGGCTGATAGGCTGATGGCACGCAGCTTCACCGCCAGAATATCCACGCCAAGCGCCGCCGCCGCCGCTTCATTTTCGCGCACCGCCACCAACTGCGCACCCAGCCGGCTTTTCTCCAAAGTCAGCGTAATCAGCATGGCAAGCGCCAGCAACACCGCGCCCAAAATCAAAAAGCTTGAGCGATTGGCAAATTGCAGATTGCCGGCGCCGAGATTGAGGCTGATCAGCAGGCCCGCGGCACCGCCCGTTATCTCTGTTGCATTGGCCATGATGCGCAGCACTTCCGCGAAAGCCAGCGTCACCAGCGCGAAATAGGAACCGCGCAGCCCAGCGCGAAACACCATCGCACCTATCGCATACCCAAGCAGCGCGGCGGCAGCGATGCCGAAGGCCACCGCCGGATAGGCATTCACGCCAAAGCGCTGCTGCAGAATGGCGCTGACATAAGCGCCCATACCGAAAAACGCCGCATGGCCGAAGGAATACTGCCCGCCATAACCGCCGAGCAGATTCCACCCTTGCGCCGCAATCGCCAAAATCAGCGTAAAGACCAGAAAATTCAGCACCACATTGCTGGTCACGAATAGCGAAACCAGCACGGCGGCGACCAGAAAGCCCAGAATGGGCAATGCCTCACGGGCGGTCATGCGCGCGCCCCGAACAACCCGGTCGGGCGCAGCAGCAACACCAGGATAAAGATCAGGAAAATCCCGATTTGCCCAAGGCTATCGCCGAAATAAAGGCCGCTCAGGCTTTCCACGACGCCGATGAACAGCCCACCCAATAGCGCGCCTGTCACGCTGCCCATGCCGCCCAGTACGACGATCGTGAAAGCCACCAGCACAAAGGCATTGCCAACGCGGGGCGAGACATAGAAGGACGGCAGCAAAAGACAGGCGGCGATGGCTAGGCAGGCCGTACCGATGCCGAAAGTCACCGCATAGATATGCGCGACATCAATGCCAACCAAGGCAGCGCCGGTGCGTTCCTTCGCCACCGCGCGGATGGCGCGCCCGGTATCGGTCCGCGTCATCAGCACAAACAACAGCAGCGCCATCAGCAGCGTCACGCCAAAGCCAATCAGGCGCGGCACTGAAAGCAGCACATCGCCAAGCTCTAGCATGGACATGGCGTATGGCAGGCGGAGCGTCATGGTGTCCGACCGGAAAATCGCCAGCATGGCGTTTTCGATGATGATCGAAAGACCAAGTGTCACCAGCAGCATATTGGAATCATCGCCACGGCTGGCGGGCCCGATCACCAGGCGCTGCACCAGATAGCCCAACACGAAAAACAAGCCCGCAAGCGGGATCATCGCCGCATAAGGGTCCAGCCCAAAGGCGCCATGCGCGACAAAGGCCGCGTACATCGCGAGCGTCAGCAAGGCGCCATGGGCGAAGTTGATGATGTGCAACACGCCGTAAACCAGCGTGAGGCCCAAGGCCACCAGCCCATACACGGCCCCCATCAGGAGGCCGTTTGCCACGGCCTCCAGCAATATTTCGGGCGGGTAGCCCATCTCAGCCGGTGACGGGATAGATCGGCTGGGCGTCCGCAAAATCGCGCGGGAAGATCACCTTGATATCGCCATTCTGCACTTGCGTGTTCACTGGCTTGCCGCCCTGGTTTTGGCCATTGACGAATTGTGTCGGCCCATAAGGCATGATGTGGCGATCAAAAGCCGCACCAGTCGCTGCCAAAGCCTGAATGAGCGCGCCGCGATCCGCACGCCCCGCGCGTTCCAGCGCATCAGCGAACAGCATCACGGCTGAATAATTCAGCGGCACATTGTAAAGCCAGAAGCGGTTCTGCGCTTCCACGCGCCGGCGCAATTCGGCGGTTTTTGGCTTGCGCGGATCGGCCCAATGGTTGCAATCCATCACCAGATTGGCCGCTTCCGGGAATTCGCGCACGAAGCGGAAATTGGAAGCCGCACCATTCAGGATGCAGTAAATCCCCTTCGGGCGAATGCGGCGCTGCTGCAAGGTTTGCGACAGCAGAACGAATTCCGCGTAATAGGATGAGGGGATGATCAGATCGGGATTGAGTGCCCGAATACGCAGCGCAACATTGGACATGTCGCGCGATGGCGTGGGGTGCGCGATTGTCTCCAGCACCTGAAAGCCGCGCTTCGGCAATTCGGCATTCAGCAAACGCGCCATGCCGGAACCAAACAACCCATCCTCATGCACAATCACCGCCGTGCGGGAAGGCTTGCCGGCAGCGTCATTGATCGCGACCAGATTATCCAAAGCCGTCGCCGTCACGGTGCCAAAGCCAGGCCCGAAGCGGAAGGTATTGGTCAGGCCGCGAGAGACGATCTGATCAGACACGCCCACATCCACAATATAGGGCAGGTCATAACGCGATGCGGCTTGGGAAGCGGCCAGGCAAATCGGGCTCGCGAAGCCGCCCACAATCGCGAGCACGCCTTCGGCCTGCATTTTCTCAACTTCGGCGACACCACCATCGGGGGTGGAGCGCGCATCGCCGAACACCATTTCAATCGGCGCGCCACCAAGCGCCTTGATGCCGCCGCCGGCATTGATATCGGCAATGGCAAGCTCGGCACCCAGGCGGCCATATTCGCCATCCTGCGCCAGGGCGCCGGTCACGGGCTGGATGATGCCAAGCTTGATAGCGCGCGACTGCGCCTGCGCAATGGCGGGTGCCGCGAGCAGCACGGGCGCGGCCATCAGTGCCTGGCGCCGGGAAAGGCTGAATTCGGACATTGGAGACTCCCCTGTTGTAACCCGAAAATGGTCATGCCCCAGGCTTTGCCAATGGGCCAGAGGGATTCTGTGGTTGAGGACACCCCCAAGCCCGATTTTGCACTTACCCCAAATCGCCCTAGCCTTCCCCGCGAAGGCGCTGCCGGGCGGGCGCTTTCACATCGCCCTACTGCCCGCAAGGCGCCATCATGGATTTGCTACCGCTTGCCGGCATACGCGTTGTTGAATTCTCCCACATGGTCATGGGGCCCACCTGCGGCCTGGTTCTGGCCGATCTGGGCGCCGAGGTGATCAAGATAGAACCCCCAGGCAAAGGGGACCGCACGCGCTATCTGGTGGCTTCCGGCACCGGCTTCTTCCCCGCCTTCAGCCGTAACAAGAAAAGCGTCACGCTTGATACGGATGATGCGGCGGATCTTGAGGCGCTGAAGCGCCTGATTGATACCGCCGATGTGGTGGTGGAGAATTTCCGCCCCGGTGGCCTGGCCGCCAAGGGCCTTGGCTATGAGGCGCTTTCGGCGCGCAATCCGCGGCTGATCTATTGCTCGCTCAAGGGCTATCTGCCTGGCCCTTATGAAAACCGCACTGCCTTGGATGAGGTTGTGCAGATGCAATCGGGGCTGGCTTACATGACCGGCCCGCCCGGCCGGCCCTTGCGCGCCGGCGCGCCGGTCAATGACATGATGGGCGGCATGTTCGGCGCCATCGGGATTCTGAGTGCGCTCCGCCAGCGCGATGCCTCTGGCCGTGGCCAGCATTTGCAGGCGGGGCTGTTTGAAAACGCGGCCTTTCTGGTCTCCACCGCCATGCTGCAACAGGCCATCACCGGGAAGGCGCCAGACCCCATGCCGGCGGGCCGGCGCGCCTGGGGCGTTTATGATGTTTTCGATACCGCCGATGGCGAACAGATTTTCATTGGCGTGGTCACCGAACGCCAATGGGAAATCTTCATTCGCGAATTGAATGAACCTGCGCTGAACAACCCCGATTATTGCAGCAATACCGAACGCGCCAAGCGGCGGGAAGCGCTGATTCCGCTGGTGCAATCCCTGCTGATCAGGCGCAATGTCGCAGAGCTTGAGGAAATGTGCGCCCGCGCCGGCCTGCCCTATTCCCGCATCGCCAAGCCCTGGGATTTGTTCGATGACGCGCATCTTGCCGCGAGCGGCGGCTTCCATGACGTCACGCTGACCGATGGGCGCCGCACCAAGGTGCCCGCCCTGCCCCTGCAATTCGGCGCTGAAAAGCTGCCGCTGCGCCATGATTTGGCGACACCCGGCCAGCATAATGAGGAAATTCTGGGCCCGATCCGTTCAGCAAACGCCGCTGACTGAATACTAAAAGACCGCAACAAAGGAAGGAAAACACCATGCCGGTTTATGCACTTGATGAGATGACGCCCGAGCTTCCGGCCGCGGATCGCTTCTGGGTCGCGCCGGATGCGCATGTGATCGGCAATGTGGTGCTGGGTGAAGATGTTGGCGTTTGGTTCGGCGCCGTCATTCGCGGTGACAATGACCCCATCCGCATCGGCGCGCGCAGCAATATCCAGGAAGGGTCCGTGCTGCATTCGGATACCGGCTTTCCGCTGACCATCGGCGCGGATGTAACCGTGGGCCACCAGGCCATCCTGCATGGCTGCACCATTGGCGATGGCTGCCTGATAGGCATGGGCGCCACGGTGATGAATGGTGCGCGCATTGGCGCTGGCAGCATCATTGGCGCCGGCGCGCTGGTGACGGAGGGCAAGGAAATCCCCCCGGGGTCCCTGGTCATGGGCTCCCCGGCCAAGGTGATTCGCAGCCTTGATGCCGATGTTGCCGCGAAGCTTCTGGCATCCGCCGAGCATTACGTTGAGAACGCGCGGCGCTTTGCCAAGGGGATGCGCCGTCTGGCCTGAGGCCGCGCGGTTAGCCTGCTTCAAGCCAGCCCCGCAGGCTATACGGGATGACGGCGCCGGGATTTTGCGCTTTAATCCCGCCAGGTTTTGGTCATGAGGAGACGCAGCATGGGTGTTTTGACGCAGGAACAGAAGGATGCCTTCTGGCGCGATGGCTGCCTGGTGGTGCCGAATGCGGTCTCCCCCGATCTGCTGGCGCGGCTGCGGGCCGAGATCGCCGGCTGGGTGGAAGAAAGCCGCGCCCATAC
>JBIIGZ010000207.1:0-5557 GCA_044236185.1 Roseomonas sp. | reverse complement strand
ACAGACTAATCATCGTAGCACAGCAATGGCAGCCGTTAAATCGGCAACACCCTTATGCTAGTGGTGCGGTTTATGCTGTTTTTTCCTGTGGCCGGAATGCCCCCGCGTCACCACAAGCCGCCTGTTTGGCGGGCCGATACACGCGGCTGCCGGGAACCGACAGCAGCGATTGGACCACAATGGCGCTTTCAACAAGATGCTGCGCCGTGCCATCTTATTGATTGAACCTGCAACGGAAACCGACCCTTGCCGCCAGCAAGACCCGACGATCCTGGGCTGACAGAGCTTGATGGGGTGACGCTGGCACCGGTGCGCTCTCCGCAAGGGCCTTGGGGTAAGCACTATATTGGTGCTTTCGATCAGAACGGCGATTTCCTTAAAGGCTTTGCGCATCCCTGGTGCGGGATTGATGCCATGCCAGAAGTACCAATCGCGCAATATCATGGCGCCGCGATTTATGGCGGGCTTGCGATGCACCATGTCGGGCATTTTCTGCTAGAAGGACTGTCTCGGCTTTGGTGTCTGAAACAGCACCCTGAACTCCCGATCATCTGGCACTGGATTGATCTGCCGATTCCTCATGAGGTGAATCCCGGCTGGCAAGAGGAATTGATCGGGCTTTTGGGTTTGGCGCAGCGTCGCCACATCTTCCTGCGCAAGCCGCTGCGGGTGGAGCGTTTGTTCTTGCCCGCGCCCGGATCTCTGCTGGGCAAGTCGCTGCATCCCTTGCAAGCGGCTGCCTTGGGCTGCGTCACCGGCCCTGCGGCCATTCCAGGCAAACGCGTCTGGCTCTCACGTAGCGCCTTGCCCAACCAATTCGGACGCGTGGCGGGAGAAGACCAGGTCGAGGCGCTGCTTTCAGCGCAAGGCTGGACCATCATCCACACGGAACATGAAACCATGCGCCGCAGCGCGGAGATTTTCCGTGAGGCTGAATTGGTTTCCGGCTTCATTGGCAGCGCATTCCATACGCTGCTGCTGCATGCAAGCCCAAGCGCATGTCTGCGCCCAGTCATGCGGCCCGGCATTCCATTGGCGGATTATCGTATTGCCGCCGCAGCCAAGGGGCTGGATTTCGCTGCCATTGAGATGCCGATGACAGCCTTGGACCAAAGGGCAAGCTGGACAAATTTCCGGCTGCATGCGCCAGAAGATTTGGTAGATATTCTGGCGAAAAGTTGAAAGGCCGCTTGCGATCACGCGATCTCAAACATGCCTTCCACTTCCACCGCCGCATCACCGGGGAGCGAAGGCACGCCAATGGTGGTCCGCGCATGGCGGCCAACATCGCCAAAGACTTCCACCGCAAGGTCAGAGGCGCCATTCATCACCAGCGCGTGTTGGGTAAATTCCGCCGGCGCGGCAATAAAGCCGCCAAGCCGCACCACGCGCGTGACGTTATCCAGATCTCCGGCGGCCGCCTTCAACTGTGCCAGCAGATTGATGAAGCAAAGCCGCGCCGCTTCGCGCCCCACTTCAATGGAAACGCCCGCGCCAAGCTTGCCAGTATAGGCAATCTTGCCATCGCGCACCGGCACCTGGCCGGAGACCACCACCAGCTTTCCGCTGATATTGAAGGGGATATAATTCGCAATCGGTGCTGCGGGGGCAGGCAATACAATGCCAAGGGCAGCAAGTTTCGCTTCGATTTTACCGGCCATGATCCTGTTCCTTCAAAGGTGCCAATTACGCCGCTGGGCGCAAATGGCGGCGCATGCGTGGCGAAGGATGCGCCGGCAATTCCAACGGAAGCAAGGGCAGCACCGCAGCGCGCGGTTGCAGCGTTTCTTCCTCAACCGGGTCTGGCAAATCCTCACGCCCCAAATAATCGCGCGCCAGCCGCCGAAACGCCCAATCCAGCACGGAAGTCGCGCGGCGAATGCCCGCATCGCCTTCTACCGCGCCGCCATGGCCGGGCGCATAGGCATAGGCATTGACGAAACTCGCCAAGGGCACGCCCTGCGCCAGGCCAAGCGATACGGCCTGGGCCAAAGCCTCCATCAAGGCGCGCGTCATCGCCGCTTCACGCGGGAGGGAGAAGGAAATCTCCCGCAAATGGCCGCGATCATCTTCAATGGCGCGGAGTGCCACGCGATTCCCGGCAATGGCCACGCGCCAACAGCGATTGACCGGTGCGTGGATCGGCCTTGGTGCGGCGCGGCGCGCTTCGGGCAGATCGGCCGGGGCGGGCATGGCGGGTGGCGGCGCATCCAGGAAAGGCATCACCGCAGCTTCCATGGCGCGCCGCGCCTGCGGTGCCACGGGGGCAAGCAGCCAAGCGGCATCAACGCCAGCGCGTTCAGCCGCGCGGGTTGGCACCTGCGTCACGCGCCCATCCTCGCCGCGCGCCGGGCGGCTTGCACCATGGGCGGGTGCAATGCCAGCGCTTTCGGCGCCGAGCAAAGCTTCCACCGCATCGGCGGGGGCCAGGGCAATGCAGCCGCGATGGCGCAGCCCTGGTGAAGCCGCCGCCGCCGCCAAAGCCGCGCGCGCTGCCTTGGCCAGGCCAGGGATGACGGTTTCATCGGGTGGGGTTGGGCAGATCAGCGCCACCGCATGGCGCGGGCCAAAACGGGTCGCGAGGCGGCCGGATTCCGCCTCGGCCGCGCCGCGCGTCAGGCCGGCAATGGCGGCGGCGACATCACGCGCTTCGTTACTGTCATAACCAAGGCCGAAACCAGCCAGCAGCCCGGCCAAATCAGCAAAGCCGAGCCGCAGGCTTTCCGCCTTGCCATGGCCCCAAATATCGAGCGTTTGCACCGCGAGCTGACAGGCCGCGCGATAGGCCGGCGCGTCAAAACCCCCTGCCCCATCCAGAAAGGCCGGCAGGTTGAGCACAAAACGCCCCTCACCCCGCGAATCGCGCCAGATCTCGGCCCCAGGCGCGCCGCGCCGGGCCAGGATCAAGGCGCGCAGCCCAGCGGCCAGGCTTTCCGCCTCATCCGTGCCATCCAGCAGGCCGAGCCGCCGCCCGCGCAGCGTGAGGCGTTGAATCCAGGCCTCTGCGACGCTTGGTAGCGTCGCCGGGCCACTTCCCGGGGCGAGCGCGGCCAGCGCCTCCCCGGCTTCATCTTCCCAAGGCGCGGGAATGGCGACAGCGCGCGGCGGCGCATCAGGATCCGCCCCCGCCTTCAAGCGCCGCAGCGCAACCCCAGCCCAGATGGTTCCGACTATTCCAGCCATGGGAAGATGCTAGGCGCGACTCGAAAGCCTGGGAAGGCTTATTTAGTGGTTTTTTGGGGTCGGACCCACAATATCCTGTGGATAGCTTGGCCGGCGCCTTAGTTTTGCGTGACCCGCGCGGCTGTGCGATGATAAGGGTCGATTTGCTTGTACCGGAAAGCCGCCATGCAGTTGCTCAGTACGCTGTTCATCCGCCTCACCAGCCGCAAGGTTGGGCAGGACCGCTTTGGCAATACCTATTGGGAAGCCCGCGGACGGCGCGATTCCTATGGCCGTCCCATGCGCCGCGTGCTGTTTGCGAAGGAAGCCCAGGCCTCTGCCGTGCCGGCGGAATGGTGGGGCTGGCTGCATTTCACTACGGAACAACCATTGCCGGAGGACGCACCGCGCCGCGCCTGGCAGAAGGAACATCGCCCGAATATGACCGGCACGCCCGAAGCTTGGCGGCCGGTGAACCCTGCGGCGCAACGGGGTGGGGATTACGAAGCCTGGACGCCGGGGCGCTAAAGGCTCCCCTGACCATGCAAAAGCGCTCAATCGCGGAAATCCTGACCGGTCTTGTGGTGCTGGCCATTGCGGCAAGCTTCCTTGGCTATGCCGTCACCAGCACAGGGCGCAGCTTTTCCGGGCCAGGCATGAACCTTACCGCCAAGTTTGATCGGATTGATGGGCTCGGTCAGGGGGCGGATGTGCGCATTGCCGGCGTGAAAGTTGGGCAGGTGGTGGCGCAGCGGATTGATCCGGAAAGCTTTCTCGCGGTGCTGACGCTGCGCGTTGATGCCGGGCTGAAGTTGCCGCATGACACCTCGGCCGAGATTTCGAGCGAAGGCTTGCTCGGCGGCAAATACGTGGCCCTGGTGCCGGGCGGCGATACCCGCATTCTGCGTGAAGGCAGTGAGATCACCATTACGCAAAGTGCGATTAACCTGGAGAGTCTGTTGGGGCGTTTTATATTCTCGGCAGGTGAGAGCAATCAGCGCGGCAATCAGGAAGACGCGCCGGCGACGCCGCGATGAAGCCGCTGCCCAAGCCACCTGTCGCCTGGCCTGGGACGGATGGCAAGCCTGTGTCCTGCAATGAAAAGCTCAAAATGCTAGCGGAAAACCACAAGGAAGCCGCGACAGTGCTGCGCGATGTGTTTGAAGACGCCGTGCTGATGGGCGTGGATGAAGCCGCGATGCGGGCAATTTTGCAGGAAGTGATCGCAGCATTGCCAAGCCCGAAGCGGGGCGCATGAAACGGCTTTTGGCTTTCGCGCTGTTATGCCTGCCAGGCTTGGCGCAGGCGCAGGAATGGGTGCCGCGCCAGCAGGCGCGCATCCAGGCCTTGGATAAGGTGACAGCGCGCGTGACGGTGCTGGAAGGCCGTGTGGGGGAAAGCCTGAGCTTCGGCACGCTCACGATCCGTATCGGCGCCTGCCATGCGCGCCCGCCGACCGAAGTGCCCGATTCCGCCGCTTGGTTTGAAATGATCGATGGCCGCGCGGCGCAAGGAAGCCCGCCGGTTTTCCGCGGCTGGATGTTCGCCGAAGCGCCGGGCGTGAACATGCTGGAACATCCTGTCTATGACGTGCGGATCCTGACCTGCCGGTAGGCGACCTTTCTGGGAACCGGCTGGCGCCTTATATTAGCTCCTTCTTCAGGAAAGTCAGCCGATGTCCTATGCCAGCATCCGCCCGTTTTTCGATGAGGCGACCAATACGGTCAGCTATTTGATCTTCGACCCCGCCACGCGTCAGGGCGCGGTGATTGATCCCGTGCTGGATTGGGACCATCGCAGTGGGGAAGCAGATACGCGTTCGGCGGATCAATTGATTGAAACCGCGCGGCAGGAAGAGGTGACGATTGCGCTGATCCTGGAAACCCATGCTCATGCGGATCATCTTACCGCGGCGCCTTATATCAAACGGCGCTGCGGCGGGCAGATTGCCATTGGCGAACACATCAAGGATGTGCAGCGCATCTTCCGCCCGGTTTTCGCCGCCGATGATGTGAAGCCCGAAGGCGGCGATTTCGATCTTTTGTTGCGCGATGGGGAACGCCTTAAGCTTGGCACCTTGGAAATTGAGGTGATCCATACGCCGGGCCACACACCCGCCTGTGTCTGCTACCGGATCGGCGATGATGTTTTCGTGGGCGATACGCTTTTCATGCATGATTACGGCACGGCGCGGGCGGATTTTCCGGGCGGCGATGCGCGCGCCTTATTCCGTTCCATCAAGCGCCTGCTGGCACTGCCGCCCGAAACACGGCTTTGGATGTGCCATGACTATAAGGCGCCGGGGCGCGATGATTACGCTTGGCAAAGCACAGTCGCCGAACAGCGCACGCATAACCCGCATGTGAAGGATGGCGTAACCGAGGATGAATTCGTT
>JBIIGZ010000057.1:0-18117 GCA_044236185.1 Roseomonas sp. | reverse complement strand
CGGGCTTGGCGTTCCAGCGCTGCGCATCTTCCTGCCGGCGCGCACGGGTGGAGACAATCTCCCCCTGTGTCAGAAAATCATCCGTGACCTGCACCGCCTGATCGAGCAAACCGCCCGGATTATTGCGAAGATCGAGCACAAGGCCCTTCAAGCCACCCTGCGCCTGTTGCTTCAATTGCTGAATGGCGCGGCGTAGCCCGGCTTCGGTCTGTTCGTTGAAGGACGTCACGCGCACATAGCCCAGATTGCCATCTTCCAGGCGGAACCGCACCACTTGCGGGCGTATCACATCACGCGTCAGCGTCAGTTCTACTGGCCGTTCGGCGCCTTGGCGACGAATGGTAAGTTTGATTTGCGTGCCACGCTGGCCCCGCATCTGGTCCACCGCTTCCTGCAAGGTCAGCCCCTGCACCGAAGTGCCGTTCAGATGCGTGATGAAATCGCCCGGCTTGACGCCGGCGCGTGCGGCAGGCGTTTCATCAATTGGGCTGATGACCTTGATATAGCCGCCTTCCTGCGTGACCTCGATCCCAAGCCCGCCGAATTCACCGCGGGTCTGGGTTTGCATGTCGCGGAAGCTGCGCTGATTCAAATAGCTTGAATGCGGATCAAGGCTGGTGAGCATGCCCTGGATCGCGTTTTCGATCGCGTCCCGGTCATTCACCGGTTCCACATATTCGGCGCGTACCCTTTCAAACACATCGCCAAACAGGTTGAGCAGCCGATAGGTCTCCGCCCGGCTGCCTTCCTGCGCCCAGGCAGCCACCAAGGGGCCCACCACCACGCCGGCGGCAAAGGCCGCGCCAATCCCCGCATAACGCAAAATTCCGCGCTTCATGCGCTGCAATCCCTTTCACGACCCGGCGAAAGGCGCCGGAGTTGAGCATAAGATAATCATTCATCGCGTCTTGCGCGACTCAAGAACGCGTCTTCGCCCAGGAAAAATGGCGCTTGCCCTAATCCGCCCCGCCAAGCCAGGGCATCGGGTCCACCACCTGGCCATTGCGCCGCAATTCCAGATAAAGCGCGCCGCGCCCATCCGCCCCAGCGCCAAGCCTGCCAAGCGCCTCGCCCGCCAGCAGCGTTGCGCCTGCTTCGGTATCCAAAGTGTCAAACCCGGCCAGAACCAGATGCAGGCCGGGGCCGCATTCCAGGATGATGATCTGGCCGAAGCGCCGGAAGGGGCCGGCGAATACCGCCCGCCCGGAGCAGGGGCTGACCACGCGAGACCCGGCAGCGGCCGAAAAGGTCAGCCCCCGCGCCGGCCCGGCTTCGCCCCTTTGGCCAAAGGCGATGCTGATTCGCCCATGCACAGGGGCGGGGCGGGTCTGGTCCGGCGCCGCGACTTGCGGCACGACAGCCGGGGTGCCTGGGCGCCGCTGGCGTGCTTCCCGCTGCGCTTGTGCCGCGGCCAGCGCCGTCTGCCTGGCCTGTTCACGTTCCAGCGCGGTCAGCATTTCCTGAAGGTCATTGGCGCGGGCGAGGGCTTCTTGCGCGCGGGCGGCCTCGGCCCTTTGCGTCGCGCGGGCTTCGCGCTCCCGCAGCCTGGTCTCGGCGATTTCGGCATCTAGCGCGGCTGCTGCCTGGCGGAGTTCCGCTTCGGCGGCCGCCACCACGATTGCCTCGGCGCCCGCGATGCGCGCGCGGCGTTCAGCCTCGGCATTGGCAAGCCGCAATTCCTCTGCCTCGGCGCGGATTTGCCGGGCCATGCCTTGCAGGAGCAAAAGGCCGCGCAAAGCCTCATCCGGCGGGGCGGGCTGGGCGAGCAAGGTCTCTGCAGGCCAAAGTGCCAGGCGCCGCATGGCCGGCATCATGGGGGCGAGGGCCGCAGCGCGGGAGGCTGCCTCGGCAAAGGCTGCCGCCGCTGCCGCTTCCGCGTCTTGCTTGCGTTGTTCTGCCACTTCCAAAGCGCGTTCGGCTTCCTGCACGCGTGCCGCCATGGCAACGCGCTGCCGCGCGAGGCCGCTTTCTTCCGCCGCTGCGGCTTCGGCTTCGCGTGCGGCGGCTTCGGCAGCGGCGCGGCTGGCAGCGCCGGTGCGCCGCGCTTCATCCAAGGCTTCGCGGGATGGCTGCGCCAGCGCAAGGCCCGGCAGCGCCAGCAGGAAAAGCGCGAAAGCGGCGCGCGCCCTAGCCAAGCAGGGACTGCCCCGTCATGGCGGCGGGCTGCCGCAGGCCAAGCAGCGCGAGCAAGCTTGGTGCGATATCCGCCAGCCGCCCATCCTTCAGCGTCGCACCCTTGGGGCCGCCCATCAGAATGGCCGGCACAACATTGGTGGTATGCGCGGTATGCGGCCCGCCGGTTGCGGGGTCTTTCATCAATTCGGCATTGCCGTGATCGGCAGTGACCAGCAGGCAGCCGCCCACTTCTTTTAGCGCCGCGACAATGCGCCCAAGCCCGGTATCCACCGCTTCAACCGCGCGGGTTGCGGCGGCAAGGCTGCCCGTGTGGCCGACCATATCGGCATTGGCGAAATTCAGCACAATCAGATCATGCGCGCGGCTTTTGATTGCCGCCACGGCTTTTTCCGTGAGTTCCGGCGCTGACATTTCCGGCTTCAGATCATAGGTCGCGACATCCTTGGGCGATGGCACCATGATGCGTTCCTCACCGGGATAGACCGCTTCCTCGCCACCATTCAGGAAGAAGGTGACATGCGGGTATTTTTCCGTCTCCGCCATGCGCAGTTGCTTGAGCCCCGCGCGCGCCACCACTTCCCCAAGCTTATCCGCCATGGATTGCGGCGCGAAAGCGGTGGCGAGATGCGCATTCAGCGCATCACTATATTCCGTGAGGCCAACAGCGGCAGCGAAACGCGGCATGCGCGTGCGGGCAAAGCCATCGAAGCCGGGATCAAGCAGTGCGGTGAGGATTTCCCGCGCACGGTCGGCGCGGAAATTGAAACACAGAATGCCATCGCCATCCTTCATGCCGGTGTATTCGGCAATCACGCTGGCCGGGATGAATTCATCGGTCTTGTCGGCGGCATGGGCATCGCCGATGGCGGCAGCGGCGGAGGGCGCGGTATTGCCCTTGGCTTCCACCATGGCGGCATAGGCTTGCGAAACACGATCCCAGCGCTTGTCGCGATCCATCGCAAAATAGCGTCCGATAATCGTAGCGATGCGCACGCCCGCAAGACCCGCCAGATCAGCTTCGAAGCGCTTCAGGTAATCAGGCGCGGCGCGCGGGGGCGTATCCCGCCCATCGGTGAAGGCATGGATGGCGACAGGAATGCCAGCGCCTGAGAGCAATTTCGCCAAAGCCACCGCATGATCCTGATGCGCATGCACCCCGCCAGGCGAGAGCAAGCCCATCAAATGGCAGGTGCCGCCCGAGGCTTTCAGCTTCGCGATCAGCCCCATTATTGCCGGCAATTGCGCGAAAGACCCATCGGCAATGGCGGCATCAATGCGCGGCAAATCCTGCATCACCACGCGCCCGGCACCGATATTGAGGTGCCCGACCTCTGAATTGCCCATCTGCCCTTCCGGCAGCCCCACATCAAGGCCCGAGGTTTTGAGGAAAGCATGCGGGCAAGCCGCCCAAAGCGCGTCAAAATTCGGCGTCTTCGCCTGACGCACGGCGTTATCGGCGATTTCTTCCCGCCAGCCCCAGCCATCCAGAATGACCAGCATCACGGGGCGCGGCATTGCGGCGGCTTGCATGCGAGAGAACTCCACAACCTATGCTGGGCGAAATACCCCCCGTGGCGGCCCGCATGCAAGCGCGGATCAGAAGGGCAGCAGCGCCGGCACACCAAAGAAGCGCGCATGGAAATGCAGCACCGCAGCCCAACCGATCACAGCGAGCAGCGGCGCAAGCCAGCCGATTTCCGCCAGCACCAGCCGATTGCGCCCGGCCAGGATGGCACCGAAGGGCAGGATCGAGGTCTCATTGCGTAGCTTCGCCGCCGTTTCCGGACTGCGCGCGGCAAGCTTGCGATCAATGGATGGCATGCCGAGGAACGCACTGATGGCGAAAGTGCCGAAGAAAATCAGGCTCGCCAGATCGCCATTGCCAATCACATGCACCAAGGCCCAAAGCGCGAAGGACCATAGCATGGGGTGGCGCGTGATGCGCTGAATGCCGCGCACTTGCTGCCCGGCCAGCGCCTCTCCGCCCACCGCGGTTGGATTGCGCAAGAACCCGGCGACAAAAAACAGGAAGGCCGGCAGCATGATCAGCGCAAGTAGCAGGCGCAGCCAGGCGGGCGCGGTCCAAAGGGGTATGGCCTCCGCGGCACCTGAGGCGCGCGCGAGCATCACCAGCGCGAGGACGGAAAGCACGGCGTAGAAAATACGAAAGCCATTCTCCCCAATCTTGGCGACAAGGCGCGTGCGGATATCGGTGCCGGCAAAGCCATTATGCGTCGCGATCCAAAATACCGCCGCCAGCAAGAGGGGGAAAATGCCTTCCATGTCCTTAAAGATCCTTCAGCACGGCCCAAAGTGCCGATTTCGCCTCAAACCCAATGCCCGGAATCTCGGGCATCTTGATCCGCCCATCCACCACCGGCGTGCTATCGGCGAAACCGCCGAAGGGCGCGAAAACCTCGGGGTAGCTTTCATTGCCGCCAAGCCCAAGGCCCACCGCGATATTGAGCGCGAATTGATGCCCGCCATGCGGCACGCAGCGACGGGGCGACCAGCCATGGCTCACCAGCATTTCAAGTGTGCGGAGATATTCTACCAAGCCGTAGGACAGCGCGGGATCGAATTGCAGAATATCGCGGTCCGGACGCAGGCCACCATGACGGATCAGGTTGCGCGCATCCAGCATGGAAAACAGATTCTCGCCGGTGGCAATCGGCGGCATATATTGCTCGGCCAGCGCAGCATGGGTTGAATAATCCAGCGGATCGAGCGGTTCCTCATACCAGCGCAGCCCAAAGGGTTGCAGCGCCGCGCCATAGGTCAGCGCCGCATGCAGGCCAAAGCGCCCATTCACATCCACCGCGAGGCGCGATCCATCTCCACCCAAAAGCTTCACCACCGCTTCAATGCGCGCCATGTCTTCGCTGAGCGCTTCCTTGAGTGCCGTGCCTGGTGCACCACCGATTTTCATCTTGACGGTGGTGTAACCCATGCCGAGGTAACGCTTCATTTCTTCAACCAGCGCATCCACGCCCTTGCCGGGATAGTAATAACCGCCGGCTGCATAAACCCAGGCGCTGTCATCCGCCTGACCGCCGCGATAGCGATCCGCGAGCAAACGCCACAGCGGTACGCCCGCAAGCTTTGCCGCCGCATCCCAAAGCGCCATGTCCAAAACGCCAACTGCAACGGACCGATCCCCATGCCCGCCGGGCTTTTCATTGCGCATCATGGCGGCCCAAGCGCCAGTGGGGTTCAGCCCGCCATTATCAAGCGTCAATTCCGTCTCAGTCGCCCCTTGCAGCCGCGGGATAAAGCGTTCCGCAAGCAAGCCCGGCTGCGCATAACGGCCATTGGAATTGAAGCCATAGCCCGTGGCCTTTTTGCCCGCGCCATCTTCCACCGTGATGGCAACAACACTCGCGGTCATTTTCGAAAAATCAATATAGGCATTGGCAATGGCGCTGCTGATGGGCACCACACCCTGACGAATGGAAGAAATACGCATATTGGTTTCCTGGCTTGAGAAACTGAGAAATTCTGGCGTTGTTAATCAGCCGAGCAATCGGCCAATCACGCGCGCGGTGTAATCCACTACTGGTATCACGCGCCCGTAATTGATGCGTGTGGGCCCGATCACGCCAATGGCGCCGACGATCTTTTCCTGCCCATTGCGGAAGGGCGCCACCACCACGGAAAGCCCAGCGCTATCGAACAGCCCGCTTTCGGCGCCGATGAAAATCTGCACGCCTTCGCCGCGCTGCGCGAGTTCGAGTAAGCGCAGCATGGTTTCCTGCGCTTCCAGCCTTTCAAACAGGCGCTGGATTTCCTGCACCTGCGCTGCCTGATCCAGATTCTGCAACAGGCGCGACTGACCGCGCAAAATCAGCGACCCGCCGCCACCGCCCGTCCAAGTTGCAAGCCCGGCCGAGATCACCTGCTGCGTCAGCGCATCCAAGGCTGTGCGATCAGCGGCGATTTCCTCGGCCACCCTGGTCCGGGTTTCTTCCAGGGTGCGGCCAGCGAGCCGCGCATTCAGGTAGTTGGAGGCTTGGGTCAGCGCGGAAGGCGGCAACCCCGCCGGCACTTCAATGACGCGGTTTTCCACCTGGCCACCTTCATGCACCAGCACCACCAAAGCCCGCCCCGGCCCAAGCGCCACAAATTCAATATGGCGCACTGGGTTTTCTGTCTTCGGCGCCACCACCAGCCCTGCCGCGCCGGCGAGGCCCGAAAGCATCAGCCCCGCTTCCGCGAGCGTTTCCTGCAAGGACCGGCCCGATGCCGCGCAGCGCGCCGCAATCGCATCCCGGTCCTCCTCACCAAGCGCGCCGAATTCCAGCAAGCCATCCACAAAAAGCCTGAGCCCGCGTTCGGTGGGCAGCCGCCCGGCCGAGGTATGCGGCGCGTAAAGCAGCCCGGCATCTTCCAAATCCGCCATGGCATTGCGGATGGTGGCCGGGGATAAGCCCAACGGCAGCCGGCGTGATAGCGTGCGGGACCCCACGGGTTCGCCAGTCGCGACATAGGTTTCCACCAATTCGCGCAGGATCTGCGCCGAACGGCTATCCAGCCCGGCCGCGGCCGGCAGCCCGGGGGTGAGCTTCGCGGGCGTATGGGTCACGGGTTTTGGTCCCGATTTGTCATCGCCCGAGTATGGGGCCTGGGCCGGGCGCGTCAACGGGTTAGCGCCGGCCCTTCGCCTGTGCTAACCGCGCCGCCCATGACCAGACCCTCAGGCCGCGCCCCCGGCGCGCTTCGCACCGTTTCCATCCAACCCGGCGTCGCCCGCCATGCGGAAGGGTCCTGCGTTATTCGCATGGGCCTGACCGAGGTGCTGTGCACCGCGAGCGTGGAAGGCAAGGTGCCGCCCTTCCTGCGCGGTCAGGGCCAGGGCTGGGTCACGGCAGAATATGGCATGCTGCCGCGCGCGACCCATACGCGTGGGGACCGCGAAGCGGCGCGCGGCAAGCAATCCGGCCGCACGCAGGAAATCCAGCGCCTGATCGGGCGTTCTCTGCGCGCTGTCACGGATCTGAAGGCGATGGGCGAGATGACCATCACGCTCGATTGCGATGTGCTGACCGCCGATGGCGGCACGCGCTGCGCTTCCATCACTGGCGCCTGGGTGGCGCTGCATCTGGCGTTTGAACATTGCAAACGCATGAACATCATCACGCGCAATCCGCTCAAGGATCAGGTGGCGGCGATTTCCTGCGGCATTTATCAGGGCGTGCCCGTGCTTGATCTTGATTATGATGAGGACAGCAAGGCCGATGCGGATGCGAATTTCGTCCTCACGGCTTCAGGCGGGATTGTAGAAATTCAAGGCACGGCGGAAGGCGCGCCCTTCACGGAAGCCGATTTGCAGGCGCTGATGGGCCATGCGCGGGAAGGCACGGCAGCGCTTTTCGCCAAGCAGCGGCTTGCGGTGGATAAGTGATGGCGCATCGGCGCCTCTCACGCGGCGAGAAGATTGTCATTGCTTCCCATAATTCTGGGAAGCTCCGTGAAGTCGCGGCCTTGCTCGCGCCGCATGGGATTGAAGTAACCAGCGCCGGCGCGCTTGGCCTGCCGGAACCGGATGAGACCGAAACCAGCTTCCTCGGCAATGCGCGGATCAAAGCGCATGCAGCGGCGCGCGCGGCAGGGATGCCGGCGCTTTCCGATGATTCAGGGTTTTCGGTGGCGGCGCTGGATGGCGCGCCTGGAGTTTATACCGCCGATTGGGCCATGCGCCCGGAAGGCGGGCGGGATTATGCTTGGGCCATGAGCAAGGTGCATGACCTTGCCAAGCACGCTTCAGATCGCACGGCTTGGTTCACCTGCGCGCTCGTACTCGCCTGGCCCGATGGGCATGAGGAAGGTTTTGAGGGCAAGGCTGAGGGCGTTTGGGTCTGGCCGCCGCGCGGCGCGCATGGTTTTGGCTATGACCCCATGTTCGTGCCGCAGGGTTATTCAGAAACCTTCGGCGAAATGGACCCGGCGGAAAAGCACCGCATCAGCCACCGCGCCGCGGCTTTCGCGTTGCTGGCCGCTTCCTGCCTGCCACCGGCGGCAGGCTGAGTTTCAAGGGCGGCGCCGCTTCCGGCGAAAGCCCCCGCCGGATCAGGCTTGCCCAGCCTTCTTCGGGTGTGTCCACGATTTCGAACAGCTTGAGATCGGCTTCTGCGATCATGCCTTCTTCGGCGAGGGCCGCGAAATTCACCACCTTGTTCCAGTAATCGCGGCCGAACAGCACAATCGGCAAGGCGCGCATTTTCTGTGATTGCACCAGCGTCAGCACTTCGAATAATTCATCGAAAGTCCCGAAACCGCCTGGAAAAACCGCCAGCGCATTGGCGCGCATGGCCAGGTGCATCTTACGCATGGCGAAGTAATGGAAGCGGAAGGTCAGCGCCGGTGTGGACCAGGAATTGGGCGCCTGTTCATGCGGCAGGGTGATGTTGAAGCCAATGGAAGGCGCGCCGCATTCTGACGCACCGCGATTGGCCGCTTCCATGATCCCTGGGCCACCACCGGTTGCAATCACATTGTCGCGCGGCGCACCGGAAGCGGCGAGCGCTCCGCCGCGCATGGAAACAATGCGGGCGAAGGCGCGCGCATCCTCATAAATGCGGGACCGATCAAGTGCCTTTTGCGCAGCGCGCTTTTCCGCCGCCCCGCGCGCCTTCTTGGCCTGTGCGGCGGCTTGTTCGGCACTCGGCGTACGGGCGGAGCCAAACACGACAACGGTGGACCGTACCCCCCAATCGCGCAGCGCATATTCGGCCTTGGCGTATTCCATGCCGAAGCGGAAAGGGCGCATTTCGTCCCGCAGCAGGAATTCCTGATCCTCGACGGCCAGCAGATAGCTGCGTGAGTGTTTTTGGGCGCCGTTGTCTGGCATTGGAAGCTTTCCCCTTCATTTGATGCGCATCTTGGCATGAAGCGCGTTGGGCGTGCGATGGGGGGGCGCTCGGACGGCCCAAAAGCGTGACTCTGCTGCAACGGTCGCGAGTCGGTGCGACTCGGCGCGGCGTCCAAACCATAAAAACCCTGGGCAAAGAACGGCTTCCGGCATAGAGTTCCGAATCACTCTGAAGCGCTGCCTTGATGCCTCGCCTCTTTATCCCGGCCGTTTCCAGGCCCTCCGCCGAACCGGGCGCCGTCAGGCGGCGCTTTGCATCGGCCGATCTGCGCGCGCTGCTCAGCCGGCGCCTGATGGAGTTTTGCGGCCTGCTGGCGGCTTTGGTGGCGCTTGGGCTGGCGGCGGCGCTGCTGAGTTACGATCCCGCCGATCCTTCGCTGAATACGGCAACCGCACGGCCCGTGAGCAACCTTGCCGGGCCGGCAGGCGCCGTGGTGGCCGATATCCTGTTGCAGGGCTTTGGCTATGCGGCGGCGCTGCCGGTGCTGGCGCTGCTCGCCTGGGCCTTTCGATTGGCGACGCAACGCGGCCTTGGCTTCATTCCCTTCCGGCTTTTCGGCCTTGCCCTTGCCCTGCCCTTGGGCGCGGCGGCGCTGAGCCTTGCCCCCTTGCCACCAGAAGCACCCGGCCTGGCCGGCGCGGGCGGCGCGGTGGGGCCGCTTTTGGCCGATGGCGTGATTTCCTGGCTTTCGGCCAGCTTTGGTGCCTATGGCGCGCTGCTGGGTAAGGCCAGCTTGGTCTTTGGTGCCGTGGGCGCCGGCTTTATTGGCTGTGGCTTGACCTTCGGCGAATGGCGCGGCGCTGGCCGTGCGGCCCTTGGCGCCAGCCAGGCCGCCCTGGATGCGGCGCGCGCCGGCGCGGAAAGGCTGCGCCCCGCTGAGGAGGCTGAGCCCAAAAAGCCCGGCTTCTTCGCCCGGCTTGGTGCGCGCTTCAAATCCCGCACCGGGCGGCTATTTCGCCGCCAGGAACCGGAAATCCCGCTTGGCCCCATGCTGCGCGCCGCCGATGCGGCGGCCGAGGCCATGCCGATCCGCCCCGAAGTGCCAGAGGCACCCCGCGAAGCCCCGCCGGTACGCCCGCGCAAGGCGCCGGAGCCCGCGCGTCGGCCAGCGCAGCAGCCCGCCCTTGATCTTGGCGATGGCGCCTGGGCGCTGCCGCCGCTTGACCTGCTGACCCCAGCCCCCGCGCAGCGCGTGGGCCGGCCATCCGAGGAATCTCTGCAAGCCAATGCGCGCCTCCTGGAAAGCGTCTTGGAAGATTACGGCGTGCGCGGGCGGATTGTGGAAATTCGCCCCGGCCCGGTGGTGACGCTTTATGAATTGGAACCCGCGCCCGGCACCAAATCCGCGCGCGTCATTGGCCTGGCTGACGATATCGCGCGGTCCATGAGCCTGATTGCGGTGCGTATCGCAACCGTGCCGGGGCGCAATGTGATCGGCATTGAAATGCCGAATGCGAAGCGCGAAACCGTTTTCCTTTCCGAAATGTTCAGCGATGAAAGCTGGCATCGCCATGCGGGCAAGCTGCCCTTGGCGCTGGGTAAGGATATTGGTGGTACGCCGGTCATCGCCGATTTGGCGCGCATGCCGCATTTGCTGATTGCGGGTACCACGGGTTCGGGCAAATCCGTCGGGATCAATACCATGATCCTAAGCCTGCTTTATCGTTTCAGCCCGGATGAATGCCGCTTCATTATGATTGACCCGAAGATGCTGGAGCTTTCGGTCTATGACCGCATTCCGCATCTGCTGGCGCCGGTGGTGACGGAACCGCCCAAGGCGATTGGCGCCCTGAAATGGACCGTGCGGGAGATGGAGCGCCGCTACCGGGCGATGAGCCAATTGGGCGTGCGCAATATCGCCGGCTACAATGAAAAGGTGACGGCAGCGCGCCAGCGCGGCGATGTGCTGACCAGGCGCGTGCAAACCGGCTTCGATCCGGAAACCAATAAGCCCGTTTTTGAAGATCAACCGCTGGCGCTGGAAGCACTGCCCATGATTGTGGTGGTGATTGATGAAATGGCCGATCTGATGATCGTGGCCGGCAAGGAAATTGAAGCCGCCGTGCAAAGGCTGGCGCAAATGGCGCGTGCCGCGGGTATTCATGTGATCATGGCAACGCAACGCCCTTCAGTGGATGTGATCACCGGTACGATCAAGGCGAATTTCCCAACGCGCATTTCCTTCCAGGTGACATCAAAGATTGATAGCCGCACCATCCTGGGCGAACAGGGCGCGGAACAATTGCTGGGCCAAGGTGATATGCTGCATATGCCGGGCGGCGGGCGGCTTGCGCGCGTGCATGGCCCCTTTGTGTCAGACACTGAAGTTGAGCGTGTGGTTGAATTCCTCCGCGCCCAGGGCGAGCCTGATTATATCGAGGAAGTCACCGAAACCGAGGATGAGGGTGATTCGGTTGCCATGCTCGGCATGCTGGGCGGCAATACGGACGCGGAAGCATCGCTCTATGATCAGGCGGTGGCGCTGGTCACGCGCGAAGGCAAGGCAAGCACCAGCTTCGTGCAGCGGCATCTCAACATCGGCTATAACCGCGCGGCGAAGCTGATTGAGCAGATGGAAAAGGAAGGCGTGGTTGGGGCGGCCAATCATGTCGGCAAGCGCGAAGTATTGGCGCCAGGGCCGCGCGACTAAACGATTTAAGCACCCCCGGGCGCATGCGGATCAAGCACCGCATCCGGCAATGCCATAAACCGCGCGCCGTAAGTCCAAACCAGCGCACATTCCACAACATGCCCCGGAAAGGCTGCGCGCAGTAGCGCGCGATAGGCCGCCATTTGCCGCAGATAGAGCGGTGCGACATCCGCCACCTGTTCCGGCGGCGGGCGATTGGTCTTGTAATCCAGCACCAGCACGCGGTCGGCTTCTATCTTCAGCCGGTCCACCTGGCCCGCGATAAGCCGGCCATTGACCTCACCTGCCAAGGGCGCCTCCGCCAGGCTGCCCGCGCCAAGCGCGGCGCGCATCCAACCCTGGCGCAGCAGGTCCAAAACCTCCTGCAAGGTGGCTTCCTGTTCGCCTGTTGAAAGCCCCGGCGCGCGGCGTGCGAGGAAGCGGCGCGAGAGTTCTTCCCATCCTGCCTCAGGATGTTCGGGCAGGCTTTGCAACAGCGCATGCACCAAACGCCCGCGCCGGAAGCGCAGGCCAAGCGGGTCTTGCGCCGGGCGCGGTGCGGCAGCCGGCGTTTCCTGTTCACCGGGCAGGGCAGAGGGCGCAAGGCTGCCCGCCGGCGCTTCCTCGGCCAGCTTTTGCCAGGCCCAGGCGGGCGGGCGCGCCTCTGCCGCACGTGCCACGATGGGGTCTTCCAGGCGCGGCGGCGCGCTTTGCGGTGCGCTCAGGCGGAGCAATTTTGGCTCAGCGCCGAAAGCATCGGTTGGCGCGCCAAGGGTGGCGGGGTCAAAGGCGCAAGGCTGAACGTCCGGCAGGCGTGCAAAGCCCTGCGTCACCAGATCATACCAGCAGCCTGGGGATAGTTTCTGCGCGCCATTCCAGCCGCAAATGATCAGGCGATCCTCGGCGCGCGTCAGCGCCACATAAAGCAGCCGGTGTTCTTCTTCCGCCTCTCGCGCCTGATCCGCCTGCCGCTGTGCGGTCAAGGCCAGCGCTTCAAAGCCCTTCACTTGTGGCGCCCATACCGGCAGGGCTTCGTCACCATCCTCAAACCAGCGGAGCGTCTTGCGGTCCTGCCCCTTGCCTGTTGTGTCGGGCAGAATGACGATCGGTGCCTGCAAGCCCTTGGCGCCATGTACGGTCATGATGCGCACCACATCGCCGGCGGCTTCCGCTTCGCGCTTGATCTCAGCGCCGCCTTGCCTCAGCCAATGCACAAAGCCCTGCAAGGATGGCGGGTTGAGCTTTTCATGTTCCAGCGCGGCATTGAGCAATTCATCCAGCGGATCGCCCGCATCCGGCCCAAGCCGTGCCAGTATGCGCGCACGCCCCGCGCGGGGATCAAGCGGGCCGGGCGCACCGAGCACATCCGCAAACAGGCCATAGGGCGTGATGAAATCAAGCTGCGCCGCTTGCGCCGCCAACCAATCCGCCACGCGCCCGAAATCTGTCGCGCTGCCACGATGCGCCATCAGCGCCGCATGCAGGCTGCCCTGGCGCCCATGCGCCAACGTGAACAGCGCATCCTCATCAAGCCCGATCAGCGGGGATTTCAACAGCGCCGCCAAGTTCAAATCATCATCCGGCAACAGCAACCAGGCAGCGAGTGCCAGCATATCCTGCACCGGCAATTCATCCGCGAGCACCATGCGGTCAATGCCGCCAACAGGAATGGCGCGGTTCTTCAATGCGCGCACAAGGGCGGGCGCAAAGCCGCCGCGCTTGCGCCCGCGGAGCAGCACCAGAATATCGCCGGGGCGGATGCGCCTGCCCTGGGGTTGTGCGTCTTCCATGCCTTTTTCAACCCGCGCTGGCAGGGTTTCGTTCTTGATCAGATGTTCAATGCGCGCTGCAATCGCGGCCGCAAGCTGCGGTGCTGCACCTTCCGCCGCAACGGCTTGTTGCGGCGGCGCCCAATCGGGCGGCTTGGGCGCTGTGGCGGCTTGCAGGATCGGCCAAAGCTCCACACTGCCGGCATGGCCGGCGCGGTCCGCGTAATGGCGCAAGGGCGCATCGGGCGCGACACCATCACGCGCTGGCGCATCCGCAAATACTGCATCCACCAGCGCGAGTACGGGTTCGGTAGAGCGGAAGGAAACATCCAAAGGAACCGGGCGGAAATCCTGCCCGGCTGCTTTCACGATGCGTTCGTAATGCTGTTTCGCTTCCTTGAAGCGTTCAACCTCGGCACCCTGGAAGGCGTAGATGGATTGCTTCTGATCACCAACGGCAAAGATGCTGCGCGGTTCATCCCGCGCGCCGAGGCCCGCGAAGAATTCCGCCGATAACGCGCGTACAATACCCCATTGTTCCGGATTGGAATCCTGCGCCTCATCCAACAGGATGTGATCCAGCCCATCATCCAGCTTGTACAAAACCCAGGCGCTGCCGGGGTTATCGAGCAATTTGCGCGCGCCAGAGATCAGATCATCGTAATCGAGCAGGCCGGCATTTTCTTTCGCCGCCTGATAGCGGCGAAGTACTGGCGTGCCGATGGCGAAAAGCGCCATGCTGGCGGCAAGGACGCGGGCGGCGGCGCGTTTGCCATCCAGCACCAATTGGCGTTCGCCCTCGCGCCGCATGAGATCGCTGATTTCATCCTGCCGCGCGCCTAGTTGCTTGGTTGCCAGTTTGGCGCGGACCGTGTCTTCCCCAGTGATGAAAATGGCGCGCCATTCGGCATGCCTTGCGATGCACTGTTCCTCGGACAGCGCGAACCAAGCCGCCAGTTTCTCGCCATGGCCAATATCCTGCTTGCCGCCGGCGAGCAGAAGTGGCGTCGCCGCGCGCAGCGCATCGGCTTCCGGCGCATCAATCACGGCCGCGTCAATCGTCGCCTCATCTTCCTCGCCTGGGATGATCCGAAGTTTCCGCGCCAGCGCCGCCCGCAGCCCCGCCATGCCTTGGCGCTTCTGCACGACATCCAATAATTTACTGCTGGCGGCGGCCATGGTGCCGATCACCTCGGCAAAGCGTGTTGGCGCCTGATATTTCGCCAAAATCGCCAGCGCATCCCGCGCCGCCCCACCCGCCAGCAGCGCATCGCGTTCGCGCGCCAGCAGTGCCCGGCCATCCTGTTCCTGCATCACCGCGAATTGCGGCGCCAAGCCCGCTTCCAAAGGGAAGCCGCGCAAAAGCGATTGCGCGAAACCATGCAGTGTTGAAATCCGCATGCCGCCGGGCTGTTCCAAGACCTCCACAAAGAGCCGCCGCGCTGCTGCCAAGCCTTCGCGCCCTGAAGCGGTGCCGGTCAGTTTCTGCAATGTCTCCGCAAGCTTCGCATCATCCGCAACCGCCCATTCACCAAGCCTGAGCGCCAGGCGCGTTGCCATTTCCGCCGCTGCCGCCTTGGTGAAGGTCAGGCACAGGATGCGCCCCGGCGGCACGCCGGCCAGCAATAACCTGAGCAACCTATCCGTCAGCAGCTTGGTTTTGCCCGAGCCCGCGGAAGCTTCCACCCATGCCGAGGCTGCTGGATCGGCAGCAAGGTTTTGCGCGTCTTCGGCGCGCTTCCGTGCCTCGCTCATGCCTCGTCCCCGTCGCCGGAGGCCCATTCTGCCACGCGCGCCAGATGATCATAATCATCGCCGGGTGTGCCGCGTGCGGGGTGCGGGCGGCTTTCGAAGGGCGCGTCACCCAGCAACATGCGCTCCGCCAGCGCTGTAATGCGTGTGCGCGCGAGTTCGGCATAGGGCACACCATCTTTTGACAATGCGCCAAGTTCCGTCGCGTCGCCTGGCTTTTCGCCGCCGCTCAATTTCCAATAGACCAGCGCGGCGGCCTTGGCGTCAGCGCTGATCGTCGGATAGCCGCCGGCTTCCAGAATCATTGCCTCCAAAGCCAATTGCGGCGCGGCGCCTGTCACAACTTGCGGGGCACCCGGCACCTGGCCGGTCTTGTAATCCAGAATGCGCCAGCCGCCGCCGGCCAATTCATCCAAGCGATCCGCCTTGGCCAGGATTTCAATATCCCCGCCCGTCAGTTCCAGCGCCACACGGCCTTCATGTTCCGTGAGACAACGCAGCAGCCCGTTTTGGGCGCGCAGCTTTTCTTCCTCGGCAATCACGAAATCGCCCATGCGCGCCATGCGTGGCCCCCAAAAGGCGAGCACACCGGGATGTACGGATTCCTTTTTTAATGCCTCCGCACAGGCTTGCGCCCACAACTCACGCGCATCAGCAATGCCGGGCCAGCCTGTGCCAAGCCCTGTCAGGAAAAACCGCATGGCGTGATGCACCAGCGTGCCATATTCCCGCGTGCCAATATCGGCATCCAGATCATCAAGCGCTTGCAAGCGCAAGATGCGCTTGGCGTAGAAGGCGTAGGGATCGGCGATCAATTGCGTCGCGTCCGAAACGCTTAAGCGGCGTGGGCGGACTTCCACGGGCGGGCTATAGGCAGCGCGCTTGCACGGCATCGCCTCGCCTTCCGGTTCATCCAAGGCCGCGGCCCAGCCTGCTGCGTCACTCGCGGTGATTTTGATCTCGCCCTGGCCTTTCAGGAAGGTTTCCAGCCGCGTCAGCCAACGTGTTGGCACGCTTGGCGCGCCGCCACGTTTGCGCGCGCTGGACAGCACCAATTCGCCCGCCTGCGCTGCTGCATGGAAGAAATCCGCTGCCACACGGCCAATGCGCGCTTCCGGTGCGGGCAGGCCAAAACGCGCGCGCATCGGGCGGCTCATCCAGGGGCCGGGTTCGGTTGCTTGCGGCCAGATGTTTTCTTCCAGCGCGCCCAGGATCACGCGATCAAAATGCTGCAAACGCGCTTCCAATAGCCCAAGGATCGCAATGCGCGGATGCGCGGCCGTATCACGCCGCGCGCGGAAGGGTGGTGCGATCGGCCCTGCCAGCATGGCATCGAAAGCGCCGGGCCATTCGGCGGGCGCGATGGGCGGCATTTCAACCAGCGCCTCAGCCAGTGCGGCCAAATGCCGCGCCAAAGCCTCCCCTTCCTCACCAGCGTAAAGCCTCAGGCCGCCGGGCAGGTCCGGTGTTGCCGCAAGCGCTTCCGCCGCCGCCAGATGGAGCGCCAGCAAATCAGCGGGCGGGCGCGCGGGGCTTGGCGGCAATGCCGCGAAATCACCAAGGGCGGATTGCAGGGCATCCACCAGCCCAAGCAAGGCGATGTCGCCGGCGGGCAGAGCTGCGCGCAGCCCTTCAAGACCCGCCGCCGGGCGCGGCCCGCGCAGGCATTTCCGCTCAAGGCCACGCACCGCTTCAAGCCAGGCACCGCGTTCCATGCCGGCGCTGCAGAGTGGATGCTTCAAAACGGCAAGCAACGCAGCAGGCGCGAAGCCATCCGCCACCATGCGCGCAATCAGCCGCAGAAATGCCGCTGCCGGCGCATCGGCCAAGGGCGCGCCGGCGCTGTCATCGGCCGTGATGCCATGGCGTGCGAGTTCTGCCGCGACACGCCGCGCCAAATCGCGATCCGGTGTGATCAGTGCCGCGCGCTTGCCGGGGGTTTCCATCGCTTCGCGCAACAATAGCGCAATGGCAGCGGCTTCCTGCTGCGCATCGGCGGCCTGCAAGCGGCTGGTGCCGGCAAGGGCCGCCTGCCAGCGCGGTGCATCGCGTTCGGTCCAAACATCCAAACCTTCTGCCGGGCGAAGGCTGCGCGCCATCATCACCGCGCGATCCGCCGGTGCTGCGCGATGATCCGCAGCGGTCCAAGGGCGCGGCGCATTGGGCTCCACGCCAAGATCGGCAAGCAATTTCAATTGCCCGGCAAAGGGATGGCTCGGCGCGCGGCGAATGGCGTCAGCCAGGCTTGGCGTGATGGGCTCTGCCATGCCTTGCAGCACCAGCGCGCCATTGGGCAGGTTCGCAATGCAGCGGAGCAAGGCAGTCGCGGCGGGAATGGTGCCGCCTGCGCCAATGCCGGCGGCGATCAGCTTTTCGCGCGGTGGTGCCGCTTCCAGCGCGCGGCGCTGCGCGATCAATGCGCGCACACGCGCAAGGCCCAAATCCATCAGGCGCTGGTTTTGCAGCCAGCCATTCCAATCGCGCACCACCGCCTGCAACAGCTTTGTGGTGATTTGCCAATGCACCGCAAGCTTATCCGGCACCAGCCCATCCAACCGCGCGAGCCAGCTTGCCGCGAAATCCGCGGGGTCTGCGCTTTCGATCAGATCAAGATCGGCTTCTTCAAAGGCGATTTCGTCAAAAAGCGTTGCGAGTTCCCCGGCCAATAGCCATGCCTGCTCAGCGCCAAGCGGTCCACCAAAGCGGCGCGGAATGCCAAGCACAATGCGCGACAGCACCGCTTGTCGCGTCAGCGGTGCCACCGCCGGCGGTAGGTCAAGCAAGGCGGGCAGCGCCAATTCATCTGCCTCTTCCACCGAAAGCCCCGGTAGGGCGCGCATGCGCGGCAGCAATAGGGCGCGGCCACCGGCTGCGGTCAGAAAAGCTTCGCGCAAGGCGCGCGCGGCACGCCGCGTTGGCAGCAGCAGCGTATAGGTCGCCAGTGCGGCAGGATCATCGCGCG
>JBIIGZ010000206.1:0-5596 GCA_044236185.1 Roseomonas sp. | reverse complement strand
CACATCGCCGAACAGATTGGACCCCAGGATCACGTCAAACTGCTTTGGGCGCGAGCAAAGCTGCATGGCGCAATTATCGGCATACATGTGTTCAAGCTCGACATCGGGGAATTCGGCCTTGCCGATTTCACCCACTACAGCCCGCCATAGCCGGCCGGATTGCATCACATTGGCCTTCTCAACGCTCGTGATCTTGTTGCGGCGCTTGCGGGCCAGATCAAAGGCAATCCGCGCCACGCGGGCGATTTCGTCTTCGGTATAGACTTCCGTATCAATGCCGGTGCGCTTGCCATTGGCGTCCGTGTGGATGCCGCGCGGTTCGCCGAAATAAATGCCGCCGGTCGATTCGCGCACGATCATCACATCAAGCCCACGCACCAGATCAGGCTTCAGGCTGGAAGCTTCCACCAGCGGATCAAGCACCACGGCCGGGCGAAGATTGGCGAAAAGCCCAAGATCCTTGCGCAGCCGCAGCACACCCAATTCCGGGCGCTTGTCGAAGGGCATGGAATCCCATTTCGGTCCGCCGACAGACCCGAACAGCACCGCATCCGCGGCCTTGGCGCGCGCAACCGTTTCATCCGAACAGGGCGTGCCTTCCGCATCCAGCGCCGCACCGCCGACAAGCCCCTCTTCAATATTGAAGGAAACATGGCGGCGGCGATCCATCCAATCCACCACACGGCGCACTTCGTGCATCACTTCGGGACCAATCCCGTCACCAGGCAGGATGAGAAGCTTTTTGTTCGATGACATGGCGTTTTCCTTTTCGCCCCGGCATCGCGCCAGGGCGCGTCTCAATCAGGCATAAAGCCAGGGCTGGGCAGCGCGCTGGCGCGATTCAAAACTGTCAATGGCGGGCGCGTGCTGCATGGTCTGGCCGATATCATCCAAACCATTCAGCATCAGATGCCGCCGCAGCGGATCGATCTGGAAGGGAATCTCCTCCCCATTCGGCCGCACCACTACCTGGCGTTCCAAATCAACGCTGAGGCGCGCATTACCGCCCATCTTCGCGTCTTCCATCAGCTTTTCGCAAATCTCGCGCGGCAGACGCACTGGCAATACGCCATTCTTGAAGCAGTTATTGTGGAAGATATCGGCAAAGTCCGGCGCAATCACGCAGCGAATGCCGAAATCAAGCAAGGCCCAAGGCGCGTGTTCGCGCGACGATCCGCAGCCAAAATTCTCAAACGCAATCAGCACCTCGGCCTTGCGATAGGGTTCCTGATTCAGCACGAAATCCGGATTTTCCGAGCCATCTTCCTTGAAGCGGAAATTGGCGAAAAGATTCTTCCCGAAGCCGAGCCGGCTGATGGATTTCAAAAACCGCGCCGGGATGATCTGGTCGGTATCCACATTCGCCTTGGGCAAGGGGGCAGCGATACCGGTAAGCTTGGTGAAGGCTTGCATGTCAGATCGCTCCCTTCGGCTGGTAATCACGCACATCGGCCAAATGCCCCGCAAGCGCCGCCGCAGCGGCCATGGCTGGGCTCAACAAATGGGTCCGCCCGCCGGGGCCCTGACGGCCTTCGAAATTGCGGTTCGACGTGCTGGCGCTGCGCTGACCAGGTGTGAGCTTGTCAGGGTTCATGCCAAGGCACATGGAACACCCCGCTTCGCGCCATTCAAAGCCCGCTTCGCGCAGGATGCGATCCAGCCCTTCGGCTTCGGCCTGCTTCTTCACGAGGCCAGAACCAGGCACGACCAGCGCACGGACATGATCCGCCACGCGGCGGCCCTTGGCGATGGCGGCGGCGGCGCGGATATCCTCAATGCGGCTATTGGTGCAGGAACCCACGAAAACAACATCCACCTTCAAATCGGTCAGGCGCTGGCCGGGCGTCAGGCCCATATAGTCAACCATGCGCTGCAATTGCGCGCGCTTGGCTTCATCCGCCTCATCACCCGGATTGGGCACAATGCCGGTGATCGGCAAAACCGCTTCCGGGTTCGTACCCCAGGTCACTTGCGGCGCGATTTCATGCGCCGCCAGGCGCAATTCCTTGTCGAAATGGGCACCCGCATCGGAAGGCAGCGTCTTCCACCATTCCAAGGCGCGCTTGAACGCCTCGCCCTTCGGGCCATTCGGCGTTTTGGCGATGTAGTCGAAAGTGGTCTGATCGGGCGCCACCATGCCAGCGCGCGCACCGCCTTCGATGGTCATGTTGCAGACCGTCATGCGGCCCGCCATATCCAGGGCGCGGATCGCATCCCCGGCATATTCAATCACATGGCCGGTGCCACCCGCCGTCCCGATCTTGCCGATGATGGCCAGCACAATATCCTTGCCGGAACAGCCAAAAGCCAGATTGCCATCCACCGAAACGCGCATGTTCTTGGCGGGCTTTTGCAACAGCGTCTGCGTCGCCAGCACATGTTCGACTTCCGATGTGCCGATACCAAACGCCAGCGCGCCCATCGCGCCATGGGTCGAGGTATGACTATCACCGCACACAATCGTCATGCCCGGCAAAGAACGGCCCAATTCAGGACCGATCACATGCACAATGCCCTGACGGTCATCGAGCAGCGGAATGTAAGGCACGCCGAATTCAACGACGTTCTTTTCCAGCGTTTCAACCTGCAAGCGGCTCTCGGGGTCCACAATGCCGGTGCGGCGGCTGTCATCGGTGGCGATATTATGGTCCACCACGGCCAAAGTCGCATCCGGGCGGCGCACCTTGCGCCCCGCGGCACGCAGGCCATCAAAGGCCTGCGGCGTGGTCACTTCATGGGTCAGATGGAGATCAATGTAGAGCAGCGCCGTGCCATCCGGCAGGGTTTCAACAACATGCGCGTCCCAAATCTTATCGAACAGCGTGCGCGGCCTCTCGGCTGACATTTGATCTTCCCCCTTACATCACATGAAAACGCCGCGCCTTTCAGCGCGGCGCGTTATATTCAGCCTTGGGCAGCCTTGGCGGCGCCATCAGCCTTCATGCCAAGCTTTTCCGCAATGCGCGCTGATTTGCCGGTACGGCCACGCAGATAATAAAGCTTCGCGCGACGCACCTTACCACGGCGCACCACATGGATTTCCGCGACATTCGGGCTGTACAGCGGGAATACGCGTTCCACACCTTCGCCATAGGAAAGCTTGCGGACAGTGAAATTGCTCTGCACGCCCTTGTTGGAACGCGCGATCACAACGCCTTCATAGGCCTGGGTGCGGATGCGTTCGCCTTCCACCACCTTCACCATGACGCGCACCGTATCGCCCGGGCCGAATTCCGGCGTGGTGCGGGCAGCGGCCAGCTTGGCCTGCTGATCAGCTTCGAATTGCTGTAAGATATTCATGTTGATACCCTTTCTTCGGTTTCTTTAGGCGGCGGCGGGACGGCCGGCAATGGCCCCCGCGCCTCCGCGCTGTGTTTCATGCCGCGCCCAAAGATCGGGCCGGCGTTCCTTTGTGATGTTTTCGCTTTCGGCCCGGCGCCAGGCCGCAATGGCGGCGTGATGGCCCGAAAGCAGTACCTCCGGCACGGCGCGCCCTGCCCATTCGGCCGGGCGCGTATAATGCGGGTATTCCAAAAGCCCCTCGGCGCCATGGCTTTCCTCGGCAGCGCTTTCTGCCGCCCCCATGACGCCCGGCAGCAAGCGCACACAGGCATCGAGCAGCGTGAGCGCGCCCAATTCCCCCCCGCTCAGCACATAATCACCGATCGAGACTTCCAGCATGCCGCGCGCTTCAATCACGCGCTGATCCACACCTTCATAGCGCCCGCAGAGCAGCACTGCCCCCGGCCCCGCCGCCAATTCCCGGACCAAAGCCTGATCCAGCAACCGCCCGCGCGGAGTCAGATAGATGACCGGCCGGTTTGGCATTTCGGCCAAGGCCGCCCCCACCGCCGCATCCACCACATCCGGGCGCAGCACCATGCCCGCACCACCGCCAAAGGGCGTGTCATCCACGCTGCGATGGCGGTCCTTGGCGTGGTCGCGAATATCATGCGCCGCCAAGGACCAAAGCCCTTCGCGCAAGCCACGCCCGGCCAAGGAAAGCCCCAGCGGCCCCGGGAACATTTCCGGGAACAGCGTCAGGATATCGGCGCGCCAGATCATGCCGCGGCCTCCTTCCCTTCGGGCGGGGGCACCAGCACTTCGGCAGGCGGCACCACCACAAGGCGGCCAGAAGCGATATCCACTACCGGCACCACCTGGCGTGTGAAGGGCAGCAGCATTTCTTGCAGCCCTTCAATCACCAGAAAGGCCCCGCCACCATGGTCTTCCACCGCGCGAACGGTGCCGAGGGGTTCACCCGCTTCCGTCACTGCCGCAAGGCCGATCAGATCCGCCAAGTAGAATTCCTCGTCACCGGTGGGGGGCAAAGCCTCCCGCGCGACGAAAAGGCGTGTGCCGGTCAGGCGCTGCGCGGCATCACGATCCGCGACACCTTCAACAGCGACCAGATCAGGCCCCTTGAGCGTCAGACGGAACTGCCGCGTGCCAGCCTCATCGGAAAGCGGGCCATAGGCGGTGATGGCGGCCGGATCGGCGGTGAAGGCACGCAGGCGCAAAAGCCCGCGCACGCCATGCGGCCTGCCGAACTCCCCAACCGCAATGCGCTTGCCGCCCATCTGCCGTGCTACCCTTGGCTAGCGCCTAATTCAGCCGGCCGCCGCGGCCGCGGCGCGTTCCTGTGCCTTCTTCTTCGGCTGCGCCTGCTTGGTCTGGGCTGGGATGGCCGGCATGGCGATCAGGCCAGCCTTGCCAAGGAAGCGCGCCACGCGTTCGGTCGCAACCGCGCCATTGCCGATCCAATGCTTCAGGCGATCTTCCTGCAAGCGAATACGATCCGCATGCTCAGAAGGCAGCATAGGGTTGTAGGAACCCACCTTTTCGATGAAGCGGCCATCGCGCGGGCTGCGGCTGTCGGCAACCACGATGTGATAATAAGGGCGCTTCTTCGCACCAGCGCGTGCGAGGCGAATCTTGAGAGCCATACAGGTATTCCTTTCTTTAGTGAACTGAAACGAGGGGTTTGGTGAGGGCCATCATCAAAACGGCCTCCGGCCTTGGGGGAGCAGCGCGGCAAGCCCGCCACGCATCAGCCCCTTTTGGCCGATCTTGTTCATCCGCTTCATCATGGCGGACATATCGTCGAATTGCTTCAGCAGGCGGTTCACATCCTGCACCGTGGTGCCGGAACCAGCCGCGATGCGGCGCTTGCGTGATGCCTTCAGCAGATCAGGCGTGCGGCGTTCCTTGGGTGTCATGCTGGCAATGATCGCGGCCTGACGCTTCAGAATGGCGGTATCCAGATTGGCACCTTCCAACTGCGCCTTCACCTTCTGCACGCCAGGCAACATGCCAAGAATGCCTTGCAGGCTTCCCATCTTGCCGATTTGCTTCAGCTGCGCCGCGTAGTCATCCAGCGTGAACTGGCCCTTTTGCATGCGCGCGGCAAGCTTTTCAGCCTCCGCCTGGTCAATCGTCTCGGCGGCTTTCTCAACCAGCGATACGATATCGCCCATGCCAAGAATACGGCCCGCGATACGATCAGGGTGGAAATCCTCAAGCGCATCCAGCTTTTCGCCGGCGCCCAAAAGCTTGATCGGCGCGCCGGTCACGGCCCGCATGGAAAGGGCGGCAC
>JBIIGZ010000056.1:0-18136 GCA_044236185.1 Roseomonas sp. | reverse complement strand
GCTGGCCGGGGATGATGCCGCGGAAGACGAAAGCGCCTGATTGACGGGGCGCGCTCCCCGCGCGACTAAGGCGCCATAAGCTTTGCGAAGGATGCCCCCAATGAAAGACGCGATTTATGGCGGCGTGAATGCCGCGGTGCTGACGGCGATGAAGCCCGACCTGACCCCCGATCTGGATCGCATGGCGGCGCATGCCAAATGGCTGCTGGCCAATGGCTGCACCGGGCTTGGCGTGCTGGGCACAACCGGTGAGGCAAATTCCTTCGGCCTGCATGAACGCAAGGCCATTCTGGAAGGGCTGATTGCGCGCGGCATTCCGGCGGCGCGCATGATGCCAGGCACGGGCTGCGCCAGCCTGATGGATAGTGTGGAACTGACCAAGCATGCGCGCGATGCCGGCTGCCCTGGTGTGCTGATGCTGCCACCCTTCTACTACAAGGGACCTTCTGATGATGGGTTGTTCGCCTATTTCTCGGAAGCCTTGAACCGCATTGGTGGTGGGGTGAAGATTTACCTGTATCACTTCCCGCAGCAATCGGCGGTGCCTTTCAGCCTTGCGCTGCTGGAACGCCTGATCAAGGCTTTCCCTGGCACCATCAAGGGAGTGAAGGATTCATCGGGCGATTACGCCAATATGCAAGCCATGGTGCAGGCCTTCGCCAAGGATGGGTTTGAAGTTTATTCGGGCAGCGATGAATTCCTGCAAAGGATCCTGGCCGAAGGTGGCGCGGGTTGCATCACCGCCGCTTCCAATGGCAATTCGCATTGGGGCGGCATTGTCTATGCAAAGCGCACGGGCGCTGAGGCTGATGCGGCACAGGCCGTGTTGAACGCGACCCGCAAGGCCGCGACTTCCGTGCCGCTGATCCCGGGCCTGCGTGAGATTATCGCGCGCAGCACGGGTGATGCCGGTTGGCGCACCATTCGCCCGCCGCATCTGCCGCTGAATGCCGCGCAGGCGGAGGCGGTTTGGGCTGCCTGGGGTGCGGCGGGTGCGCTGCCTCTGCCCGGTCTTTCGCCCGCCAAGGCAGCGGAATAGCGCCGTGAAGGAACCGCTGCGCTGCCGCGCGCCGGCGGTCGCGACCATCCAGATTGATGATGCCAATGTGCGCGTCACGCGCTGGGATTTCGAACCCGGCGCGGAAACCGGCTGGCATCGCCACGGCATGGCCTATGTGGTGGTGCCGGCAACAGATGGCACGCTGCTGGTGGAGTTGCCAGGTGGTGAGACCATGACCGCAGAACTCAAATGCGGCGTGGCTTATGCGCGCGCCGCTGGCGTTGAGCATAATGTCGTGAACGGTGGAACCGCGCCGCTATCCTTTGTGGAAACCGAACTCAAGCATTTGATCGGTTAGGTTTCGAAGGCAGCGTCACCATCGCGAGCCCGATAAAGACCAAGGCGGCAGCCGGGATGGTAAGCCAGCCCGGCACCTCACCAAAAATCGCAAAACCCCAGATCAATCCGGTGATAGTGACGATATAACCCACCTGCGATGTCACCACGCCGCCCTGGGTCGCGAGTGATCGGAAATAGATCAGATAGGCAAGTGCCAGCAGTACGCCTTGCGCCATGGTGATGGGCAGCCCAGCCATATCCACGGCGCGTATCTGCCCGGTTGAGAACGCAATCACCGCCATGATCAGCGCCGCCGCGCCACACGTGCCCGCCGCCAGCGCCAAGGGCGCCGCGCCGCGTGGCGCAAGCTTCACGCCGGCGATATTGGCCACTGCATACCAAACCGGCGTGCAGGCCGCGAGCAAAGCCCAGGGCAGGGCCTCAGGGTCCGGCAGCGCGGCACCTGGCGCCATGGCAATGCCAATGCCGACCAGCCCCAAGATACTGCCGCCAATGCGCCGCCAGGATACTTTTTCCATCCTGAGCAGCATGGCGCCAAGCACCGTCAGCATGGGCGATAGCGGGATCAGAAGAGAGAAGAATCCGGCAGGTATATGCTGCAAACTTGTGAAGCCAAACAGGTTGGACAGGACAAGCCCTGTCAGCCCAGAAACCGCGTAATGGATCAGATAAGGCCGCTTCAGCGCGGGGATTTCGCGCCGCGCGAAACATACCGCGAGCAAGGTGATGGTACTGAAACCGGAAGCGCCAAGTGCGATCATCAAAGGTGGCCAGCCCATGCTGCCCAAGGTCTTCACGAAAATCGGCGTGGCACCCCAAATGGTGCCAAGCAACAACAGCGGCAGAACGGCGTTGAGCGCGAAACGCATGGCGACACTCGCGCGTGAAACCGCCCAAGTGTCAAGCGGTTGAAAAATGCAGCCGCTTGACGGCATGGTGCGGCGATGTCTCTGCCCGATTCGGAAATGGTCCCGCTTCGCCCTGGCTTGCTGGGGCCGCCGGAGCTTTGCCCGGTGCGTTGGCGGCGTTCAGAACGTGCCCGTTCGGTCAGTTTGCGCATCGATCCCCGCGCCGGTGATGTGGTGGTGACACTACCAATGCGCGCCAGCCGCCGCGCGGGGCTGGAACTGCTCACCGCCCATGCGGCTTGGGTGCTGAAGCGCATCAAGGCCCTGGCGCCGAGCATTTCTCTGGCGCATGGCGCTGCAGTGCCCTTGGGTGGCGTGCCGCATCCCGTGCTGCATGATCCAGCGCGGCGTGGCGGCGCCTTTGTGGAAAATGGCGCCATCATTGTGACCGGCGCTGTAGAATTCCTGCCGCGACGCTTGCGCGATTTTCTGCGCACCGAGGCAAAGCGACGCATCCTTCCCTTGGCCGCTATCCATGCCGAAAAGCTTGGCGTCGCCATCAAGGCCATTCGCGTGAAGGATACGCAAAGCCGCTGGGGGTCTTGCGCGCCGGATGGCACGCTCGCCTTTTCCTGGCGCCTGGTGATGGCGCCGGATGCGGTGCTGGATTATGTGGTGGCGCATGAGGTCGCGCATTTGCGGGAGCTTAATCACTCGCCGCGCTTCTGGGCGCATGTTGCGGCGCTGGCCCCACATCGGGATGCGGCAGAGGCCTGGCTGCGCGAAGAAGGCCCGGCATTGCTGCGTGTGGGCTGAAGCATTTTCAAGCCAAGTGGAAACACTTGGCGACTCGGAAAATGCGACCAAAAAAGGATTTGGTGCGTGTTCGTGAACGGATGTGATCGGGACGCGCATTAAAACGCAAAAGGATCGAGGATTGCCATGAAAGCCGTTGGATACCGGAAATGCCTGCCGATTGATCAGGCGGATGCGCTGATTGATCTGGACATCGCAGCCCCCGCCGCGCCGACCGGGCGCGATATGCTGGTGGAAATCCATGCCGTATCGGTGAACCCCGTTGATACCAAGGTGCGCCGCCGCGATGATCCAGGTGAGGCGCCGCGCATCCTGGGCTTTGATGGTGCTGGCGTGGTGCGCGCGGTGGGGCCGGATTGCACGCTATTTCGCCCCGGTGATGAGGTGTTTTACGCCGGCGTGATCAATCGCCCCGGCACCAATGCTGAATTGCATCTGGTGGATGAACGCATTGTTGGGCGGAAGCCGCGCAACCTGACCTTCCCTGAAGCCGCCGCCGTGCCACTGACGGCGATTACCGCTTGGGAAGGCTTGTTTGATCGCCTGGGCGTTCCGCAGGGCGGCGCACAAGGACAGACGCTGTTAGTGATTGGTGGTGCGGGCGGTGTGGGTTCCATGGTGATCCAGATGGCGCGTGCGCTAACCGGGCTGACCGTGGTAGCTACGGCATCACGCGCGGAAAGCGTGCAATGGTGCCGCGATTTGGGCGCGCATCACGTGGTGGATCATCATGGTGATATTGCCGCGCAGATGAAGGCGCTTGGCTTGCGCGGTGCCAATTACATCTATTCCGCCAATACCACGGCGAAGAATTGGGCGGCGATGGTGGAAGCGGTGGCACCGCAAGGCCGCATTCTGCTGATTGAAAGCCAGGCACCGGTGGATGCGCGCGATGTGATGCGGAAATCGGTTTCGATCCATTGGGAGCTGATGTTCACGCGCCCCCTGTTCAATACGCCCGATATGATCGAACAGCACCGGCTATTGAATGAGGTTGCGGGGCTGATCGAAGCCGGGCGCATGCGCGGCACCATGACACGAAACCTCGGCAAGATAAATGCGGCCAATCTGACGCAAGCTCATGCGCTGGTGGAAAGCGGCGGCATGATCGGCAAGGTTGTGCTGGAAGATTTTTAGGTCACGCGTGGTTGTGACAAGGTAGTGACGATGCAAAACCCTTTTGTGCAACTGGCGGAAATCCATCGCGGCCCGGCGGTGGAAAGCATTCATCACGGCATTGCCGTGGTGATGGATAGCGAAGGGCGCCGGGTGCTGGCGATGGGTGATCCTGCCTTCGTCACCTTTCCGCGATCCTCACTGAAGCCCTATCAAGCGGTGGCGCTGGTGGAAACGGGTGCGGCGGATGCTTTGGGGTTGAGCGAGGAACATCTCGCTCTTTCCTGTGCGTCCCATAGCGCTGAGGATTTCCAGGTGGCGTTGGTACGCGATTGGCTATCGCGCATGGGGCTTTCTGAATCGGCGCTGGTCTGTGGGCCGGATATGCCGCGCGCGGCGATGGATCAGGCGAAGATTTATCGTGCCGGCGGTGACCGGTCCCGCATCTATCATAATTGTTCCGGCAAGCATTGCGGGTTTCTGAGTGTAGCGCAGAAGCTTGGTGCGCCGGTCGCGGGCTATGATGATCCTGCGCATCCGACACAAAGGCTTTATCTGGAAATCCTGTCAGAATTGGTCGGCAGTGATGCGGGGCGTTTGCAGGCGGGTGTTGATGGTTGCGGCTTGCCGGCCTTGGCGCTTTCCATGGAAGCCATGGCGCAGGCTGCGGCGCGTTGGGCAGCGCGCAAGGTGGCAAGCCCCGCGCGGCGCACAGCGATTGAAAGATTGCAGGCAGCCATTGCGAAGTATCCAGATCATCTCTCCGGCCGTGATCAGGCGACCAGCCGCATTGTGCGCGCCACCAATGGGCGTGTGCTGCTGAAAGGCGGCGCCGAGGGTTTTGTGGTGGGCTTTGTGCCGGATCAGGGTTTGGGCATTGCGGTGAAACTTGCCGATGGTGCATCGCGCGCCAAGATGGGGGTTTTCGCGGCATTGCTTGGCCGGTTGGGCTTGCTGGATGCTGCCGCCACGGCTGCGCTGGTGGATGCGGTGGAAGGCGATATTGCGGACAGCAATGGCAAGCCCGTGGGCCGCATTGCCGTGACACTGCCAGGCCAATCCGCATGACTGGGCGTTTCGATGTCAGCATTGATGCGCGCGGTATCGCGCGCCTTACAGTTGCGCATGATGCCAAGCTGAACACGCTGAACCCGGCACTGTTGGATGAGGCGATTGCGGCGCTGCGTGATCTTGCAACGCGCCCGGGCTTGCGGGCGGCGGTGCTGACCGGCGAAGGCGAACGTGCCTTCATCGGTGGCGCAGATATTGGCGTCATGGCTGCTTTGGAAACCCCTGCTGAAGCCGAGGCTTTCATCCGCCGCATCCATGGCATTTGCGCTGCCATCCGCGACCTGCCCGTGCCGGTGATTGCGCGCATCAATGGCTGGTGCCTTGGTGCCGGCCTGGAAGTGGCCGCCGCTTGCGATATGCGCATCGCTGTGCGGGATGCGAAATTCGGCATGCCGGAAGTGCGCGTTGGCATTCCTTCCGTAGTGGAAGCGGCATTATTGCCAGGCTTGATCGGCTGGGGCCGCACCAGGCGCTTGTTGTTGCTCGCAGAAACCATCTCGGCTGCTGATGCGCTCGCCTGGGGGTTATTGGAAGAAGTGGCGCATCGCGAACGCATTGATGCACGCATCGAAGCCTGGGTCACTAATCTGCTTTCCGCCGGGCCTGAAGCCATTCGCGCACAAAAGGCGCTGATCCGGCAATGGGAAGATCGCCCGATCAGTGAGGCGATTGCCGCCGGCATTACTGCCTTCGCTGCATCCTGGAAGACCGGTGAACCCAAGCGCATGATGCGGGCGTTTCTTGCCGAACAAAAGGCGCGCAAGAAGAAGCAGTGAAGGGGTGTTTCAGCCCAGCGGGCGGCGTGTTTCAGACATGCAAATAAGTATCTCGGATTTCGGGCGCGGCGGCGAGTGCCGCGCTATCACCCTGCCAGACCACGCGGCCCTTTTCGATCACCACATGCCAATCGGCAAGACGCATCACGGCGGCCAGGTTCTTGTCAATCAATAGGATCGCCTGGCCTTCAGCGCGGAGCTTCGCCAAGACCTGCCAGATTTCCGCCCGGATCAGCGGTGCCAGACCCTCGGTCGCCTCATCCAGCACCAACAAGCGCGGATTGGTCATCAGTGCGCGGCCAATCGCGAGCATTTGCTGTTCGCCGCCGGAAAGTTTGGCGCCGGATTGGCGGCGCCGTTCAGCCAAGCGCGGAAATAGCGCATAGATGGCCGGCAAATCCCATCGCGGCGCACCACTTCTGCGGTTGGCGGCAGTGGCGACAAGGTTTTCTTCAACGGTAAGGGTCGGGAAAATCTGCCGACCTTCCGGCACCAAGCCAATGCCGCGTTGCGCGATGCGATAGGGGGCGGCGCCGGTAATCTCCTGCCCATCGAAGCGGATATGTCCATTGCTTGGGCGGATCAGCCCCATAATGGCGCGCACCGTGGTGGTTTTGCCCATGCCATTGCGGCCGAGCAGCGTCACCACCTGCGCTGCGCCGACGCCAAAGCTAATGCCATTCAGCACCTGGCTTTCGCCATAGCCAGCGACCACGCCTTCAAGCGTCAGCATGAGATTTCTTCTTCGCCAAGATAGGCTGCGCGGACTTCGGCGCTGGCACGAATTTCGGCCGTACTGCCGCTCGCGATAATGCGCCCTTCGGCGAGCACCGAAATCCGATCTGCCAGCGCAAACACCGCCTGCATGTCATGTTCCACCAGCAGGATGGCGTAGCGCGATTTGAGCCGCCGCAGCAGCGTAATCAAGCGTTCGGTTTCCTCCGGCCCCGCGCCGGCCAGTGGTTCATCCAGCAGCAGCAAGCGCGGTTGGGTGGCGAGTGCGATGGCGATTTCCAGCGCGCGTTTTTCGCCATGGCTGAGCGCACCCGCGATGATGCTTGCGCGATCCGCCAAGCCCACTTCGGCCAAGGCGTTGCGCGCGGCTTCATTCAGCGCGGCTTCCGAAGCAGCAGCATGAAAAAAGCGAAAGGAAGACCCGCTTTTCGCCTGCGCGGCGAATGCGACATTCTCCAATACCGAAAAGCCCGCGACGATGCTGGTGATCTGAAAACTGCGCGCCAGGCCCGCATGCACGCGGCGCGGCAGGGAAAGGCGCGTGATGTCCGCCCCCGCAAAAACAACGCGCCCGGCATCCGGCGCGACAGTGCCGGTGATCTGGTGAATCAGCGTGGTTTTGCCCGCGCCATTTGGGCCGATTAGCGCGTGGATTTCGCCAGACTGCACTTCCAGGCTGACATCATTCGTCACCGCAAGCCCGCCATAATGCTTGCGCAAGCCCTGAACGCTGAGCAACGCGTCAGCCACGGCGCGCACCCAGAAAGCCAATCAAGCCGCCGCGCATAAACAGCACGGCCAAAATCAGCAGCGGGCCGAAAATCATTTTCCAATGGGTGGTCAGGCTGGGCAGCCAGGTTTCCAACAGCACAAACAGCACAGCGCCAAGGATGGCGCCGGAAAGCCGGCCAAGCCCGCCCAGGATCACCATGAAAATCAACTCACCCGAACGCTGCCAGCTCATGTAAGCGGGGGCGACGAATTCCGTGGCATTGGCAAACAACACGCCCGCCAGACCCGCCAGCGTGCCCGCAATGACATAGGCCAAAAGCCGAAAGGGATAGGGCGCGAAACCCACCGCCTGCGCACGCAGCGGATTTTCACGCGCCGCGCGCAACACGCGCCCAAAGCGGGACGCCAGTAGCATGGCGCAAATGCCCCAGCACAACATCAGAAAACCGAGGCAAAGGTAGTGAAAGAAAAGCCGGTTTTCCATCAGCCGAGAGCCGAAAATCTCGGTCCGGTCATACATCGTATAGCCATCATCCCCACCATAAGCCGCGAGAGAGGACGCAGTAAAAAACGCCATCTGCCCGAAGGCGAGCGTGATCATGATGAAGTTCACACCCTCAGTCCGGATCGCAATCGCGCCTGTCAGTAACGAAAACAAAGCGGCGGCGGCGATAGCTACGGGCAGCACGATGGTGATATCAGTCAGCCGATGCGCATCCAGAATGGCAACGGCATAAGCGCCGACACCCATTGCCGCGGCATGGCCAAGGCTTGCTAATCCTGCGCCGCCCACCAGGAAGGAAAGCGAAACCGCAGCGGCGGCCAGGATCATGATGCGCGCAAATAGCGTCAGGTAGTGATTTGCGCCGAAGCCCATCAAGGGCGCCAGCGCCAGTGCAGCCAGCACCAGCAGCGTCAGCGTCACATCAAGCCGCAGGCGCGGCATGCTAACCACTCCTGGCCGGGAAAAGCCCGCGCGGGCGGAAGGCCAGGATCGCCGCCATGGCGATATAGACCAGCATGGAAGCAAGTGCTGCGCCGGTTTGTCGCGCCGCAGACGGGTCAAGAAACAGCCGCATCAAATCAGGCATCAGCGATTTGCCGAGGGTGTCCGTCAGCCCCACGATCAGCGCCGCAATAAAGGCGCCGCGAATGGAACCGATACCGCCAATCACAATCACCACGAAGGCCAGGATCAGCACGTGATCGCCCATGCCGGGCTCGACCGAGAATATCGGCCCGGCCAGGACGCCGGCGAAGCCCGCCAGCATGGCGCCAAAGGCAAAGACCAGCATGAAAAGCCGGCGAATATCCACGCCAAGTGCGGATACCATGGGCGCATTGGCGGCACCCGCGCGCACCAACATACCAAGGCGCGTGCGCTCCACCAAAAACCATAGGCAAAGCGCGGTGGCGATGCCGGCACATAATACGGCGATGCGATAAAGCGGATATTGCAGCCCCGGCATCAGCACCACACCGCCTTCAAGCAGTGCAGGCACGGGTATTTGCAGCGGCGCCGCGCCCCAAATCGCTTTCACTGCCTGATTTAGAAACAGGATCACGCCGAACGTCGCCAGCACTTGCGACAGATGATCGCGATCATAAAGGTGCCGGAATATCAGCAATTCCAGCAATAGGCCGAAGATCAGCGCTACCGGCAGCGCCAATAAAAGCCCAAGCCAGAAGGAACCTGTCGCCGCGGCAAAGGCAGCGCCCAGGTAAGCCCCCAGCATATACTGCACCCCATGGGCCAGGTTGATGAAATCCATCACACCAAAAACCAGCGTGAGGCCTGCCGCCACCAGGAAAAGCAGAATGCCAAGTTGCAGGCCATTCAAGGCCTGCACAAGGAAAAGTCCTGTACTCACCTTCGCAGGTCAGGCGCCAAAATTAGCGCATGCGGCATTCGGCGGCCCAGGGGTCCACATTGTTTTCCAAGACCTTGCGGACAATCTCCGTCTGAAACTTGCCATCAGGGCGCTTGGCCACGCGCGTCAGCCAGAAATCCTGGACCGGGAAGTGGTTCGCACCGATCTTGAAATTACCGCGCACGGAAGTGAAATCTGCCGCGCGCAAGCCAGCGCGGATCGCATCCTTATCCGCAAGCCTGCCGCCCGCGCGACGAATGGCGGAATCGAGCAGCATGGCGCCATCATAGGCCTGCGCGGCATAGCTGGCCGGCACGTAATTGAAGGCCGCCTCGAAATCCGTGACAAAACGGCGATTGGCCGCATTGTCCATATTGGGCGCCCAATTCGACCCCGAGAAGAAACCAACCGCCGCATCCTGCTGCGCGGGCAGCACCGCCTCATCCACCGTAAAGGTGGATAGGAAGGGGATATTGGCCAAGCCGGCCTGGCGATATTGCCGGACCAGGTTCACGCCAAGCCCACCCGGCATGAAGGTGAAAATCGCATCCGGCTTTGCGGCGGCAATTTTCGCGAGTTCAGCCGCGAAATCAAGCTGCGTGAGGGGCACATAAACCTCATCCACCACTTCACCCTTGAAGCGGGATTTGAAGCCAGCGACGGCATCGCGCCCGGCCTGGTAATTCGGCACCAGCACGAAAACGCGCTTATAGCCCTGATCTTCGCAGACCTGGCCGATGACGGCATGCACCTGATCATTATTGTAGGAAGTGGCGAAGAAGAAAGGATTGCAGCCGCGCCCCGCATAGGTGGAAGGCCCGGCATTGGTGCTGATCAGGAAGGTATTGGCTTCCGTCACCGGGCGCATGATGGCCTGCAGGATGTTGGAAAAGACAACGCCCACGATGAAATCGCAGCGGTCGCGTTCCAAAGCGGTGCGTACCTTGGTCACCGCCACATCGGGCTTCAATTCATCATCAATCATCACGGTCTCAGCGGTCAGGCCACCAAGCCGGCCGTTCAGATGCCGCAGCCCCATCAGGAAGCCATCGCGCAGCTGGCTGCCGAGTGCGGCTTGCGGGCCGGTTTGCACCGCTACCAGACCAATCTTCACCCCGCCCGCAGGTTGCGCATGCAGAATGGCGGGCGCTGCCAGCAGCCCCAAGGCGCCGCCCATGGCGGTACGACGTGAAAAAGAGCTCATTGTTAAGCCTCCCCGGTTGAAATGCCTCGGTCTTCTTACTGCGCGAAGCCTGGGCGCAAGGCAAGGCGGTGCGCCGTTTTGCCGGTACGAATCATCAAGGGATGGGCCGGGTCCGCGAAGGGGTCCAGCACGGTGAAATGATTGGCGCCGGGCAGGGCTTCAAAACTGCCGCCCCAATGGGTGGCGAAATCACGGCTTTGGCGAATGAATTCATCACTCTCCGCCCCGCCCACTACGACATGCAGCGCCTCGAAGGCCGGCGGTGGCAGCAGGCGTGGCGATAGGATGGCGATGTCCTGCCCTGTCAGGCGCAGCGCCTTCGCGATGCTGGTGCCGACCAGCGGCCCCAATTCGAAGACGCCCGAGACGGGTAGCGCGGCCCCGACCATCCCTGCCGGCAGACTGGGTTCCCAAGCGGGCCAATCGGTCGCGAGCAGCAGGGCGGCCAACTGCCCCCCGGCGGAATGCCCTGCCGCCAGCAAGCGCCCGCCTCGGCGTCGGTGCAGAAAGGCAGCGGCGCGCCGCATTTGCGCGGCGATCTCGCCCAAAGTCACGGCAGGGCAAAGGTCATAGGATGGCACTGCCACAGCCACCCCCTGGGCCAGCAGGCCGCGCGCGCAATGGCTGACAAAGGACCGATCCAGCGCCTGCCAATAGCCCCCGTGGATGAAAAGCGCGGTCGGCGCGGCCTCGGCATTGGGTGGCAGAAACAGGTCAAGCTTCTCCCGTTCTCCCGCGCCATAGGCCAGGTTCAGCTCCGCGCGCACCCCGCTGGCGCGGAAGGCGGCGGCATCCCGTGCCCAGCCAGCGATGATTTCGGCGCTTTCCGGCACGCGGGCCCGATTATTATATTCCCGTTCGGCATCCATGCGCCTATCTGCGCATGAGAAAGCCATGGCAGGCAAGGCGGGGCGATGCGGGTATATCTGGCGGGACCGGAGGTATTTCTGACGGATCGTGACGGCATCGCCGCGGCCAAGAAGGCCATTTGCGCTGAGTATGGGATGATCGGCGTTTTCCCAACCGACCCGGCGCTGGGTGCGCCGCCGGCTGATAGCGACTGGATGCGGATTTACCTCGGCAATGAGGCGCATATCCATGGCTGTGACGCGCTGATTGCCAATCTCACGCCCTTTCGCGGGGCCTCGGCTGATCCTGGCACGGCGTATGAGCTTGGCTTCATGCGCGCCTTGGGTCGGCCGGTGCTGGGCTATAGCAATGCGGCGGGGAATTTCACCATGCGCAGCCTGGCGCATTTACGCGGTGCGGTGCATCGGCGCGCTTCCGGTGCGTGGGAAGATACCGATGGCATGGAATTAGAGGATTTTGGCTTGACCGATAACCTCATGCTTGATGGAGGCATCGCTGCAGCGGGCGGCGTATTGGTGGTGAACCCGATTGAAGGCGCCGCATGTTGGCGCGACCTGACGGGCTTTGCCCGCTGCGTCGCGCATTTGGCAGGGATGAAGAGATGAATCTTCAGCTTGCGTCTATCTGCAAGCCTTCCTTCTTGATCACATCGGACCATTTGGTGATTTCGCTGGCGACGAAGCCACCGAATTGCTGCGCGCTGCCAATCATCGGCACGCCGCCTAATTCCTCAAAACGCTTGACGGTTTCCGGCAAGGCGAGCATCGCCATCACATCAGCATTAATGCTGTTGATCATTTCGGCCGACATGGCGGCCTGGCCGAAAACACCGAACCAGGTATTCACTTCGTAATTGGTGAGTTCCGGCATGGTTTCGCGCATCGCGGGCACATTGGGCAGCAGCGGGTGGCGTTCCTTGCTCGTCACCGCCAAGGCGCGCACGCGCCCGCCTTGGATATGGCCCATGATGCCAGTCAGATTATCAATCAGGAAAGTGACGTTGCCGGCGAGCAATTCAATTTGCGCCGGGGCGGAACCGCGCGTCGGCACGTGAATTGCCTGGGCGTTCAGCATTTGCAGGAAAAGCACCGGCGAAAGATGCGTGGATTGGCCAACGCCAGTTGAGACATAGGGGATTTCGCCCGGCTTGGCGCGCAGCATGGCGGCAAGCTCGGCCACATTCTGCGCTGGCACGTTATTGTTCACCACCAGCACATTCGGCCCGGCGATGGTGCCGGCGATTGGGGCCAATTGCTCCGGCCGATATTGCAGATTGCGGAACAGGGAATAGCCGATGGCCTGCGGGCCGATATTGCCCATGAGCAGCGTGAGACCATCCGGGCGCGCGCGCACGGCTTCCACCGTACCGATAGTGCCGCCCGCGCCAGTGCGGTTTTCCACCACTACCGGCGTGCCCCAGCGCGGCTGAAGGAACTGCGCGAGCAGCCTGGCCATAATATCCGTGGTGCCGCCGGCAGCGGCGGGGACGATGATGCGCACCTGCCCCGATGGGCGCCAGGATTGCGCGCGGACGATGGCGGGCGCGGCAAGTAGCGGCAGCGCAAGCGCAGCGCGGCGGGAAAGCTTGGTCATGGTGATCCTCCCTGGCATTCTTCAGCGCATCATGCCGCCTAAACTTGTTTTCGGGAAGGCTTTAGGCTTGGCGTAGTGCCGCCATCACCCGGGCAAGCCCAGCTTCCCAGGGCGGCAGCGCCACGCCGAAGGTACGAGCAAGCTTGCCATTATCCAGCCGGCCATCCGCAGGGCGCTTGGCCTTGGTGGGGTAATCGGCGGTGGTGATGGCATGCACCTTGGGGCGCGGCGCGCCATGCCGGGCGGCTTCAGTAAAAATCGCCTCGGCAAAGCTATGCCAAGTGGTGAAACCGCCACCGGTCGCGTGATAGGTGCCGACGAAATCATCCCGCCAGCCTTGGGTGCGGAGCCGCACCAGAATGGCCGCAATGGCATCGGCAAGGTCAGGTGCTGCGGTCGGGCTGCCCCATTGATCCGCCACAACACGGAGTTCTGGGCGCTGTTCGCCGAGTGCGAGCATGGTGCGCAGAAAATTCTTGCCCATGGCCGCAAAGACCCACGCGGTGCGCAGCACAATGCAGCGCGGATTGGCCGCCTGTGCCGCCCATTCCCCGGCAAGCTTGGTGCGGCCATAGGCACCCAAAGGATTGGGCGAGTCACTTTCCAAATAAGGCGCGCCCTTCAGCCCATCGAAAACGTAATCGGTGGAAATCTGGATGATGGGAATGCCCGCTTCGCGGGTAAGCTGGCCGAGCAAAGCCGGCCCCAAAGCATTGGCACGAAACGCACCTGCTTCATCATCTTCCGCTGCATCCACGGCGGTCCAGGCTGCGCAATTCACCACCGCATCAGGTTTCAGCGCGCGAAACGCCGCGATCACCGTTTCGGGTTTGTCGAATTCAAATTCCGGCTGGCCGACCAACAGCGCCTCAAAACTCTGCGCCGGCAATGCGGTTTCAAGCCCGGTCGCCAATTGCCCGCCACGGCCAGTGACCAGGATGCGGCGCATTACCAAGACCCTTTCGGGAAGGGGGGCGGGATATCGGAAAGCCGTGGCGCCTTGCGGTCCTTGTCGGACAGGATCGGGTCCTTCACCGGCCAATCAATGCCAAGCGCCGGGTCATTCCAGGCGATGCCGGCATCGGTTTCACGATCGTAATAGGCGTCAACCTTGTAGAGCACCTCGGTATCTTCTTCGAGCGTCAAAAAACCATGCGCGAAGCCCGCGGGTATCCAAAGCTGCTGCCAATTCACCGCTGACAATTCAGAAGCCACATGCTGGCCATAGGTTGGCGAGCCTTTTCGAATATCCACCGCCACATCCAGAATGGAACCCCGCACCACGCGCACCAGCTTGGCCTGGGCTGTCGGTGGTCGCTGAAAATGCAGGCCCCGCACCACACCCTTCTGACGTGACAGCGAATGATTATCCTGAACGAAATCTGCGATGATGCCAGCTGCGGCAAGTGTTCGACGCGACCAGACTTCGCTCAGGAAGCCGCGTTCATCACCAAAGCGCGCTGTTTCAATCAGGATCAAATCAGGAATGGCGAGGCATTCAACCTTCACGCCAGCCGCCCCTCCGCCAGATCACGCAAATAGACCCCATAAGCAGTCTTGCCCAAACGATCCGCTTGGGCGCGCAGCGCCGCCGCATCAATGAAGCCCATGCGAAAGGCGATTTCCTCCGGGCAGCCCACTTGCAGCCCCTGGCGTTCCTGCACCGTCTGCACAAAAAGCGCTGCCTGCAACAAGGACGCGGGCGTGCCCGCATCAAGCCAGGCGCAGCCGCGGCCCAATTGCTCGGCGCGCAGGCTACCATCGGCCAGATAGACCTTGTTCAGATCGGTGATTTCTAATTCGCCGCGCGCCGATGGCTTCAAATCGCGTGCCATTTGCGTCACGCGCTTGTCGTAGAAATAAAGCCCAATCACCGCCCAATCGGATTTCGGCTTGGCGGGTTTTTCTTCGATGGACAGCACGCGCCCGGCAGCATCGAATTCCGCAACACCATAGCGTTCGGGATCTGCCACGCGATAGCCAAAGACGGAAGCAAGGCCATTCTGAGCATTGGCAGCAGCGGCCTTCAGGCTTTCCACCAGCCCGTGCCCGTAGATGATGTTATCGCCCAGCGCCAAAGCGCAGGCTTCCCCCCTAATCCACTCCGCGCCGATATGAAAGGCTTGCGCAATGCCATCCGGGCTTGGCTGTTCCGCATAGCTGATGCGAATGCCAAATTGCGCGCCATCACCCAGCAAACGCCTGAATGCCGGCAGATCAGCCGGCGTTGAGATCAGCATAATATCCTTGATGCCTGCCAGCATCAGCGTACCCAGCGGATAATAGACCATCGGCTTGTCATAAACCGGCAGCAATTGCTTCGAAGCCGCCAAGGTCATGGGATGCAGGCGTGTGCCGGATCCGCCGGCGAGCAGAATACCCTTCACGATTTCACTCCCCCGAGCCGTTGGCCCGCATAGCGCTTGTCGCGAATGGGCCGCCACCAGGCTTCATTGTCCAGATACCAGCTAATGGTCTGATCAAGCCCGGCCTCAAAATCATAGCGCGCCTTCCAGCCAAGGGCTGCTTCCGCGCCGCTTGGGTCCATGGCGTAGCGGAAATCATGGCCGGGGCGGTCTTTGACATAGGTGATCAGGCGTTCGCGCGGGCCGGCAGCATCCGGGCGCAGCCGGTCCAGCGTGCGGCAAATAGCCTGCACCACTTGCAGATTGGTCCGTTCCTGGCGCGGGCCGATACAGTAAGTGGCACCCGGCACACCGCGCATCAGCGCCAGCACCAAAGCTTCGGCGTGATCATCCACATGAATCCAATCGCGGATATTCGATCCATCGCCATAAACCGGCAAAGGCTGGCCTTCCAGCGCATTCAATGTCACCAGCGGAATGAGCTTTTCCGGGAATTGCCATGGCCCGTAATTATTCGTGGTGTTCGATACAAAGGATGGAAAGCCATAAGTATGCTGCCAGGCGCGCACCAAATGGTCCGACGCTGCCTTGGAAGCGGAATAAGGGCTACGCGGGTCGTAGCGCGTATGCTCATCAAAGGGCGCGTCATCCGCGCTTTCGAGCGAACCGAAAACCTCATCTGTTGAGACATGATGGAAGCGGAAATCCGCCTTGGCGCTGGCTTCCAGCCCTTGCCAATATTCTCGCGCGGCTTCCAGTAACACCTGCGTGCCGACAACATTGGTGCGGATGAATTCCGCCGGGCCATCAATGGAACGATCCACATGGGATTCGGCGGCCAGATGCATGACCCGCGCAGGCTTGAAGCGCGTGAAGGCATCGCGCATCGCGGCTGAGTCGCAAATATCCAGCACCAGATGCTGATGGCGCGGCGATTTCAGCCAATCACCTAGGGATTCAGGGCTCGCGGCATAGGTCAGTTTATCGATATTCACGACCATCGCACCAGTGGTCGACAGCAAATGCCGCACCACCGCCGATCCGATAAAGCCCATGCCGCCTGTCAGAAGAATGACCATGAAGCGCCCTACCCATCGAAGATGCCCTAATAAAGTCTTATTCGGGCATCCCTTTATGTCAGCAGCATGACCGAGCGGTGATCCGCCCCGATCAGGTATTCATCGCGTCGAAGAAATCCTGATTGGTCTTGCTGTATTTCAGCTTGTCCAACAGGAATTCCATCGCATCCTGTGTGCCCATGGGGTTCAGGATACGGCGCAGCACCCACATCTTGGAAAGCGTGCCGCGATCCACCAGCAATTCTTCCTTACGCGTGCCGGATTTGGTGATGTCAATCGCGGGGAAGGTGCGCTTGTCGGAAAGCTTCCGATCCAGCACGATTTCGCAATTGCCGGTGCCCTTGAACTCTTCGAAAATCACTTCATCCATGCGGCTGCCAGTATCAATCAGCGCCGTCGCAATGATGGTGAGCGATCCGCCTTCTTCAATATTGCGCGCCGCGCCAAAGAAGCGCTTCGGGCGTTGCAGCGCATTGGCATCCACACCACCAGTCAGCACCTTGCCCGATGATGGCACAACGGAGTTATAGGCGCGGCCAAGACGCGTGATGCTGTCCAGCAAAATCACCACATCGCGCTTGTGTTCCACCAGGCGCTTGGCTTTTTCCAGCACCATTTCGGTCACTTGCACATGGCGCGTCGCCGGTTCGTCAAAGGTGCTCGCCACAACCTCACCGCGCACGGTGCGGGCCATATCCGTCACTTCCTCGGGCCGTTCGTCAATCAGCAGCACCATCAGGAAGACTTCGGGGTTATTCGCCGTGATGGATTTGGCGATATTCTGCAACATCACGGTCTTACCCGTGCGCGGCGGCGCCACAATCAGGGCGCGCTGGCCCATCCCGATAGGGGAAATCAGATCAATGACGCGATGCGTATTGTCCTTGGTTGGCCCCTTGGCAACGCTTTCGACCTCAGGATTTTCCATCTTGAGGCGACGGTTTGGATAAAGCGGCGTCAGGTTATCAAAATTGATCCGATGCCGCAGGCTTTCCGGGTCTTCGAAATTGATCGCATTGACCTTGAGCAGAGAGAAATAACGCTCCCCATCCTTCGGCGCCCTGATCTGGCCTTCCACCGTATCACCCGTGCGCAAGCCGAAGCGCCGCACTTGGGCGGGGGAGACATAGATATCATCGGGGCCGGGCAGGAAATTTGCCTGCGGGCTGCGCAGATAGCCGAAACCATCAGAAAGGATTTCAAGCGTCCCTTCGCCAAAAATCGCTTGTTCATTATCGGCGAAGGTCTTCAGAATCGCGAACATCATATCCTGCTTACGCAGTGATGACGCGTTCTCGATCTGCAATTCCTCGGCAAATGCGAGGAGGTCCGCGGGGCTTTTCGCCTTGAGTTCTGAAAGATGCATTTTATGCCTTGGCGTTCCGTGAGGCTTGAGAAATCGGGACCCGAACCGCGATGCCACACGCCCAAAGGGCGGCTTGACCGATGTTGCCGGAAGCGGCCCGCAGCAAGCGGCGCATCCATGAATGTCCCGTTATCGGGTAGAAGGGAGATGCGGCAGCGCCGATCAGGGATCGGCGGGGCCGCGAAAGGGAGGACCTTTTATGTATGAAGCCCGCGGCCCCGCGTCAACCTGCATTTGGGGCCGTTTCACAGCATTACCGCGCGGTGAAACCGCCCCAACCTTGTTCTTTGATCGCATTTTCCGAGTCGCCAAGTGTGCCACTTGGCTTGAAAA
>JBIIGZ010000205.1:0-5599 GCA_044236185.1 Roseomonas sp. | reverse complement strand
TCATACTCATAGAAAAGCAGATCGCGCCAATCGGCTGGCGGTACATGCTCCAGTAATGGCAGCAGCGAACGGCCATCACCCGCGCGGGGGGCTGCGCCGCCAAGTGCCTCCAGTATTGTCGGCATCACATCCACGCTTTCGGTGAAGGCAGTTTCAATGGCACCAGCACGCGTGGAACGGCCAGCATCCTTCACTACCAGCGGGATACGGAAGCTTTCGTCAAAATAACCAATCTTGCCGAGAAGCCAGTGATCACCAAGCTGTTCGCCATGATCGGAGGTGAAAATGATCATGGTATTGTCCCACTGGCCATTTTCCTCCAGCCAGGCGAAGACCCGACCAAGGCAATCATCCACTTCGGTAATCAGGCCCGCATAGGTGGCGCGCATTTGGCGGATGGAGGCTTCATCAAGGCTACTCGCCGCACCACCGGCGCCATGGAAGAAGGAGCCCTGCTTGATATCACGCAGATAATGCTGAAGCAGCGGATGCTGCGTGGCTTCGGCTTCCCAATTCGGGGAGCGTATCGGCGCAGGCATATCTTCAGGCCGATACATGGCATGATATGGCGCGGGCGCGATGAAGGGTGGATGCGGACGATAATAGCCAAGGTGCAGGAACCACGGCTTGCCATTGCGCCCCTTCAGATAGGTGAGTGCACGGTCCGTGAAATAGGAACTGTCGGAAAGCGCGGCGGGGATCCGGCAAGGACGATCAGTGACACCTGGCACTGAATTCTCGCCTTCCGGCAGCCAGATATCCTCGCGCCGCTGCGGCAATTGATAGCCCTGATGGGCGAGCCAGCCGAAATAACCATCCATGCTCGGTTCAAAGGCACCGACGCTGCGAAAGCCATCCATCAGATCGCCGAGTGTCGTAAAGCGCGGGTCGCGCGGTCCGGAGGTGCGCGGGTCGGGCGTGGTGGTCGTGTAGCCGATCAAGGCGGGATCATACCCGATCAGACGCAGTTGCTTGGCAAGATTTGTATGGCGCGCATCCAGCGGCACGGTGTTCTGCACAGCGCGATGATTCATCAGGTATAGCCCGGTGAGAAGGCTTGCCCGGGCTGGGCCGCAGGGCACGGTATTGGTCACGTGGTTGCGGAAGGTGACACCTTCCCGGCACAGGCGATCGAGATTCGGCGTGCGCAAAAAATCGGCCCCCAGATGGGGCACAAAATCCGCTCGCCATTGATCAACAACAATGAGAAGTACGTTCTTGCGCGCGGACATGGGCGAACCTCAAGCGGAAGTGTTGGGAGCTTGATTAATGGCGATGCATTTCATCCGAATGACGTTTTTGCTTCTGCGGGGTGACGAAGCTCTGAGCCTTGCAAGTCCGCTTAATTCCATTTGGCGTGAAGGGCTTACAGGCGGTGGCGCGCCAAAAAGATCGGCATGGCAAAGACCGAAAACGCACCCTTCAAAGGAAATGTTTAGACACTTGTCATACTTGTCTATGTGTGGCACGAAGTGCTCACAACAGGGCAAGAGGCACTTGCATGTCTTCGCGTCAGCTTCGGGTCGGGCTTTTCAGTTTTGGGGCTTGGCGGTTCGAGGTTTTCGATCAAACGGCTGGCGGCTGGAAGATCGTTCTGCACCCTGCGCCGGGGAGTCACCCTTCCTCCCAGATCTTGATCACTGACCAACCCAATGGGTTACCCCAATTGCTTGATCAGGCAAGGGCTTGGGTGCTGGCAGAAGACGAACCCACCGCATTGAAGGCAAGCGGCTAATCTGCCTCCTGGCGTATTCTGTAAGCGCAGATTGCGCCAAGTGCAGGTTTATCCCTGGCGAACACCACGTCGGGTAGAACCGCTGCGCAAATTCATAGTAAGGTCGCGTTGTTGCGCGGGGCAATCCCTCATTTCACTGGCGGGCGCTTCAGGATTCGCGCCTTGCTCAGTGGTATTGATAACGTCCTGCCTCTAGCGCCCTGTTGCACGGCGCATCCTTCACAGCAATCCCTTAATAGCTGACGATGGCGCTAGATGGTTGGGGCGATTTCTATGGGGCTTGTCGGCATTGCACTCACCAAGGCGATCGATCGAGTTACAGCGAGTTACCTGTGCTCTTTTTAAGTGCCGTGGCGCTCTGGTGAGGAATGATCGAATGTGATGCGCCTCGGGATGATGCTTCGCCTTCAAATCAGCGCTGGCTCAGATGGATGCACGGCGGCGTAACGCCGTTGACGTGATCAAGGGCAGCGAGGGAGTTTTTCCTGAAGTAAACTCTTCATATTAATGTCATCCGTTCGCAGCAATTTCCGCTTCTTGTTCAATACCAATTCTAAACGGGCGCCGCATTCCTTCACGCGGCAGGTTGGAGATCATTTCATGCAACGTCGTCACCTTCTGATGTCTGGCTTGGCCGTCGGCATGGCATTCGGCCCTGCGACCGCGCAGGCAGCGCGCGCTGTTTGCTATAATTGTCCGCCGGAATGGGCGGATTGGGGCGGTATGCTGCGGCTTTTACAGAGCCGCATCAGCCTGACGGTCCCGCCTGACAATAAGAACTCGGGCCAATCACTTGCCGCGTTGATCGCTGAACGCGCGCGCCCCGTGGCCGATGTTGTCTATCTTGGTGGCCAGGTTGGCCCGCAGGCGCGCGAAGCTGGCGTCTTGGCGCCCTACAAACCCGCCCGCTTTGAACGTATTCCTGCGGGCCTGAAGGACGAGGATGGCTTTTGGTTCACCATCCATTCCGGCACCCTTGGTCTGTTCGTGAATACCCGCGCACTCGGCAACCGTCCCGTCCCGCAAAGCTGGAATGACCTTCTCAACCCAGCCTATCGCGGCATGGTCGGCTACCTTGATCCAACCTCTGCCGCTGTGGGTCAAGTTGGTGTTGTGGCTGTCAATCTGGCGCTTGGCGGAAGCTATGAGAATTTTGATCCGGCCATGGCCTTCTTTAAGCGCCTGCAAGCCAATCAGCCCATCGTCCCGAAGCAGACGGCCTATGCCCGAGTGCTTTCCGGTGAAATTCCGATCCTGCTGGATTACGACTTCAACGCCTATCGTGCGCAGTATAGCGATAATGCCCCAACGCGCTTCGTCATTCCCGCAGAAGGGACGCAGACGCTGCCCTATGTCATGGGTTTGGTGGCCAATGGACCGAACCCCGATAATGGTCGGCGCATGTTGGATTTCCTGCTGTCGGATGACGGGCAACGCCATTGGGCCAGAGCCTTTTTGCGTCCGGTTTTCCCCGAATTGATGCCGGAAGCCGCACAAGCACGCTTCCTGCCTGCTGCGGATTATGCGCGCGCGCAGCCTTTGGATGTGCGCAAACTGGCGACTGCCGTGCGTTCCCTTGCGGATCGGTACCAGCGAGAGATTGGCTGATGCATGATCGCCTTCGTGCGGGGTTGCTCATCGCACCCGCACTGGCGATTTTCCTCGCCTTCTTCCTGATACCATTGGGATATTTGGCAGTAGCGGGCGGTGCGGGTGGCTATAGTGCCATCCTCACCGAGGCGCGCTTCCTGCGCAGCTTGGTCTCCACCCTATTGGTGGCCGCAGCGACAACGGTGATCACGCTCGTCGTTTCAACCACCATGGGTCTTTTCCTGGCCCGCGTCAGGTTTCGCGGCAGATCAACACTCCTCGCATTACTGACACTGCCATTGGCCTTTCCTGGGGTGGTCGTGGGATACCTTGTCATCATGCTTGCCGGGCGGCAGGGCCTGATTGCAGAAGTTTCCATGGCGCTTGGCGGGGATCGCATTGTATTCGCCTATTCGCTGGCCGGCCTATTGCTGGGCTATGTGTATTTCTCCATCCCGCGCACCTTGTTGACCCTGATGGCGGCGGCAGAGAAGCTTGATCCACGGCTTGAAGAAGCGGCGCGTTCACTTGGCGCGTCGCCTTTCGGCGTTTTGCGTGATGTTCTGCTGCCGGGCATCGCTCCTGCACTGGCCGCTGCGGGCGCCATTTGCTTCGCCACCGCGACCGGCGCTTTTGGAACAGCTTTTGCGCTTGCTTCACGCATAGATGTCCTGCCCATGGTGATCTATACAGAATTCACGCTACAGGCGAATTTGGCTGTGGCAGCGGCGCTTTCCTTCCTTCTTGGTATTGCGACTTGGGCCGTATTGGCGGTGGCGCGTGGCGCAAGTGGCGGTGCTGCCGCATGAGGCGTGGTATTGGCTTCTGGACGGGTCTCTGCTTCACCTTGCTGATCTCCGCCTTCCTCATTTTGCCCATCTTTGCTTCCGTCATTGCGGGTGTAACGGCAAATCAATTCATTGGCATATCAAGCGGGTTCACGACGCGCTGGGTCCTGGATGTATGGGCGAATTACGGTGGGACGGTCCTGCTCTCGCTCCAGATTGCCTTTGCGACCTTGGCGATCACACTCGTGCTTGGAGTTCCGGCGGCCTATGTGCTCGCCCGCCATGCCGGTGTCACGGCGCGCCTGGTTGAAGAAGCGCTTGTCATGCCGGTGGCAGTCCCCGGCCTTGCCACGGCGCTTGGGCTCATTCTGGCTTATGGCGCGGTTGGCGGGCTGCGGTCCTCTTGGGTATTCATCCTGATTGGCCATGTCATTTTCTGCCTGCCCTTTATGCTGCGCGCGGTGCTCGCAGTTTTGCTCGCCATTGATTTGCAGCGGCTTGAGGAAGCCGCCCGCGCCTGCGGTGCAACATGGGCGCAACGCTTCTTTGGCGTTGTTGTGCCCAATATCCGTGGAGGCATTCTGGCAGGCAGCCTGATGGTCGTTACCTTGTCCCTTGGTGAATTCAATATGACTCTGCTGCTTCACACGCCATTCACGCGCACATTGCCGGTTGGATTGGCTGATGCTTATACAGCGTTGCGCACCGAAATGGCGTCGGCCTATACGCTGATTTTTTTTGCGCTGATTGTTCCGCTTCTGAGTGGCATGCAGTGGGTGGTTAACCGGATGGATCAGCCGGTAGGTAGCCGATGAGTATCGCCATAAGCCTTCGTAATTGTGGCAAGAGCTGGCCTGGTGGCGCGCGCGGATTGCTGCCCATCGATTTGGAAATTACCGCGGGCGAGACATTGGTACTGCTCGGCCCTTCGGGATGCGGCAAGACGACACTCTTGCGGCTAATAGCCGGCCTTGAATTGCCCGATGATGGCGGCGCGGTTCTTTTTGATGGTAAGGAAGTTACCCGCCTGCCGATTGAGCGGCGCAATGTTGGCATGGTCTTCCAATCCTATGCGCTTTTCCCGAACATGGATGTTGCGGGGAATATAGGTTACGGGCTTCGCGTGCGCGACACCCCAAAGAATGAGGTGCAGCAGCGCGTCGCCGAGATGCTGGAAATGATGCAGCTTACTGATTTCAGGCATCGCCGCATTGACGCTCTTTCCGGCGGGCAACGGCAACGCGTCGCGCTTGCCCGCGCCATAGCGCCGCGGCCGCAAGTGTTATTGTTGGATGAACCCTTGTCGGCGCTTGATGCGCGTTTGCGGGACCAATTACGCCAGGAAATTGATGCGTTGCTACGTAGCTTGGGCATAACGGCGATCTATGTGACGCATGACCAATCGGAAGCCATGGCACTTGGTGATCGGATTTGCGTAATGGAAGGCGGGAGGATTGCTCAGATCGGCTCTGGCCGTGACCTTTAT
>JBIIGZ010000204.1:0-5610 GCA_044236185.1 Roseomonas sp. | reverse complement strand
CGTTCCTACGCGTTACGCACCCGTCCGCCGCTGCCATTGCTGACCGCGCGACTTGCATGTGTTAGGCATGCCGCCAGCGTTCGCTCTGAGCCAGGATCAAACTCTCAGGTTCATCCAAGCATCACCATGCAACCAAAGCCACACAGCAACACCTAAACGAACTTCCAAAGGCTCATCACTCTCACCAAATATTTCTCAGCCAACCCCAAATAACCAAGCACCAAGCCAAAACACCCAAAACAAGCATCCCAAAAGGAACACCCACCCAGGCGCCGACCGCGCATCCCACCCCGCCACTCATCGCAACAAGGCAAAAACACACAGCAACAAAGCCCAGCACTCAACCATCCAAAGATAGCCAAGCACTATCAACTTCCAAAAAAACCAGATGCAATTGTCAAACAACAAAAAAAGAACCAGCAACAGAACACCTTACGGCATCCCACATCGCCGGCCCCCTCAACCACACCGATCATCGGCAGGGCGAAAACACTAGCCAGCTCTCACCAACCAGTCAAGCCCTAAAACCACACAACCTCGCGGTGAACGGCTTCTAGTACCATCATCACAACACGTCAAGCGGCTATCCACCCCCGAAACCAAGAAGCGAAGCGCGGCACCCCCGCCTCGATTGGCGTTTTCGGCTCAAAGCCGCACAGCGCCTGGATAGCGCCGATATCCGCGAAGGTTTCCGCCACATCCGTCACCGGACGCGGCGCATCCTGGATGATAGCCTTGCGGCCAAGGCTGTCTTCCAAAACAGCCACGAAGCGGCGCACCTCCACACTTCGATGATTGCCGATATTCAACAGGCGCGGCGGCCCATCCACCGGAGGGCAGTCCAGCGCCCCCAAAACACCTTCGACGATATCAGAAACAAAAGTGAAATCGCGCTTCAATCGTCCGCCATCGTAAAGCGCAATCGGCCGTCCGGCGAGAATCGCATCCGCAAAAATCCAGGGCGCCATATCCGGCCGCCCCCAAGGGCCATAAACCGTGAAAAATCGAAGCCCCGTCTGTGGTAAACCAAAGATATGCCCATAGGCTTCGCTGATCAGCTCATCCGCGCGCTTTGTCGCCGCATAAAGAGAAATCGGATGATCTACGCGATCATCTTCCCGATACGGCAAATGCACGTTCCCGCCATAAACCGATGAAGAACTCGCATAAAGAAAATGCTGCAGACGTGGCAAGGTTCGCGCCGCCTCCAATATCACAAGATGGCCCAACACATTCGCTTCGATATAGCTGTACGGGTCCACCAGCGAATGCCTGACACCTGGTTGCGCGGCCAAATGAATGATTCGGGTGACATCAGGATGCTGATCAACCATCGCCGCAACCGCTGCACGATCCGCGATATTCACGCCATAAAACGAAAAATTTCCCTGCGCCAATAAACGATCTCGTCGCGCATGCTTCAGACGCAAATCATAATAGGGTGTCAGACTATCAACCCCTATCACCTTTTCACCACGCGCCAGCAGCGCTTCGGCAACATGCATGCCGATGAAGCCTGCAGCGCCTGTCAGAAGAATGGTCATGCGCTGATCAGCCGATCTTCAAGCAATTCCAATATCGCATGACCCAGCGTGATATGCGCTTCCTGCACCCGCGCGGTCTCGCTGCTTGGGACAATCAGCGCCACATCACAAAGAGACGCGGCGCTACCACCATCACCACCGAGAAACCCGATCGTCCCGACACCCATGCCGCGCGCCACCTGAAGAGCCTTGATCACATTTGGGGAACGTCCAGAAGTGGTAATGCCAAACAGCACATCACCCTGCCGACCGAGACCCGAAAGCGGCCGTGCGAAGACATCCTCAAAGCCATAGTCATTACCACCCGCGGTCAGGGCGGCAGGATCAAGCGTCAGTGCAATCCCGGGCCATGAAGCGCGTTCCACCCGCGATCTGAGGCGTACCAGCAACTCGGTCGCCAAATGCTGCGCATCGGCCGCGCTGCCGCCATTGCCACAAAAAAACAGCTTGCCGCCGCCGCGCAGCGTTGCTTCACACAAACCGACAGCACGTAGAACCAAAGGGAACATTGCTGACGCCATATGAAGACGAAGGGCAATGCCATCCTCCATCATCGCGTCAAAGCGCTCTTGTTCCGTCATGCTTGGCTCCCAGGCTACGCCCCCTCGACCAATAGAAGGGGCAAAACTTCCTGGGAAACCGCATAAGCCTTTGCCGAAGACAGGCCAAGCCATGCCCGGGCATACTGAAAGAAGGCCGCCTTACCGTCAGAGGCCATTGGCCTTCTGTTTTTCCATCTCCGCCAGCCGCCCGCGCAATCCCGCCACCTCCGCGCGTAAGGCCGCGATTTGATCGCCCACCGGGTCATCCTCGGTATTGCTGAGCCCATAACCCAGGAAAGGGTCAGCGCAGATCGAGCCAGCCGGCGGGCGGGCGGGAATGCCGACCACGGTGCATTCCTGCGGCACATCACGCGTCACGACAGCATTGGCACCAATTCGTGCACCCTTGCCCACCCTGATAGGCCCTAAAACCTGCGCGCCAGCGCCAATCGAAACACCCGATTCAATCGTCGGGTGCCTCTTGCCCGGACTGCCAGAAAGCCCACCAAGCGTTACGCCATGATAGATCAGCACATCATCGCCGATCTCTGCCGTCTCACCGATCACCACGCCCATGCCGTGGTCGATGAACAGCCGCCGCCCAAGCTGCGCGCCGGGGTGGATTTCGATCCCGGTCAGAAAACGGCTGAGATGCGAAACCAGCCGCCCTGCCCCGCGCCAGCCGCGCTGCCAGAGCCAATGCGCAAGCCTGTGCCACAGAACGGCATGCAGCCCGGCATAACAGAAAATCGTCTCTGGCCAGGAAGGCCGCGCGGGATCGCGCGCGCGGATGCTGCGGCCTATATCGAGCACTTCCCGGATCACCGCGTGGTCCTCATGCAAGCCAAGGCGGAATCGGCAGGCCGCGTTCGCGCAGGAATTCCGGGTTGAAAAGCTTGGATTGATAGCGCGCACCGCCATCGCAGAGAATGGTCACCACGCGATGCCCCGGCCCCAATTGGCGCGCCACTTTTATCGCCGCCGCCACATTCAGGCCCGCTGACCCGCCAAGACAAATCCCTTCCTGCACCAGCAGATCGAATACTTGCGTCAGCGCCTCCTCATCCGTCACTTGCACCGCGTCATCAATCAGGGCGCGGTCACCCACCAGATTGCCCGGCACCCGCGCGGCTTGGCCAATACCTTCGGTGATGGATGACCCCTCGGGCTTCAACTCTCCGGTCTTGACCCAGGAGAAAAGCGAACTTCCCATCGGGTCCGCCAGCACAATGCGCGTCGCCGGCCCGCGCGCCTTCAAGGCGCGTGCGATGCCCGCCAGCGTGCCGCCTGTCCCGCAGGAACAGGTGAAGGCATCAATTTGTCCGCCGGTCTGGTCCCAAATCTCGGGCCCGGTGGTTGCCTCATGCGCCGCGCGATTGGCGAGGTTGTCGAATTGATTGGCATAGACGGCACCTAACTCCTCCGCCAAGCGGCGGCTGTAATGCACGTAATTGCCGGGGTCGGAGAATGGCTTGGCTGCCACGAGGCGAAGATCGGCCCCGATCATGCGTAGAAAATCGAGCTTTTCGCGGCTTTGCGTCTCAGGCACCACAATGATGCTGCGATAGCCGCGCGCATTGGCCACCAGCGTGATGCCGATACCCGTATTGCCCGCGGTCCCTTCGACAATCGTACCGGGGGTACCTGGCTTCAAGAGGCCGCGCGTTTCTGCATCGGCAATAATACCAAGCCCGGCGCGGTCTTTCACTGACCCGCCTGGGTTCATGAATTCCGCCTTGCCTAGAATGTCGCAGCCAGTGATCTCGCTGGCGCGCTTCAGGCGGATCAGCGGCGTATTGCCAATGGCGCCAGCCAGCCCATCAACCACCTGCTGAGAAACGGGCATAGAAACCTCTCAATCAATTTCGATCGCATGGTAGGGCACGTAGACGCCATGCTTTGTTCAAATAAGCAGTAGAGCATTTAAAGGACGAAGGGAAAGTCGACGAAAGAAGACATTGCCTCTGACCTGTTTGGTGGTAAATTTTCGGCCTTTACTGAAGTTTTGAGGAATCTTATTTTTTTGGTCTCGATAACCACGAATTGTCCATTTTCGTAATCGAGAATTCCAGACAGCATTTTTCTTCAGCTTTTCGGGGGGCCGACGCAGAAAAGCCCCCTAAAATGCCGTTTTCGGATCGTTCCTGATGCAAGTTCTTGCGGCAAATAGCGTGGTACGGAGCGCCTCCATGAACGTCTAAGTTGCGCCCCAGGATTCCACTTCGCACCACGTTCCCGGCTTCTGGTAGCCAAAGGGGATGGCGCAGAAAACCCAACTCAAAATAAATAATTCATTGAAACAGAACTGGCACTAAAACGCTCTGTCCATTCGGACAAGCATTTCCCCTAACCAGCCCTATTGCTTTCAGCAGCCTGCCTTAGCCGCTGGGCAGCCAAACAGACCCTTATTCGCTCGGCGCCAGGCTTTTGATCAGGTCGAAGACACGCTTACGAACAGCCGGATCGGTAATGCGATAATAGGCGCGCACCAATTCCAACGTCTCCCGCTTGTTCATTTGCTCATCATCAAGCCCGTCCTGCATTTCAGAAAAGCCCAAATAGGCAGGACGGCTACGGACGGCGGCATTGCCACCCATTTCGGGTGGAAGGTCGTCAAAAAAGAACCCGATAGGCACATCAAGAAGCCGCGCGAGGTCAAAAAGGCGGCTAGCACCGATGCGGTTGACCCCACGCTCATATTTCTGCACCTGCTGGAACGTCAGGCCAAGTGCGTCGCCCAGTTTCTCCTGGCTCATGCCAAGAAGCGTGCGGCGAAGCCTGACCCTAGCACCCACATGCGCGTCAATGGGGCTGGCCCGATGCTCACGTTCACCCTTGGTGATAAGTTCGTCCTGGTCATTCATGGCAACTACCGGTTTCATAACATTCTCCTTCCTTGCCACGAAGGCAACCATGACGAGTTTTCCGGATCAAGCTCTGGGGTTTTGGTTGCATGAATTATCAAGAACCCGTACCCATCAGCGATTGAAACTAATTGACAATACCTTAATGGGTAAAGATAAGCCATAGGTTTTTCTTAATTCTCAAAAAAGAAACAATATTTTTCTCAGCACCCCAAAATAGGAACATCATCGTTGAATTCGTCCAGATAAAATCCACCCAAAGGCGAAAATGGCAATGGAAAAACCGAAGGGCAAGGCAAGACCTGCATAGGCATAGAAGGTTGGCGCCCGCGGGGCGGGCAGCAAAGCCCTGATCACAGCCGATTCGCCCAAGGGGCCGCGCGCAACGAAACGCCCACGCGCGTCAAAAACTGCGGAAACCCCAGTTTGCGCCGCCCGCGCCAAGGGCAGACCCTCTTCCACCGCCCGCATTCTTGCCGCCGCAAGATGTTGCCAGGGGCCGGCCGTAATACCGAACCAGGCATCATTGGTCACATTCACAATCCAGGCCGGCCGCCGCGCCGGCATGATCCGCCCGGTGAAAATCACCTCATAGCAGATCAGCGCCACCAGGGGCGGCAGCCAGCCCGCCACCACCAGGCGCCTGTCCTCAGCCGCCGT
>JBIIGZ010000055.1:0-18278 GCA_044236185.1 Roseomonas sp. | reverse complement strand
CGCATGCGCGGCAGCAATAGGGCGCGGCCACCGGCTGCGGTCAGAAAAGCTTCGCGCAAGGCGCGCGCGGCACGCCGCGTTGGCAGCAGCAGCGTATAGGTCGCCAGTGCGGCAGGATCATCGCGCGGTATTTGTGCAAGCAGCCCCTCGGCCAGCGCGGGCAGGAAGCGCTGATCGGCGGGGATCGTGAAAACGCGCAAGGACAGCGCTTCAGAACAGCGCGCGGATCACGCCGCTGCGCAAGACATCTTCGGCATGTTCCAGATCAGCAGGGGTGGACAAGTGAAACCACACGCCATCATGCACCAGCCCGTAAAGCCGCCCGGCTTCAATCGCGCGATTATAGAGCCGGTTCAGGCTGAAGGCGCCGCTTGGTGCCCCCTCAAACAACGCGGGTGAGAGGATTTGCACGCCACCAAAAAGATAGGGCGAAACCTCGCCTTCTTCCGGCCGGCGAATGGCGCCCAGCGGATCCAGCATGAAATCCCCGCGCCCCACTTCGCCCGCGATTTGTGCCGTGCGGATCAGCAGCAACAGCCCATCCATGCGTTCGGGATCGAAGGCCGCCGCGAGGCGTCTCAATGCGGGATGCGGGCCATCCAGCCAAAAGGCATCACCATTCACCACCGCGAAAGGTGCGTCTCCCAAAGCTGGCAAGGCGCGCGCCACACCGCCGCCGGTCTCAAGCAAGGTTTCTTCGCGTTGCAGCGTGATGCGCGGCGCGCTGCGGGCGGCCACACAAGCCGCGACCTGATCCGCCAGCCAATGAGCATTCACCACCGCATCAGTGACACCCGCATCGGTCAGGCGATCCAGCGCGTGATCAAGCAGGCTCCGCCCGGCCAAGGGCAAAAGCGGTTTGGGCATCGCTTCCGATAAGGGGCGCATGCGCGTGCCAAGGCCGGCCGCCAGAACCATGGCGCGGGAAAGGGTGATCATGCAGGCTCCTTCGCCGGATCGGGATTGCGGCGCAAGTGGCGCGGCAGGGCAGCATCCAACCACAGGCGCAGCGGTGTGGTGGCAGGGTGTTCGAGCGCTTCGGCCAAAAGCCGCCAGCAGCGCGGCGCATGGACAAGGTAATGGTGCTTGTTGTCACGTCGTGACAGCCGCACCCAAAGTGCCGCAACGCGCAAATGGCGCTGCGCGGCGCATGCGGCCATGGCAGCGGTGAAATCCTCACGCGCCAAGCCGGGCCTTGCCGCGAAGTAGCGTTCAATCGCGGCATCGCGCGCGGCTGTAGCCACATCGCGCCGCGCATCCTGCACCAAGGAAACAAGATCGTAAGCTGGATGCCCAAGCCCCGCATCCTGGAAATCGAGCAAGCCGGTGCGCCGCGCGCCACTGCGCCCATCAAGTCGCATCAGATTGGCCGGGAAGTAATCGCGATGCACAAAACCTTGCGTACCCGCGAAGGGGGCAAGCATGGCGCGGATGGCACCATCAAGCCCGGCGCGCAGATCATCGCCGGGTGCCTGCCCCATCATCGCCGGCCACCACCAATCGAGGAAAGTCGCCGCTGTCGCCCGCGCCATCGCCGCCGCATCCCAAGCCGGCAGGCCGGGTGGTGGCGCTGCTTCATGCAGGGCAGCGAGGGTTTCGGCCGCTTCAACATAAAGTTCGGGCGCAGGCCCGCCGCCATCCAACAACGCGGCATGGGTGGCATCACCGAAATCTTCCAGCAGCACCAAGCCGGCTTCGGGGTCGGCGGCGATGATCTCGGGCGCGGAAAGCCCCACCCCCAGGATATGGGCGGCAATGGCGATGAAGGGGCGGGTGTTTTCCGGCGGCGGCGCTTCCATCAGCAAAGCCGGGCGCGGCCCGCCCAGCAGCCGCGTATAGCGCCGGGCAGAGGCGTCTGAGGGCAGCGGGTCCAGCCGCGCCGCGCCAAAACCGGCGTTTTTCAAGAAGGCCATGGTCATGGGCGCAGCCCCTCAAGCCTGGCATCCCAACCGCTCAGCACGACATGGCGCGCTTCTTCTGCCGCGCCGGGCGTCAAATGGATGCGGAGCGCATCGGGGGGCGCGAGCGGCCCCAGCCGTTCAGGCCATTCCACCAGCACGATCCCCTCCCGCGCCTCATCCCAGCCGAGTTCCCCAAGGCCCGCGGGGCCGGACAGGCGATACAGGTCGAAATGATGCGCGGGGCCAGCCGGCAAATCATAGCTCTGCACCAAAGTGAAGGTCGGGCTTGGCACTTCAAGCTTGGGGTCGCCGGTTGCAGCGCGCAGCAGGGCGCGGGCAAAGGCGCTTTTGCCGGCGCCAAGGGGGCCATCAAGCAGCACCGCATCACCTGGGCGGAGCAATGGCGCAAGCCGCGCGGCTAGTGCTTCCGTCGCCGCCAGATCGGGCAGATCCAAGGCAATTTCCACCGGCCTCTGCCCCCCTTTTCTGTCAAAGCTTTGAACCCTTGCAACTTCCGTCTATCACGCCCCCCTGGATTCGGGGGAGAGCCCATGCCGGCCGAGATTGAAACCGATGTCGCGATTATTGGCGCGGGCCCTGTCGGGCTTTTCGCCGTGTTTGAATGCGGCATGCTGCGCATGAAATCCGTGGTGATTGACGCGCTGGAAGCGATTGGCGGGCAATGCACGGCGCTTTATCCCGAAAAGCCGATTTTCGATATTCCCGCCCATCCGCAAATCGCCGGGGCCGATCTGATCGGAAAGCTGGAAGAACAGGCCGCGCCCTTCGCGCCGCACTACCTGTTTGGCCGCCGCGTTGAGACACTCCGCCAGGAAGGCAGCACATTGGTGCTCGGCACTTCCGCCGGAGACACAATCCGCGCCAAGGCCGTGATCCTGGCCGCAGGTGCCGGCGCCTTCGGCCCCAATCGCCCGCCCTTGGCCGGGCTTTCCGGCTACGAAGCCTCGGGCGCTGTGCGCTACATGGTGGCGAAGCGGGAAGAATTTCGCGGCAAGCGCGTGGTGATTGCGGGCGGCGGTGATTCAGCGGTGGATTGGGCGCTCTCCCTCAAGGATGTCGCGGCCAAGGTCGTGGTGGTGCATCGCCGCGCGAAATTCCGCGCGGCACCCGAGACCGCTGCGCAATTGGAAGCCGCCGCCGCGCGGGGAGAGGTTGAAATGGCTATCCCCTATCAATTGCACGGGCTGAAGGGTGATGGCGCCAGGCTGGAAGCGGTCGAATTGGCAACGCTGCAAGGCGAAACGCGCGATGTGCCGGCGGATCACTTGCTCGCGTTTTTCGGGCTTTCCATGGATTTGGGCCCAATCGCCGATTGGGGGCTTGGGCTGGAACGCAGCCATGTCAGCGTCACACCCGCAACTTGTGAAACCAATATCCCCGGCGTCTATGCCATTGGCGATATCGCCACATATCCCGGCAAGCTGAAGCTGATCCTGCAAGGGTTTTCTGAGGCAGCCATGGCAGCCCATGCCATCCATCCGCGCGTCTTCCCCGATACCGCGCTGCACTTCGAATATTCCACGAGCAAGGGCGTGCCAGGCGCTGCATGAGCATCCCATGCTGAAAATGATCCGCGTTTTTGCCTTTCTGCTGATCGCCATACTGGGCGGGCTATGGGGGCTTGCCTGGTATCTGCGTGCGCCCGGGGAAGCCATGGGTGATGCCTTCCTGCGGCAATTGGCGCAATTCGGCGGCGCGGATATGCCCGCCCCTTCGGCGGGCGGTGTGCAATTGCCGCAAGGTATTGCGCTTGGCGGTGCCTTCAGCTTGCAGGATCACACTGGCCAACGCGTCACGGAACGCGCCTTCGCGGGCAAGCTTGGCCTGATCTATTTCGGCTTCACCTATTGCCCGGATGTCTGCCCGACGGAATTGGGCCTGATGGCATCGGCGCTTGATATTTTGGGGCCGGATTCGGCGCGGGTGCTGCCAGTGCTGATCACGATTGACCCGGCACGCGATACGCCCGCGGCCTTGGCCGATTACGTCGCCCGCTTTCACCCAGCCATGATCGGGTTGACCGGTACGGATGAGGAAATCGCCACCGCCGCGCGGGCCTTTCGTGTCTATTACCGCAAGGTCAATCCGCCTGGGGCGAGCGATTACCTGATGGACCATTCATCCTTCATCTATCTGGTGGGTCCTGACGGCCGGGTGCGCCAGCTTTTCCGCCCCAATACGCCGCCCGAGACCATTGCGGCGGCGATCAAGGGGCAATTACGCCAGCTTTAGTCAGGCCCCGGCTTTCAGGACGAAAAATATTCTGCTAATCTTCATTCCACCGTCGAGCCGAAAAAATTTCGGAAGCAAAAAAGGAATGCTGGATGGAAAACGACCTCAGTGAGCGGGAAGGCAGTGCCGATCGCGGCGCAGTCGGCGCGCAAAGACACACCAGAAGATTATCCGACAAGATCCTGATCGCCTTTCACCACGCCTGCGATCAGTCAGATTTTGATGTGGCGAATGACCTGCTGCTGATTCTGGAAAAGATGTTGAAGCGGCCGAATGCCGGTTCCGACACCAATCGCCGCAAGAGCATTGAAAGCCTGGTCGCCGCGCATGAAAGGCTTTGGCTGCTCCGCCATCCCGAAGCGCGCGAAGGTTAATCCGGGTTCAGAGCAGTTGCGTCTCGTAGGATCGCCTCAGCGGCCAGGGTGAAGCGACCATCGGCTTCATGCAGCACAAGGCCGGGTAGGATTCTCGCGGGGCTCCGCCCCCCCTTGCGGGCGCGAAGCAAAACCCGTTTGGCGGCAATGCCCGCGCGCGGCCAAAGCGGCAGCAATTCCATCGCGCCGAAGCCCGCTTCGCGCATCGCGGCCACCGCCGCGTCAAAACGCGCCGCGGGTAGGATCAGGCTCAGGCTGCCGCGCGGCGCAATGGCGGCGGCGAGGAAGCGGACCCAACCGGCAAGGCCCGGCCCGGCTTCATGCGTCGCGGCGCGGCGAATGGCACCGGGTGGCGGCGTGCCGCCTGGCCAATAGGGCGGATTGGCAAAGCCATGCGCCACGGGGCCAAGTGCGCGCGCCAAAGCCAAATCCGCAACATCCCCTTGTTCGATCTGCGCCGAGAGCCCCGCCCGCGCGGCATTCTCCCGCGCCAGCGCCGCCATGGCGCCTTCGCGTTCCACCGCGCGAATCGCAAGCCCCGGCACGCGGGCGGCGAGGCACAAAAACGCTGCACCAGTACCGGGGCCGGCTTCCAGCACTGTCTCGCCGGGTTTCGCCGGGACAAAGGCGGCCAGCAGCACCGCATCCAGCCCGGCACGAAAACCCTGGCGCGGTTGGCGCAGCGCCACGCGGCCATTCAGCAGGTGGTCTTCGGTGAAATCGGTCACAGGCCCTCGGCCTCCCCCGCGTCACGCAGGATGCGCTCTGCCGCTGCGGCATCTTCATCACGCACGGCCAAGCGGCGCGGAAAGGCGCCAATGCCGCCTTCAACCGCGCTGATATGCTGATCGAGCAATACGGATTCGATGCCGGCATCCTTCAGCAAGGCTTGCAGGAAGCCAAGCCGGATCGGGTTATTGCTGCGAAGCAGAACGCGCATGGGAAGCCTTTCCACCGGCCCTTTCGCTTGCCGGTCCGGCATGTGGCGCCTATGGTGCGCCGCGCAATCAAAGGTGAGCAAGAGTGGACTTAGCGCCGCAGCAATTCCCTGGCGAGGATCGTGGACGGGGGGAAGATGCCCTGGCCGCGCTGACGGCGCTTGTTCAGACGGATCTGGAAGCCTGTAACCGCCTGATTGTGGAGCGGATGCAAAGCCCGGTGGCGCTGATCCCGCAATTGGCGGCACATCTTGTGGCCGCCGGCGGGAAAAGGCTCAGGCCCTTGCTGACTTTGGCGGCGGCAAAGCTTTGCGGCTACCAAGGTGAGAGGCATGTGTCCTTGGCGGCCTGTGTGGAGTTTATCCATACCGCAACGCTGTTGCATGATGATGTTGTCGATGAAAGCGCGCTCCGGCGCGGGCAGGCCAGCGCCAATGCGCTGTTTGGCAATAAGGCTTCCGTGCTGGTTGGTGATTTCCTGTTCGCCCGCGCCTTTCAATTGATGGTGGCCGATGGGTCGCTTGAGGTGCTGCGCATCCTTTCCACCGCCGCGGCGACGATTGCCGAAGGCGAAGTGCTGCAATTGATGACGCAGAATGATACCGCGACCACGGAAGACCAGTATCTGGCGGTTATTGAAGGCAAGACTGCCGCGCTTTTCGCCGCCGCCACCGAAGTGGGCGCGGTGATTGCGGACCGGCCCAAGGCTGAGCAGTCCGCACTTTGCGATTACGGCGGCGCGCTTGGCATTGCCTTCCAATTGGTAGATGACGCGCTGGATTACGCTGCCAATCAGGCAGCGCTTGGCAAGACCATCGGCGATGATTTCCGGGAAGGCAAAATCACCCTGCCCGTCTTGCTCGCTTTCGCGCGCGGTTCGGAAGAAGAACGCGGCTTCTGGCGCCGCGTACTGGAAGAAGGCGACCAGCAGGAAGCCGATCTGGCCACTGCCATGGCGCTGATGACGAAATACGACACGATTGGTGAGACAATCGCCCGCGCGCGCCGCTATGGCGAGAAGGCGATCGGGGCTTTGGATGTCTTCCCTGACAGCCGGGAACGTCGCGCCATGGTGGACGTGGTGCGCTTTTGCATTGATCGCGCGCGTTGAGGCGATAAGCCCCCAAGGGCCTTTCGCCCTTTCTGGTCAGGCGAAAGGCCGGAACTGAGCCAGCATCCTATGGCATCAGGTAATTGATGTTCTCCGCCGGCTTGAAGGCCGCATTGATCTTGCCCATCAGCGCGAAACCTTCAGGCCCTTCAAGCGTGACCGCGCGAATGCCTGAACCGGGAGAAAAATCCACCTCATTCAAATTGACCCAAACCACATTGGGGCTGAGGGCGGATTCAAAATAATAAATCCTGCGGCTGTGATCGAGCACGGTCCGCCAATAGGTTGGCGCGATATTCGGATGCTGCGGGTCAGGTTCACCCCAGGGCACGGACACATTGCGCATGACGCTCAAGATACCGGCAACCTGCTGGCGTTCCTCCTGCGCTTGGGGGAGCTTTTCGATGTAATAACTCGCCCTGACAAAGCGATCCTGGGATTGATGCGACCCTGGCAGGGTTTTCGATCCATCCAGGCGCTTCCAGTAATTGTTCAGCGTGAGTTGCTCGGCGAAGGTCGGACTATTCGTCATGACCTGATATTGCCGGCCATGATGAATAACGGGCTTGCCTTCCAGATATTCAATCACCGCAGAATCACCCGTGGGATCACTGAGTGACAAATGGACAGTCGGATGCGCTGCCCCGCCAGGACCAAAATTGGCGGGCACCAGATAGATGTCCTGCTTGGCGATGGCATCTACAGCTTCCGCGACATTTGCGTAATTGGACAGGACATATTGCAGCCAGGCGGCCCAGGAAACATGCGGCTTATCCGCGTTGGGTTGCGGCCATTTTGTTTCCGCCAAGTAAAGCAGATTGGCGCCAAGGCCCCGTTCATTCATGCCGTCGAAAACGCCATCAATCGGCCCGCCAGGTGTGGTGGTGCCACCGGCAACAACAGTGCCGTATTTGCTTTCCCAGGTAAGCCCGCCAGGGCTGCGAATGCCCACATTGCGTGTCCCGCGCGGGAAGATGAAGAAATGCGTATTGAAGGCATAAGGCCAATCCATGGTGCGGCCTGTGAGAACCGCATTATTCGGCCCAAGCCAGGTTGCGCGGGAGCACGCTTCTGCTGCGGCGGCAGCAACAAGAACTCCCAAGGCCAGGGCGGTGCCACTACGTAAAAGAGCCTTGCGCATCATCTCCTCCATTTCTTCGTCAGGACCGACCAAATGCTTATTTTGCATGGAAGATAGGCGACTTTCTGAACCAGGCGCCATTATGCCGTGACATGGCGAAGGCGGCCAAGCCATTGGCCAAAGTCCTTCTGGATGCGGCGTCAGGTATCTTCAAAAACAGGGGAAAATTTAAGGGCGTCGCGGCACCAGCATCAAAGCCACCATCGCCAGCAATAGGCTCGCCACCCACCAGGCCTGCCACAGCCCAAAGGAAAGCATCCCCGTCACCGCGGCTGAGGCGAGCATCCCAGCGCCCACTTCCGGCGCCGCGCTCCGCGATGCCGCAACGCCAAGGGCCAGCATCAGCGCCGCACCGATCAGGGCGCCAATGCCGCCCAATTCCAGCCAAAGCTGAAGCGCGCCGTTATGCGGATGGAGCGGCATCACTTGCACATGCGGCATGGCCAGAAAGTCGCGTTGCGCCGGCGCCTTGATGTTCAGCCGATCAAGTGTTGCAGCATCGGGCCGCGCGCCCCCGCCCGGCATGGCGCGGCTGGCTTCCAGGCCCCAGCCAGTTATCGGCTTTTCGGCGATGCGCGCGGCGGTGAAATCCCAGATCACCAGCCGATGCACCGCCGAAGGCGGCAGGCTGGCTGAGGGGATTTGCGGAATGAGCCCCACCAGTAGCGGCATGGCGAGGATCGCCAAAGCCACCCCCGCCCCGACCAGACGTGGCATAAGACGCGGCGCGGCAAGGCTGAGCGCCGCCGCGCCCAACCCGGCAATCGTCGCAAGCCGCGCGGTTTCCCCCGGCAGGGTGATCAGGACGCCAGCGCCCAATAGCAGCAGCGCCGCGCGTGCGACCCAGGGCCAAGGCAGGGCGAATCCCATGGGTAGCAAGAGCGCCATGAGCGATGCCGCCGGCTTCAGCCCGAACATGAGCGCTTCCGGCACTTCCTTGAGGCCACGCACGGCGGCACGCAGTGCATTGCCGCTCTGCCAATCAGCAAAGGCTGCTGCCAGGCCAAAGACCAAGCCAAAGCCGATCCATGGCAGCAACCGCGCCCCCTGCGCCGCCGCCGCCGCCCCATGCGCCAGCAGCATCATCGCGGCCAGGGTCACGGCGAGCAGCGCCGCGCGTCCAGGATCGGGCGCCCAAAGCGTGGTGATCGCCCCCCATGCCGCCAGCAGCAGGCCAATCAGCAACACCGGGCCATGCGGAAGGCTTGGCCGCCAGCCGGCGCGCCAGCCAAGGCCAAGCGTGATGGCCATGGGGATCAAGCCGAGCGGCGCCATGGCCTTCGATTGCAGCACCGCAACAAAGGGCGCGGCAACAAGGGCGATGGCAAGCGGCAGGCCGGGATGCGTCATGGCATGGCCCAATAGGCCAGAACCGTGCCGGTTGAAACTGTAACCTGGGCGAGCCGCGCCGCGCAGGGTTTGGCGCTACGTGGTCACGACATCAAGGGAAGTATTGAGACAGGCGCGGCTATTCGCCCGCCACACCACTCCGCGCCACTGCCTGGGCCTGGGCGGCCAAGGCGCGCGCCATCTGGCTCAGCGCTTCCTGGTGCTTGTCATTGTCAATCAGCGCGAAATTGCGCGCGAGTTCCAGGCACATGCGCTGGCGCTGAGACATTGAAGGATCAATCGTTTCGGATTTCAGGCCTTCGAAAAACCAGGAAATAGGCACACCCAAAACCTGTGCAATGCCGTAGAGCCGGCCGGCAGAAATGCGGTTCAGTCCGCGTTCATATTTATGCGCCTGCTGATAGGTCACGCCGATCATCTTGGCCAATTGCTGTTGTGACAGGCCAAGCATGGTGCGCCTTTCGCGAATGCGCGCGCCCACATGCTTATCGGCCGCATTGGCCCTTTGGGTGGAGACCACTTCGGCGATCCCGGTCTCACCCTGCCGGAATGATTCTGCAATTTCGACGATGCTGTCCATTAACCCGATTCCTCAGCGGGGCATCATGCCCCCTACTGAATTCGGATTATGCGCGGCATAGATGATCAAGCGGTGAAGAAACGCCTCAAAAAAGCAACGCCATCAGCCCTTATTGCGCGACCTAAGCGCGGCCAATTCGCCGCGCAGCGTCTCAATTTCTTTCTTTAACGCCTCGGTTTCATCACTACCCGCGTTTTCCTCGCGTCGCGCGAAAGGTGTAAACAAACTCATCGCGCGTTCCATCATGGCGATATTCTGCTTGCCCACTTCCTGCATATTCGGAACGCCAGCCGGGAAGGGCATGAAGCCGCCCATGGTCTTGGTCAGCGTTTCGCGCATCTGTTCCTGCTGCTGCGTGAAGGACGCCATGGCCGCTTCCAGATAGCGCGGCACCAGCGATTGCAGATTATCGCCATAAAGCCCGATCAATTGACGAAGGACCGATGTGGGCAGCATGCTCTGCCCCTTGCCTTCCTGTTCCACGATAATCTGCGTCAGCACGCTGCGGGTCAGGTCTTCACCGGATTTGGCATCATAGACCACGAAATCCCGCCCATCGCGGACCATGGCGGCCAGATCATCCAAAGTAACATAGGATGAGGTTTCAGTGTTGTAGAGCCGCCGATTCGCGTATTTCTTGACAACAATCGGGGGCAGCGCCTTCTGCTCGCCGGGTTCAGGGGATTGACGACCAGACATGGGTGCTTGCCTCGGCTTCTTTGGTTCTGGATTGGACCTAGCACGTTACATAACGCAAAGCGAAAGCCTGTTGCAGTGCAAAAACGCGCCCTGCGGGTCATATCGCGCGGGGACGGATGTGGCTATAAGCCTGCGTGATGGCTGGCCCCGAGGATCTCGAAAAGCTTGCGGAAGACTGGATCGCGCTCTGGCAGAGCGAGGTTGCCGGGCTCGCCGCCGATCCCGAGCTTGCCGAAAGATGGGCAGCTTTCGCGTCACTCGGCGCGGCGTGGTTCCGCGCCGCCGCACAGTTCAGCAAGCCTTTCACGCCGAGTGCCGCGCCGCATGACAGCGCCGCGCCGCCGCCGCGGCCCGCGCCCGCTGCCGCTCCATCTGGGGCTGGCGGGGATCCGGGCCATGGTGGCAGCGGGGGCGCTGCCCGGGATGCCATGGCCGAACGCATCGCCACCTTGGAACGGCGCCTGGCCGATCTCGAAAGCGGGGCAGGCGGAAGCCGCACGAATCAGCGCCGCCCTCGCCAGCGCCGGCCACGCGCCTGAGGCGTTTCGCGGCGCGGTTCTGAACCGGCTGCTGCGCGCGGATCGGGCGCTGGTGGCGGGGCTTGCGGCCTATCGGCGCCATCCTTTTGAACGTCAGGCCCCGCCGGTGCCGGTGATCTGGGCCGAGGAAGACAGCAAATTGCTGGATTATGGCGGGCAGGGGCCGGCGGTGGTTTTCGTGCCTTCTTTGGTTAATCGGGCCTATGTGCTTGATCTGATGCCGGAAGCGTCGCTGCTGCGCTGGCTGCCGGGGCAGGGGTTCCGCACCCTGCTGCTGGATTGGGGCTGGCCCGGTGAGGCCGAACGGCACTTCACCCTGACCGATTATATCGCCGGGCGGCTGGAACGCGCGCTGATGGCCGCCCCTGGCCCGGTGATCCTGGCCGGCTATTGCATGGGGGGCTTGCTTGGCCTCGCACTCGCGCTGCGCCGGCCGGATTTGGTGCGTGGCCTCGCTTTGCTCGCGACTCCTTGGGATTTCCATGCCGGGCCAGATGGTGAAGCACGCGCCCGCGCCGCTGCCGCCGCCCTGCCGGGGCTGGAGGCGCTCATGGAACCAACCGGCGCTCTGCCCGTGGATGTGCTGCAAACACTGTTCGCCAGCCTTGATCCCTTCGGCATTGCCGAGAAATTCCGGGGTTTCGGCCGGCTTGACCAGGCATCCGCTGCCGCGCGGCGCTTTGTGGCGCTGGAGGATTGGCTGAATGATGGCGTGCCCTTGGCCGCCCCGGTGGCGCGGCAATGTATTGGCGGTTGGTATGGCCGGAATGAACCGGCGGGCCTTGCCTGGCGGGTCGCGGGGCAGGTGGTGGACCCGGCCCTATGGCAGGGCCCGGCCTTTGCCGCCATTCCGCATCGGGACCGCATTGTGCCCCCGGCTTCCGCCCTGGCGCTGACTGAGCGCTTGCGTCAGGTCAAGCTGCATATGGCGCCGGCAGGGCATATCGGCATGGTCGCCGGGATTGCTGCCGAGGCCGCGCTATGGCAGCCCTTGCGCGACTGGATGCGCGGTTTGTGATACGAAGCCGCAAATGACCCATTCTTGAGGAAGGACACCCCCCAATGACTGAAATCGTCATCGCCTCCGCCGCCCGCACGCCGGTTGGCGCCTTCAACGGGGCTTTTGCCTCATTATCCGCGCATGCGCTGGGCACGGTTGCCATCAAGGCCGCCATGGAACGCGCCCGCATTGAAGGTGCCGAAGTGGATGAGGTTATTCTGGGCCAGATTCTGGCCGCCGGTGCGGGGCAGAACCCAGCGCGCCAGGCTTCCGTGAATGCCGGCATTCCGGTGGAGCACACAGCGTTCGGCATCAATCAGCTTTGCGGCTCGGGCCTGCGCGCCGTGGCACTCGCGGCCCAGCAGATCGCGACCGGCGATGCGCGCATTGTGGTGGCGGGTGGCCAGGAAAGCATGACGCAAGCACCGCATGCGCAGCAGCTCCGCGCCGGGCAGAAGATGGGCGATCTTTCCCTGATGGATACCATGCTGCGCGATGGGTTGATGGATGCCTTCCATGGCTATCACATGGGCAATACGGCGGAAAACGTCGCCCGCGCCTTCCAGATCACGCGCGATGAACAGGATCAATTCGCTTTCAATTCTCAGCGTAAGGCGGGCGAAGCCATGGCCGCCGATCGTTTCGCGGATGAAATCACGCCGGTGACGGTGAAGGGCCGCAAGGGCGATGTCATTGTTTCCAGCGATGAATATCCGAAGCCGGATACGACGATGGAAATCCTGGGCAAGCTCCGTCCGGCCTTTGCCAAGGATGGGTCTGTGACTGCCGGTAATGCTTCCGGCATCAATGACGGTGCGGCGGCGGTGGTGGTGATGACGGCTGCTGAAGCCGCCAAGCGCGGCATTACGCCGCTGGCGCGCATCGTGTCCTGGGCAACGGCAGGTGTTGATCCTTCCATCATGGGCACTGGCCCCATCCCGGCATCGCGCAAGGCTTTGGCGAAGGCGGGCTGGAAGATTGATGATCTTGATCTGATCGAAGCGAATGAGGCTTTCGCCGCGCAGGCCATTGCCGTGAACAAGGATCTTGGCTGGGATACCAGCAAGGTGAATGTGAATGGCGGCGCCATCGCCATTGGCCACCCGATTGGTGCTTCTGGTGCGCGCGTGCTGACCACCCTGTTGTTTGAGATGCAAAAGCGCGGCGCGAAGAAGGCGCTGGCCACACTTTGCATCGGCGGCGGCATGGGTGTTGCCATGTGCCTGGAGCGGTAAGTTTTAGTTTCGGCGTCTGATGACAAACGAAAAGGGCTCGCCGGCGTGATCCGGCGAGCCCTTCTTTTTGCGCTATCTTCGGCTGATCAGAACTTCGCGACGGCTTCGGCAATCGCGCGCCCCACATCCTCCGTGCCGGCCTGCCCGCCCATATCGCGCGTGCGCGGGCCACCTTCCGCCAGCAGCTTTTCAATCACGGCCAGGATCGCATCGGCTGCCTGCTTTTCACCCAGGTGTTCCAGCATGATCGCGCCCGACCAGATCTGCCCGATCGGGTTGCAAATGAATTTGCCCGCAATATCCGGCGCGCTGCCATGGACGGGTTCGAACATGGAAGGGAAGCGCTTTTCGGGGTTGATATTTGCACTCGCCGCAATGCCGATGGAACCCGCCACCGCCGGCCCAAGGTCTGAGAGAATATCACCAAACAGATTGGAACCCACCACCACATCAAACCAATCCGGATGCTGCACGAAATGGGCGCAGAGGATATCAATATGGAATTGGTCCGTGGTGATGCCGGGATAATTCTTCGCCATTTCGGCAAAGCGTTCATCCCAATAGGGCATGGTGAAAGTGATGCCATTGGATTTCGTCGCACTCGTCACCTTCTTACGCGCGCGGGTCTTGGCCAATTCAAAGGCGTAGCGCAGCACGCGATCTACCCCGACGCGCGTGAAGACGCTTTCCTGGGAGACGAATTCGCGGTCCGTGCCGACAAACATGCGCCCACCGCTTGAAGAATACTCGCCTTCCGTATTTTCGCGCACCACGATGAAATCAATATCCTTGGGACCACGGTTCGCGAGTGGCGTGGTAGCACCCGGCAGCAGCCGGCAGGGGCGTAGATTCACATATTGGTCAAAGCCGCGGCGGATTGGGATGAGAAGACCCCAAAGCGAGACATGATCCGGTACGCCAGGCCAGCCCACGGCGCCGAGGAAGATGCTGTCACTATCCTTCAGCCGATCCATGCCATCATCCGGCATCATCTTGCCGGTCTTGGCATAGGTTTCGCAGGACCAATCGTAATGCGTCAGTTCCAAGTCAAAGCCGAAGCGCCGCGCCGCGGCATCCAGCACGCGCAGCCCCTCGGGCGTAGTTTCCTTGCCAATGCCATCCCCGGGGATGACGGCGATGCGATGCTTGCGTGTGGCCATGGGGTCTCTCCTGCCCTTTCTTCAGGCAACAGTCATAACGCGGGATGCGGGCTTTGCCAGCCCTGGGGGTTTCAGCTTTCAGCGCTGCGCCAGGCCCTGAGCAGCCCATGCGCGACAGCAAGCAAGGCGGGCCCGATGAAGAGCCCCAGAAAGCCAAAGGCAATCAAGCCGCCAAATACGCCAAGGATAATGAGTGACAAGGGCATTTCGCTGCTGCGTTTGATCAGCAAGGGCCGCACGATATTGTCGCTGCCCGAGACCATGATCAGCCCCCAAAGCCCCATGAAAACCGCCCAGGCGATTTGACCTTCGCTGTAAAGCCAAGCTGCGGCGCCAAGCCAGGCGACCACGACCAGCGGTCCCAGAATTTGGCTGATGGAAAAAATCAGCGTGAGAAAGGAAATCACCCCAACGCCGGGCACGCCCGAAATGGCAAGGCCAATGCCCATCAGCATGGCCTGGATGATACCGGTGCCAACAATGCCCCAGGCAACGCCGCGCACCGCGCCTTCGGCAGCGGTAACCGCATTGCGGCCCGTCTCACCGCCAAGGCGCGCGGCGATGTCATTCACTTCATCCGCCAGCTTGTCGCCGCTGACCCAAAAGGCGGTGGCGACAATCAGCGCTAGCAGGATTTGCACTACGCTGGCTGCCGCCGCCTGGCCAATATCTACCAAAAGGCCGGTAATGCGCCCGGCATAAGGCGCCAGCAATTCCGAAAAATCGCCCTGAATATGGAGTAATTGCGGCCACCAATTGCTGATGGCGCCGCCCACCAAAGGCAGCCCGGCAAGAGATGGTGGCGGCGCCTCTGGCAGGCCGGCCAATAACTCGCGCGCAACTTTCGACGCATGGGCGATTTGCCCGCCCAATTCAGGCGTGAGTGCCAGTGCGGGCACCGCCAGAGATAGGATTAGCACCAAAAGCATGATGGTCGCTGCGATACCCCGCGGGATGCCGCGCTTCACCATCGCGTCGCGCAGCGGCCAGGTGCCGATGGCGATGAAGGCGCCGAAGGCAATGGCCAGGCCAAAAGGTTCCAGAACGCGGATAACGCCGTAAAGCAACAAGGCCAAAAGCAGCAAAACCGCCGCCCTTTCGGCGAGCATGGCGGTTTGCGTATGGCGTGTGGGTGTTGGACCGGGCGATTCGGCGTTTGGCATGGTTGGCTCCTGCAACCATAGCCAAGCACAGGCGGGCCCTTGGGGGAAAGCGGCCTGAGGGGTTCAGGCTTAGACGGCGCTCCGCTTTATGGCGGCGCCTATGGCAAGGCTGTGGCGCGCCTTGACCCTTTCTTCCTGGGAAGAAATCGCCAATTCGATTTCAATCAGCGCCTGTTCGACCCTTTCGATATCGGATTTCTCATCCGGTATTTGCATCACGAGACCAGCAGCATAATGGAGCCCAAGGGTCAGGCAGCCCGTATGCAAACCCTTGAGCCGCCCGACCACATCCTGCACTTCCTGGAGGCTTTTTGACCGCCTGAGATCACGCGCGAAAACCGCGCATTGGCCGCGAAGTGAATAGAGATAGGTCATCAACTGATCCGGCGCGATGTTCAGCCGGTTCAATGTCGCGGGGGGCGGTTCGGCAATCCTCTCCCAGGCGGCATTGAGGATTTTTTGCAAGGAACCGCGTGCCTCACGCGCATGGAAGGGCTTGACGATATAATGGCTGATGCCAAGCGTCACGGCTTTCTTGACGGTATCAAGGTCTGATGCGGCTGTTACCAAGACAAAGGGAATATCCCTGAAACGCGGTGAAGACCGCACGCGTTTCAGCAAATCAATGCCGGAAAGCCTTGGCATCTGCACATCGCAGCAGCAGATCATGGGGGCTGGCCCCATTTCCATTTGCTCCCAGGCATCCTGGCCATCCACGGCTTCGACGACCTTCAATTCAATAAAGCTGCGCATCAAATCCGCAAGGGCCATGCGCGATACGATATCATCATCAACGACTAGTGCTCTCATGCATCGGCCCCTTTTGCAACTTCCTTCAGCATCGCGCGAAACCGCGGCAGTTCCCTTGTAATGGTGTCCCAATCACGGCGATCCGCCGCCTTTTCCAATTCCGCGCTCATTGTGACGAGATCACCTTTCGGCCAGATAAAGCCCGCACTGCCCTTGAGGCTGTGAAAAAGCTGCGCCAGCGCGTGCAGGTCCTGATCTGCGCATGCGGTATCAAGGATATTGATCCGCAGCTTCAGATCCTCCCGAAAGGCGCTTTTCAGGCGTTCCTTCAAATTGGCTGTCTCTTGGGACCCGGGTGTGAACGAAGCCGCTGCGCTGGTCTCTTGGACGGGGGCGGCCTGCAAAGGAGCAGCCCCGAAAATCCGGGCCAATTCATCTTCGTGATCGCGCAGTAGCGGCAGAAGGTTGGCACCCTCTGTCAGCCGAGCCGCAATCACCCTGGCTAGGCCTTGATGCAGTAGCGTTTCGTCAATCGGTTTTACCAGAAAATCATCAGCGCCGCAGGAAAGGTAGAATTGCCGGCTTTCATCTCCGGCATTGGCAGTGAGCATGATTATGTGGATGTTCGGATTGGGGATGTGGAATATTCCCTCGCCCGCTGAACGGATCAGGCGGATCGCGGTGGCGCCATCCATTTCCGGCATGCGGCCATCCATCAGGATCACATCAAAGCTGCGCAAGGGCAGGGCTTCCAGCGCCTTGCGGCCATTATCCACAAATTCAGCCCTATGACCCATTTCTTCCAGAAGCCCCTGGATGATCAGCTGATTTGGCAGAAAATCCTCGGCGCAGAGGATCTGCAACTGATGCGTATGGGGTTGTAGTTCGATTTGCAGGTGCTTGCCCTGATCTGTCCCGAGCTTGAAGGGGATGGTGAAGGTGAAACAGCTTCCCTTGCCCATTTCACTTGATAGATGAATTTCGCCCTGCATCAGTTCAACAATCTGCTTGCAGATGGCAAGCCCAAGCCCGGTGCCGCCAAAGCGTCTGGTGGTAGAAGTGTCACCTTGAGTAAATTTTTGGAAAAGCCTTGCCTGTGCATCGGGCGAGATGCCAATCCCGGTATCCGTCACCTGAAAGCGGATATTGAAGTTATCTTGATGTTTTTCCTGCAGCGCGACCTGGAGCGCGACCCCACCTGTATCAGTGAATTTGATGCCATTGCCGATCAGGTTCAGCAGGATTTGCTTAATGCGCGCGGGGTCGCCTTCCAGCGTATCGGGCACCTGATCATCAATGCCGACATCAAGGGAGATGTTCTTGGCTTCCGCGCGTTCGGCAAGCAGGGCAACGCTGTCGCCAACAAGGCCACGAAGCGAAAAATCCACGGATTCAAGGACAAGCTTGCCGGCTTCGATCTTGGAGAAATCAAGGATATCATTCAGCAATTCAAGCAGGAATTCGGCATTGGTGCGCGCCATGTCCAAATGCTTGCGCGTTTTCTCCCGCAGGTCGGGATCACGCAGCGCCAGCCTTTGCATGCCGATCACGGCTGAAAGGGGCGTGCGAATCTCATGGCTTACCATCGCCAGGAATTCATCCTTGGCGTGACCGGCACTTTCTGTTGCTTCCTTGGCGGAAATCGTCTCGGCAAGGCCATTCCAGACATCCTGTTCAAGCTTCTTGCGCGTTGTGATGTCTTCAATGACGCAAAGGCAGGAATGTTCCGCGCCGGGGGCGGCAATACGGGAAATGCTGACCTTCAGCCATAGCCGCGCACCATCATCACTTTCAAATTCGGTTTCCACATGGTCATCGCCATGCTCATTGCCCTCGCCCCAGACGGCTTCCATGTAGAAATCATAAGCCTGCTTGTCGGACAGGATACGTGAAACAGGCTCCCCGAGCAGGCTTGCCATGGGTGTTGCAAGAATTTCGGTCAGTTTCGGGTTTGCCTGTGTGATGAAACCATTGGTGACCACCATCAGCCCAAGCGGCACCGAATCGAAAAAGGCCTGATCCTTTTGCAGAAGATTGATGAAGGTCTGGAAACGCGCCTTGGCCGCAAGGTGCTGTTGCCCATC
>JBIIGZ010000203.1:0-5666 GCA_044236185.1 Roseomonas sp. | reverse complement strand
TAAGCAACCCCAAGCAGCCGCGTGGTCTCCGCCCGCGTCGCCGCACCATTGGCGAGCAGGTCGCGCAAGGATGCGCCGATGCGCGGTTCAATCGGCAGCGGCACCGCCCGCGCCCCAGGCGGCAGGCGGGAAGGGGATGCAGCGGCTTCGTGCGTGCCGCGCAAATCGCACACGGTGCTGAGCCCCGTGGCTTCCAGCGTCATCAAATCCTGATCGGTCAGACGGTGCAGCGCATCGGACCGGAACAGCACCCCATGGCGCAGCGCCTGGCCCTGATGGCCGCGCCAGCCCCCCAGGTCGCGGAGGTTGGAGGCACCTTCAAGCGGCAGAAGCCGGGGCAAAATCTGGGTCATGAGCGATTTATGCCAGAAAGTGGCCCCCCCGCCCATGCGGCGGGATTGTTTCATACCGGGCAAAACTATTTTACAAGGCACGCGGCATTTGCCGCCTTTGGGAATAAGACATGGGCACGGCCCTGGAAATTTTGATCATCCTGCTGCTGGTTTTGCTGAATGGCGCCTTTGCCATGTCGGAATTGGCGATTGTGTCATCCCGCCGATCCCGCCTGATGGCCATGCAGAAGCGTGGCGTGCGGGGGGCAGATACGGCGCTGGCGCTGGCCGAGGACCCAAAGCGCTTCCTGCCGACCGTGCAGGTGGGAATCACCATGGTCGGCATCATCGCCGGTGCCTTTGGTGGTGCGCGCCTTTCCGGCACCGTTGCCGCCGGCCTGGAAATGCTGCCTTTCCCCGTGCCTTTCGTGCAGGAAATCTCTTTCGCCCTGGTGGTGCTGGTGATCACCTATCTCAGCCTGATCCTGGGCGAATTGGTGCCCAAGCAATTGGCCCTGCGGGAGCCGGAGAGGATCGCCATTCTGGTGGCGCGCCCATTGTCGCTGCTGGCACGCTTCACCGCGCCCATGGTCTGGCTTTTGGGCGCATCTTCCGCCCTGGTGCTGCGGTTTTTTGGCCCGGCGCCTACTTCTGATCAATCCGTGACGGAAGAAGAAGTGAAGGCCGTGGTGGCCGAAGGTGCCCAGGCCGGCGCGCTGGAGACCGAAGAACGCCACATGATCGAACGCGTGCTGCGGCTGGGGGACAAGCCCGTACGCGCACTGATGACGCCGCGCAATGATATCGCCTGGCTTGATCGCAATGAGGCGCAGGAGAATTTGCCCGAGCGGCTGCGCGCCGCGCATGTCACGCGCTTTATCGTGGCGGATGGGCGGGTGGATAATGTGGTCGGTGTTGTTGCGGCCAAGGATTTGCTTGATCAGCTGCTCGCCGGTGGGCCGATTTCTCTCGAAGCCGCTTTGCGCCAGCCCATGGTGCTGCCCGATACGCTGACTGCGCTTGATGCGCTGGAACGCCTGCGCGGGGACCCGCTTGGCATGGCGCTGGTGCTGGATGAATACGGGTCCTTTGAAGGCATGGTGACCGCGTCTGATCTGCTGGAAGCGATTATCGGCGAATTGGGCCCAAGTGAGGCCATGCCATCCGAAGCGGCGGTATTGCGCTTTGATGGCTCGCTTTTGTTGGATGGCAGCATGCCATCCGATGAATTGCGCGCGCGGCTTGATTTGCCCGAGATGCCGGGCGCCGGAACCTATCACACCGTGGCAGGGTTGATGCTGGCCCTGCTGCAACGTGTCCCGCGTGAGGGGGACCGCATTGTCTGGGCCGGCTGGCGTTTTGAGATTGTGGATATGGATGGCAGGCGCGTGGATAAGGTGCTGGCCAGTCGGGAAGATGCGGGCGCTGATGGCGGCGGGTGAGGAATTTTCTTGTCCGGATGATTTCCGTACATTATAAGGCTACCTCGAAAGGAGCCCCGCCATGTCTCTGGCCTTTGCCCCCGCTGCCACCGCCCCCGAAGGTGGCCGCATCGAATTCCGCCTGCCGGCTGAGGAAAAAGCCATGCTCGCCCGCGCGGCAGCGCTGATGAATATGGACCTGACCGCCTTCATCCTGGGCAAGATGCTGCCCGAAGCGCGCGCTGTAATTGAAAACGCCGAACGTCAGGCACTTTCCGAACGCGATAGCCTGCGCGTGCTGGCGCTTTTGGAAAACCCGCCTGCGCCCAATGAAAAACTCAGGCGTGCCAGTCAGGTGGCTCGTAAGATCATTTGAGCAGCCCCTGGCGGGAGCAGCCGCTTTCCCGCAGCCATGACCGCAAAAGTTTTGATTGCGGCGAGCCTGCGCTGAATGAATTTCTGGCGCGCTATGCACGGCAAAGCCATGAAAGTGGCGGCGCCAAGACCTTTGTGGTGGTGGATCCTGCCGCGCCGCAGAAAATCCTTGGGTTTTACAGCCTGAGCGTTGGCGCGCTTGCCTATGCCCGCACCCCCGCGCTGCTGACGCGCGGCCTGGGGCGCTATGAGGTACCTGTCTTTCGCCTCGGCCGATTGGCGGTGGCGCGCGAATGGCAAGGGCAGGGCATGGGCGGGGCGCTGCTGATTGCCGCCGGGCGGCGCTGTCTTGCGGTCGCTCAGGAAGTAGGCGGCGTTGCGCTGTTGATTGACGCGAAATCGGACCGCGCCGCCCAATGGTATGAAGGTTTTGGTGCGCTTCGTCTGGAAGATGCGCCGCTTTCGCTGGTTCTGCCACTCAGCGTCATCGCGCAGGCGATGGCTGGGGCGTGAGTTTGAGCGTGAGTGCCAAACTCTACTGTCAGGAATTGCCTCGCCCTTGAATGGCGCATCATTTTGATGCAAATAAACGGCATGCCAAATGCTTCTTCTGCCGCCCGTCCGGGCGTGACTGTCCGCCTTGAGCCCGAGGCGCATGCGCGGCTGCAGCAAATCGCCAAGGCCGAACATCGCTCGGTCGCTGCGGTGCTGGAGTTGCTTGTCGAGCGCGAAATCCGCGCGCGCGACGAAGCGGAGCGCGCCATCCGCCTGCATGTGGCGCCGGAACTCCAAGCTGTGCCATTCGGCGATCCCGATCGTCGGCCGCGCGAGAGTGACAAAAATTATGCGCGCCGCAAAAAGACCATCGACGCATTATTCGGCCGCTGAGGCGGCGTGGCAGATTGTCCGATCCCGTCCGGGTGCTTTGTCTGGACCATGTTCCCGTTCGGCCCGCCGGCTCCGCCTGACCGGCCAGGGCCAGTGCGGCACATCGCCTATGTGCTGGCTACTGACAGTAAGCCAAAGGTGCCAATGCTACTGATGGCCTACACGAGTTCTGGGCCATGGCGTGGCGCCACGGCGCGGCTGCCGCTTGGCGTGATGGAGTTTGACGATGCGGCGGCGCGCGCAGTCGGCCAAAAGCCGTTCCACATTGATTTACGCTGCCTCGCGCAGGTGCCGCTGGCAAAGCGCTGGTTCCCTGACCTCGACCAGACAGGCTTCGGCATTATCGGCACAGCAGGTACGCGCCTCCGTGAGCGGATCGATGTGATGCTGAGCGATCTGGTGACGCGCAACCGCGACCTGATTGAAATGCGCGGGCCTCGCTAGGCGCCGCAATTCACACCGAACCTTTGCGCTCCACCACCAGAATCCGCGCCGCACCAATCGGGTGGGCAACATGCTCATCACCCACATCCGCCACAAAAACATCGGTTGGCCCCAGGCGCACCGAATGTTCCACTCCATCAAGGCGGTATTTCATCTCAACCGCGCCATCGAGTACGACGAAAACCTCCGCCCCATCATTGACGTGCCAGATATAGGGCTGGTCGGTCCAATGCAGCCGCACCGTGGCGCCTTCAATTTCGGCGAAATCACGGGCACCCCAGGCGCGGGTCGCGGTAAAGCTGCGGTTGTCCTGATAGATGTCGGGCATGGGTCTTTCCTTGTTTTGGTGGGAAAAACCCTATTGCCCCGCTGATTTCGCAATCGGCGCAATGAATTGCGGCTCGGTATCCCAGGGGAACAGGATCCAGGTATCCTGGCTTACTTCCGTAATGAAGGTATCCACCATCGGCTTGCCGGCGGGCTTGGCATAGACGGTGGCGAAATGCGCCTTGGGCAGAAGGGCGCGCACGACCCGCGCCGTGGTGCCGGTATCCACCAGATCATCCAATAGCAGCCAGCCCTCCCCATCGCCCGCCGCCTGGGGCAGCTTCACGACCTTGGGCTCGCCCTTGGTTTCCTCATCATATGTCAGGACCGAGACGGTTTCGATCAGCCGGCAATCCAATTCCCGCGCCACGACAGCGGCCGGTATCAAGCCACCGCGCGTGATGGCGACCACGCCGCGCCAGGGGCCGCGTTCCAAAAGCCGCCAAGCCAATGCCTTCGCATCGCGGTGCAATTGGTCCCAGGAAACCGTGTAATATTTCTGCGCCATCAAAACATCCTTCCGCCATTCGGCACGCGTTGATCAGGCCCGAGCAGCACCACCGCCCCCGCTTCATCGGGCATGCCCAGCACCAGAACCTCACTCATGAAGCCCGCAATGCGGCGCGGGGCGAAATTCACCACCGCCGCTACCTGCCGCCCAACCAGGGCCTCGGGCATGTAATGCACGGTCAATTGCGCTGAGGAGCGCTTCACGCCGATCTCACCGCCGAAATCGATGCTCAGCTTGATGGCGGGCTTGCGTGCTTCCGGAAAGGGCTCAGCGGTCAGGATGGTGCCGACCCGGATATCGATCCGGTGAAATTCATCAAGGCTCGCGACAGGTTCCATGACGGGGCTTTAATGCAGATTCGCCTGCGGTGAAACCGCCCCGGGGCTTTTCCCGACGCGCAAGAGGGGGCATGAGGGGGTTTGTAACTGCACCTGATGGAAGCCTGACCCGATGCGTGATCTTCACCTTGCCGGCCGCAGCCCCGCCTATGGCACCCATGGCATGGCCGCAACCTCCATGCCCCAAGCCACTTTCGCCGCACTTGAAATCCTGCGCGCCGGTGGGAACGCCATGGATGCCGCCATTGCGGCTTGCGCCGTGCAATGTGTGATCGAACCGGAATCGACCGGCATTGGCGGCGATTGCTTCTGCCTTTACGTCCCCGCCGGCAGCAGCACGGTGATTGCGCTGAATGGTTCTGGCCGCGCGCCGGCGGCCGCGACGCCCGAGGCGCTGCGTGCCTCTGGGGCGACCAAGATGGAGAATACCTCGGCCCATTCGGTAACCATTCCGGGGGCGATTTCTGCCTGGGAATTGCTCAATCGCAGCCATGGCAAGCTTGGGCTTGATCGCATTCTGCAAGCGGCGATCCATTACGCCGAAGAAGGCTTCCCCATCACGCCGCGCGTTGCGGCGGATTGGGAAGGCTTGGTCGCGAAATTGCTGAAACACCCTGCATCGGCGCGGCGCTTCCTGAATAATGGCGCGGCCTTCAAGCTGGGTACGCGCTTCCGCCAGCCGGAATTGGCCAAGACCTTGCGCGCCATCGCGGCACGTGGCGCGGCGGCTTTCTATCAGGGCGAAGTGGCGGCCGATATTGTGGCCACTCTGCGCGAAGCGGGCGGTCTGCATACGGAAGAAGATTTCGCCAATGGCCAGAATGTCGCAGAATTCGTGACCCCCATTTCCATCCCCTGGCGCGGGATGGAGGTTTATCAATGCCCGCCCAATGGATCAGGCCTCCATGCGCTGCAAATCCTGGGCACGCTTGCCAATCTTCCAACGCCTGAAGGCGGGCCGCTTTCGGCCACGCGCTTGCACCGGCATATCGAAGCCGCGCGCATGGCCTATCGGGATCGTGATGCGTTC
>JBIIGZ010000054.1:0-18524 GCA_044236185.1 Roseomonas sp. | reverse complement strand
GGCGGGTAGGGCACAATCAGGCTGATGGGCCGATTGGGCCAAGCGGTCTGCGCAAAAGCAAAGCCCGGAAGCAGCAGCCAAACGAATAGCGCGAAGATCTTCCTCATGGCTCAATCCACCCCCTCGGCACGGAACCCATTGCCCCAACGCTTGATCCGTCCGCGGGATGGCGAAGGGAAATGGCCAAAGCAGAGAATGGTGGAGGTATCACAGGCGCATTCCAAAACGCGCCGCCTGGTGGCCGCTGCCTGCACGGGATTACTATCGGCACGCATCGAAATTTCCGGATAACGCGCCTGTAACGGCGAATGGATCAAATCCCCCGTCGCCAGCGCATCAGCGCCCTTCTTGCCGAGCCGCACCGCGACATGATCCGGTGTATGACCGGGCGTTGATTCCAACTTTACCAGATCATTCATCTGATAGTCGTTTGCAACAAAATCCACGCGTCCGGCTTCCACCACGGGCAGCACGCTATCGGCGAAAACCGGCGAGGGCGCCTTCGCGTGTTCCCTTTCCCAATGGGCATATTCTTCCTTCGCGAAAAGATAGCGTGCCTTGGGAAAACTCGGCACCCAGCGGCCATTTTCAAGCCGCGTATTCCAGCCAACATGATCCACATGCAAATGCGTACACATGACGAAATCAATATCACCAACGCCAAGCCCAAGCGCGGCCAGGTTGCGCATATAGGCTTCGCTCTTCATCTGGTGCCAGAAGGGATGCGTCGGGCGGTTCTTGTCATTGCCAACGCAGGTATCAATCAGAATATTATGATGCGGCGTGCGCACCACCCAGGATTGGATGCAGAGCAACAGCTTGCCCGTCTCTGGGTCCAGCGCCTTAGGTTCCAGCCATTCCCGATTTTCGGCCAGCAATTCCGGCGTCAGATTCGGGAAAAAGGTCAGCGGGTCGAAGATAGGTCTTTCTTCCTCGACAACCCGTTGAATCGTGAGCTCGCCAAGCTGAAAACCTTTATCCATGGACTTTCCCCTTCACGCATTTCGGGTAGCATAGCGCGACTTCTGGGCATTGACAGTCCTGGCGGAGCACTTTCCGCTGGCCCCTGGAAGCCACGCCTCGGAGGAAGAAAATGGCACAGGAAAATCATGGCGCCGTCATTGTGGGCGCGGGCTTTGCCGGGCTTTACCTGCTTCATCGCCTGCGCGGGCTTGGCATACCTGCCATCTGTCTGGAGGCGGCGGATGATGTGGGCGGCACTTGGTATTGGAACCGCTATCCCGGCGCCCGCTGCGATGTGGAAAGCATGCAATATTCCTTTTCTTTCTCGGAGGAATTGCAGCAGGAATGGCGCTGGACAGAACGCTTTGCCGCGCAGCCCGAAATTCTGGCTTATGCACGCCATGTCGCGGAACGCTTCGATCTCAGGCGCGATATCCGCTTTGAAACCCGCGTGACTGATGCCACCTGGGATGACGCCGCCGGGCTTTGGCGCATTGCCACCAATCGCGGGGAGAAGCTTACGGCGCGCTATTTCTTCATGGCGACAGGCTGCCTTTCCGCAGCCCGGCTACCGGACATTGCGGGCATCAACGATTTCAAGGGCCAGCAATTCCATACCGGCTATTGGCCGCATCACAAGGTGGATTTCAGCGGCCGCAGGGTCGCCGTGATCGGCACCGGGTCTTCCGCCATTCAATCCATCCCTGTGATTGCTGAGCAGGCAGCGCAGCTCACGGTTTTTCAGCGCACGCCCAATTTCAGCATTCCATCGCGCAATCGCCCGATGGATGATGAATATGAGCAAGGCTGGAAGGGCGATTACGCCACTCTCCGGCAAAAGGCGCGCATGATGCGCACGGGCATCCTGTATGGGCTCAGCGACACACTCGCCATGTCTGTCAGCGCCGAGGAACGCAAAGCAGAATATGAAAAGCGTTGGGCCGTGGGCGGCACTGCCTTCATGGGTTCCTTCCGCGATTTGCTGCTCGATCAGGCCGCCAATGACACGGCAGCAGATTTCGTGCGCAGCAAAATTCGTGAAACCGTGAAAGACCCCACCACGGCTGAAAAACTCTGCCCACGCAATCACCCAATCGGCACCAAGCGCATTTGCGTGGATACGCATTATTACGAGACCTATAATCGCCCCAATGTCACGCTGATTGACCTGCATGAAGCGCCGATCACGCGCATTACCGCAACCGGTATTGAAGCGGGCGGCGTGGCGCATGAGTTCGATGATATCGTGTTTGCGACCGGCTTTGATGCCATGACGGGCGCGCTGCTTGGCGTGGATATCAAGGGCCGCGCGGGCGAAAGCCTCAATGCCAAATGGGAGGCGGGACCGCGCACCCTGCTTGGCGTCATGACGGCAGGCTTTCCCAATATGTTCATGATCACGGGGCCGGGCAGCCCCTCCGTCCTCAGCAATATGATCGTATCCATCGAACAGCATGTGGATTGGATCATGGATTGCCTGGCGCAAATGCAGGCCAAGGGCCAAGCCACCATCGAAGCCGATCGCAGCGCCGAGGATTCCTGGGTGGAGGAAGTGAACAAGGTCGCGCATCGCACGCTCTATCCGCGCGCGGCATCCTGGTACATGGGTGCCAATGTGCCGGGCAAGCCAAGGCTATTCATGCCCTATGTAGGCGGGGTTGGAAATTACCGTGTACTTTGCGATGAAATCGCGGCAGATGGCTATCGCGGCTTTCAATTTGGTGGTGCAAATCGCCCGGCAGCGGCGGCGGAATAAGGGGGAAGTCACATGACACTGGATGCAGGCGCGCAACACGTGCTCAACCTGATCAAGGAAGCCAAGCGCCCGGCTTTCAATACCTTGACGCCCACCGAAGCGCGGGAAGTTTCCGCCGCGTCCCGCCGCGTGATGCAGCCAGACCCGCCCGAGGTCGCGCTGGTGGAAGACCTGAAATGCCCTGGGCCTGCCGGCAAGATACGCCTGCGGCGCTATCGCGGCATCGGCACCGACCCTGATGCTGCGCTTCCCTGCCTGGTCTATATGCATGGTGGCGGCTGGGTGATTGGTGATCTCGACAGCCATGATCAGGTGTGCCGTCGATTGGCCAATCTATCGCAGGCTTGCGTGATTGCGATTGACTACCGCCTTGCACCTGAACATCGCTATCCGGCTGCGGTCGAGGATTCCGCCGCGGCCTATAGCTATATTTGCCGCCAGGCGAAGCGTCTTGGCATAGACCGCACCCGGATTGCGGTGGGGGGCGATAGCGCGGGCGGCAATCTTGCCGCAGTGCTGGCGTTGATGGCACTGCATGCCGAACTGCCCATGCCAGGCTATCAGGTGTTGTTCTATCCGGTCACCGATATGGCCGGCAATCCGCCATCCTATGATCGCTTCACCGAAGGCCTGGTGCTGACGCGCGATGTAATGAAATGGTTCATCGCGCATTATCTGGGCTCCAAGGAAACGGGCATTGATTGGCGCGCATCCCCCTTGCGCGCGCCCTCGCTGAAGGGCCTGCCGCCGGCTTTCCTGATGACAGCGGGTGTGGATCCGCTCGTGGATGAAGGCATTGCCTATGCCAAGCGCCTGGATGAGGAAGGGGTGAATGTCACGCATCTGCATGTCGCGGATCAGATCCATGCCTGTTTGACCATGGGGCGCTTCATTCCGAAATCTGATCTGGTGCTGCAACACGCCGCTGCCAGCCTGCGCGCGCATTGGGGCAACTAATCCCTCAACGCTTCACCCCAAGCTTCATCTCGCGATACCAGATGTAAAGCCCGGCGCCGACCAGCACTAGGATACCAAGGAAATCCCAGGCGTCGGGCATTTCCGCCCAGATCAAGGCACCAAGCGCCGTGGTCCAGATGATCGCGGAATATTCGAAGGGTGCCAGAAGCGATGCCTCCCCCTTTCGGTAGGCGTCGGTCATCATGATTTGTGCAATCGCGGATACAAGGCCGATACCCGCCAACAGCGCCCATTGCACGGGGCTCGGCCAGACCCAAACGGGGATCATCGCAATCCCGGCAAGCACGGAAGAGAAAAACGCGAACCAAAACACAATGGCAACGCCGCTTTCGCCGGCCTGACCCATTTTGCGGATGGTGATCATGGCAAGTGCCCAGGCCAGCGCGCCCAAAAGGCAAAGCCCAAGCGCAAGCCATTGCATATCCGTGGTGCCCTGTTCTGGCCGCACCATAAGCAACACGCCGCAAAAGCCGACCAGCACCGCAAGCCAGCGGCGCCAGCCCACTTTCTCGCCCAGAATAGGAATGGCAAGCAGGGTCAGGAATAGTGGCATGGTGAAGCCCAGCGCCGTAACGGTCACCAAGGGCAGATGGACATAGCCGTAAAAGGACCCAACCATGCCCATCATGCCAAAAATCATGCGCAGCACATGGCTGCCGGGATTGCGCATGCGCAGTGCGGCCAAGCCGCCGGCGCCGATGATCACCGGCAAAAGCGGGATCAACGCAAAGAAATTGCGGAAGAAAATCACCTCCGCCACTGGAATGCCCATGCCGATAGTCTTGGCGAAAGCCGCCGAGATCGAAAAGCTCGCCGCTGCCAGAATAACCAGAATGACTCCACGGCGGCGCGCGCGCCGGGTCCGGGCGGGATCGAGGGGAAGGGAATCGTTTTGTTGCATGAGGCTGGCGTGGCAAGACTACCCCTAAACAAGCCCCAGCGGCAGAGGTTTTGTTCTGCCGCTTTCTGGCCTAGCCTAAGCCCAAAGCTAATGCCCAGGACACACATGACCGAATTGATTTATCGCGAAGATGCCTATGCGGCCGAAATCAGCGCCAAGGTACTGGCCGCTTCGCCCGAAGCCATCATTACGGACCGGACGAATTTCTACGCCCAGGCCGGCGGTCAGCCGGGCGATACGGGCGTGCTGCGTTGGGCAGGCGGGGAAGCGCGCATCGCCAATACCATCAAGGGGCCAGAAGATTCCGTGCTGCATGTGCCGGAAGCTGGCGCAGCCCTGCCTGAAGTCGGGGCGGCGGTCACGCTCGTGCTTGATTGGCAGCGGCGCTTCCGCCTGATGCGTATGCACACCACGCTGCATTTGCTGTGCAGCCTGATCCCCGGTGCGGGGGTCACGGGCGGGCAGATCGGGCTTGAGAAATCGCGCCTTGATTTCGACCTGCCGGAACCGCCCAGCAAGGAAAGCCTGACCGACGGGCTGAATGCGCTGATCGCTGCCAATCACCCCATCGCGCAGGAATGGATCACCGAAGCGGAACTGGACGCCAATCCGGGTCTGGTGCGCACGCTTTCCGTGCAGCCGCCACGCGGTGCCGGGCGTATTCGCCTGGTGCGCATCGGCAGCACCGAAGCGCCGATTGATCTGCAACCCTGCGGCGGGACGCATGTGCGCCATACGGGCGAGATCGGGCGTGTGGAGGTTACGAAAATCGAAAACAAGGGCAGGCAGAATCGCCGCGTTTCCCTGGTGTTGGTGGAGGATTGATCCATGCATGATCTGGTTTCAACCGAATGGCTGGCCGAGGCACTTGGCGCGCCTGATCTCATGGTATTCGACGCCACCAAATATTTGCCCAATGAACCCTATGACGGCCTGACCAAATATCGCGAGGCGCATATCCCGGGCGCGCGTTTCTTCGACATTGATGTGGTGGCCGATCCCGACACCAATTTACCGCATATGGCGCCAACCGCGGGCCGCTTTGCGCGGCTCATGGGGGAAATGGGCATCAGTAATGCGACGCGCGTGATCTTTTATGATCAGAAAGGGCTGCAATCCTCGGCACGTGGCTGGTGGCTGATGAAGTTGTTTGGCCATGAAAATGCCGCTGTGCTGGATGGCGGTTTGCCGAAATGGTTGGCCGAAGGGCGCGCGACAGAAAGCGGTGATGCGAAAGCGGCCTCCCCCAGCAGCTACACGCCGGATTTCCGTGCCGACCTGGTGAAAGGCATTGGCGATGTGAAGCGCATCATCGCGCATGGCAGCGCGCTGATCCTTGATGCACGCACCAAAGGCCGCTTTGATGGCACGGCGCCGGAACCACGCCCCGGCCTGCCTTCCGGCCATATGCCAGGGGCGGAAAGCGTACCGTTCAATGAATTACTCAATGCCGACTTCACCATGAAGGATGCCGCGGCGCTGCGCGCGCGTTTTGCCGCTGCCGGGGCGGATGGCAGCAAGCCCATTGTCACCAGCTGCGGCACGGGTGTTACTGCCTGCATCCTGGCGCTTGGTCTGAAACAGGCCGGGCTTGGTGATGCCGCGATCTATGATGGTTCCTGGACCGAATGGGCCGGCCGGCCCGAAACCCAAAAGGAAAAGAGTAGCTGATATGGCCGACAACAACGCCAAACACGGGCAAGGCTTCGCCACACGCATGTCTCACGCCGGGCGCGCAGGAACGCGTGTGCATGGCTTCGTCAATCCCGCCGTGCATCGCGGATCCACCGTCCTGCACCCCAATTCCGAGTCACGCCGCGCCTTCCAGAAGGATAAATGGAACCGCGTGATGACCTACGGCACCGCCGGCGGTCCCACACAATACGCGCTTGAAGATGTGGTGGCGGAGATTGAGGGCGGCACGCGCTGCGTACTGGTTGGCACTGGCCTTGCTGCCGTGACGGTGCCGCTGATGGCCTATCTCAAGACCGGCGATCATTGCCTGATGCCGGATTCCGCTTACGGCCCCGCGCGCAATGTCTGCAACGGCCTGCTGAAAGATTGGGGGGTTGAGACCACCTATTACGATCCGCTGATTGATGAGGCCGGCATCCGCGCCCTGATCCGCCCGAATACCAAGGTGGTTTACACCGAAAGCCCCGGCAGCCACACCTTTGAAGTGCAGGATGTGCCAGCCATTGCGCGCGCGGCCCATGCTGCTGGCTGCGTGGTGATGATGGATAATACCTGGGGCATTCATCACTTCATGCCCTTCCAGCATGGTGTGGATGTTTCGATCCAGGCGCTGACGAAATATGTCGGCGGGCATTCGGATGTGCTGCTTGGTTCCATCACCGTGAATAGCGAAAAGGATTATGAGATTGTGCGCGGTGCGGCCTCCCAAATGGGGCATTTCGCCGCGCCTGATGATTGCTGGCTGGCGTTGCGTGGCGCGCGGACCATGCCCATTCGCCTGAAACAGCAGGAAAAAAGCGGGCTTGAGGTGGCGCGCTGGTTTGAAAACCGGCCAGAGGTACAGAGTGTGCTGCACCCTGCCCTGCCATCTCATCCGCAGCATGCCTTGTGGAAGCGCGATTTTACCGGCGCTTGCAGCCTATTCGGTGTGGTGTTCAAGCCGCGCTATACGGAAGCTGATATCTTCAACTTCATTGATAGCCTGAAGCTTTTCGGGATTGGCGCTTCCTGGGGCGGATTTGAAAGCCTGGCACTTCCCACCACCGGCTTCATCACCCGCACCGCCACCAGCCCGGATATGGGCGGCTTTACCGTGCGCATTCATATCGGGCTTGAGGATGTCGGCGATTTGCTTGCTGATCTGACGCAGGGATTGGCAACGCTGCCGAAGTAACGCGGCCGGCTTCGGGCCGCCCAGGGAAAGGGGCGGCCCGATGTTATCAGCGCTGGCTGCGCCCCGACTCCACACCACGCTGATAGGCGCGCCGTTCATTCTCGCGCGATTGACCAACCGCAAAGCCACCCGCCGCGCCAACGCCAGCACCAATCAGCGCGCCCCAACCGGCATTCCCGGAGAAGGAGCCGATCGCCGCGCCACCAAGCGCGCCAACCCCGGTGCCAATCGCCGTGCTGCGCTGCTTATCGGTCATGTCCGCGCAGCCGGACAGAACCGTGACCGCCAATGAAGCGATCCCCATTTTCCATGTTCTGGTCATTGCAATCTCCTCAACGCTGACGGATCACTGGGGCACACATGCTTTGTGTGGAAATGGGAATAACTGGGCCAATTTGTACGGTCCGATCCATGCTGACCAACCTGGTCGAAGCCGCTACCTGCCCAGCTCCGCGCAAAGCGCCTATGCCCGGTGGGCAATAGGCCATGGTGTGAAGCGGCAGCCCGCCCACAAAGCCCTGCGACATCCCAGCATCAAACATCGCGCCCAGGCAGAAATCTGATGCGTGATAGAATTGTCCTGCCGGGGCGCCCATCGCGGTTTCAGCAAGGCTTGCCGCATCTGCCCGCAAAGCAGCCCAGCCTGGAAATTCACGCGGCACATCAAGCACCCGCGAAGCCTCTCGTGCCAGGGCGGACGGGGTGATTCCGATCACTAGCAAAAACACCATCAAAAGGCGGCGTAGCCAAAGCTGTGCACGCATCGCGCCCGCCTATCGCCGCGCCGGGCGCGTAGTGCAGGGGTATTGCGCGGCAGCGAAGCGGAGCAGCCCATCAGCTGCGCGCAGCCCATCGAATTGTCGATTTGCCACTGACCAGGCCACAAAGCTGGCCGCTACCTGATCAAGTGTGGGGGAAGGCTCCGGCAGGCAGAAATTCGCCCTTGTACCCTGGCGCTTATGCATTGCATCGCTGGTCTGGCCCGCGCCCACCAGCAAACCATGGCAGAAATGCACCGCCGCCGCATAAGCCGGTTCCTGCGCAGTGGCACCACAAAGACGCGCCAATGCGCCAGTCGTGCCAGACGTAAACGTATCACCGTTAATTGCGTTGGTCTGCGCCAAGGCAAGTGAGGCCGAAAAACTCACCGAAGCGAAGATCAGCGCAGAAAAGCTGAAGCCCAACAAACGAGACGCCATTGCACTCTCCCAAACTGCGAAAGCGCGTGACCCTAGTTTGCGTGGAACTATTCTGACAATTCAATTATCCGCCAGTGCCCGCGGCATATCCCCACATTTTGCACAGTAGCCTTCAATTTCTACCGTTGTGCGCGCCGCCGAAAAACCGGCCTTTGCAGCTGCAGCGATAATCGCTTCAGCCACCGCATGATCAGAAATCTCCCGCGTCATGCCGCAGCCGCGACAGATCAAGAATTGGTGCGGATGGTCATGTCCATGGTCATGATGCACGCCATGGCCTTCCAAAGCCTCATTACAGCCCATGAAGGCATTCAACCGTTCCAGCCTATGAATCAACCCCTGTTCCAGCAGAAAATCCAGCGCGCGATAGACGGTGGGCGGCGCTGCCTTGGCGCGGCTCGCCTTCAATTGATCAAGCAAGGCATAGGCACCGATTGGGGCTTCCGCTTCCAGCACCAGGCGCAGCACCTCGCGCCGCAGCGGTGTCAACTGCACGCCGCGCGTCTGGCAAAGCGCCTCCGCCCTTTCAAGCGCCGTCAAATGATGTGCCGACCCATGCATACCGCTTCCTAACAGAAGTCGTGAGTGTTATAAAGTAACAATGTCACCGATCGCCACCCCAATCGCCGCCCCTGCCCGCGAAGCCTTGCTGGCCGCGCTGAAGCCAGATGCTGCGGGGCTGATCCCGGCAATCGCCCAGCAGCATGATACGGGCGAGGTGCTGATGATGGCCTGGATGAATGCGGAAAGCCTGATTGAAACACTCGCCACTGGCCGGGTCTGCTACTATTCGCGTTCGCGCAAGGCGCTGTGGCGCAAGGGGGAAACATCCGGCCAGGTGCAGATGCTGGTGGACCTCCGGCTTGATTGTGATGGCGATACCATCCTGCTGCTGGTGGATCAGCAGGGCGTTGCCTGCCATACCGGGCGGCGCAATTGCTTCTACCGCGCCCCGCGTGGTGAAGCGCTGACCAATATCGCGGAGCCGCTGATGGACCCGGAAGCGCTCTACCGCAGATGATGCCCGTTCCTGTCACGGTGCTGACCGGCTTTCTCGGCGCAGGCAAGACCACGCTCCTGAACCGGCTGCTGAAGCACCCGGATATGGCCGGCAGTGCCGTGCTGATCAATGAATTTGGCGAAATCGGTCTGGATCATCTGCTGGTCGAAAAGCTTGATGAAGACACGGTGCTGCTCAATGCCGGCTGCCTGTGCTGCACCATTCGCGGCGATTTGCAGCGCGCTTTGCGTGATTTGGCGCTGAAGGCCGAAGCCGGGCATGACATACGCCGTGTGCTGATCGAAACCACAGGCCTCGCTGATCCCGCGCCCATTCTGCAAACACTGATGAGCGATCCGGTGGCGCTGCGGTCCTTCCGTCTGGATGGCGTGGTGACGGTGGTGGATACCGTGCTTGGCGCGGCCACGCTGGATGCCCAGATCGAAGCCGTTAAACAGGCTGCCGTGGCGGATCGGCTGATCCTGAGCAAGACGGATATCGCAAGCGCCGATCAGATCAGCACGCTTGAAGCGCGACTGCATGCGCTCAATCCCGGCGCACCAATCCAGCGCGTCGTGGCGGGGGATGTCGCACTGCATTTCCTATTTGGTACGGGCGGCTTTGACCCCAGCGCAAAAATTGCGGATGTCGCTGCCTGGTTGGCAGCGGAAGCCGCGCATCACCACCATCACGACCATCACCATGAACCGAACCGCCATGATGCGCGCATTCAGGCCTTTGGTCTGACCTTCACTGAGCCCCTCCCCTGGGAAGGCTTGGCGAGTTGGCTTGAAATGCTCGCCATCACGCGCGGCGCCAGCATCCTTCGCATGAAGGCAATCCTGAACCTGCAAGGAGAAGATCGCCCGGTGGTGCTGCATGGCGTGCAGCATGTCTTCCACCCGCCGGAACGCCTCGCCGCCTGGCCGGCAGGGCATGATCGGTTCTCCCGCATCGTCTTTATCCTGCGCGATCTGGACAGGGCGGTGGTGGAAGAAGGCCTGGCCGCCTTTCTGCAAGCGGCGCGTGACAAGGCGGCGCTGGCCGCTGGCGCGAAATGATTCCGCCGGGAAGCAATCTCCGCTAATAACCCGCCATGCCCCCTGCCCCTTTGACCTTTGAAACCCTCTCTGGCGCCGCGCTCACCGCGCGGCTGGATGCGCTGGCCGGTTTGCGCATCCGCGTCTTTCGCGAATGGCCCTATTTGTACGATGGCGATGCGGCCTATGAGGCGCGCTACTTGGCGACCTATGCGCAAAGCCCGGGCGCCTTGGTGGTCGCGGCCAGCACGGCGCAAGGTGAGGCTGTCGGCATGGCTACCTGCCAACCCGGCACGGAAGCCAGCGAAAAGCTCCGCACCGCTTGGGCTAGTGCTGGGCTGGATGCCGCCAGCCTCTGCTATTTCGGTGAAAGCGTTTTGTTGCCGGAATATCGGGGCCGGGGCGCGGGTGTGCGCTTCTTTCAGGAACGCGAAGCCCATGCGCGCCGCTTGGGGCTTTCCATCGCGGCGTTTTGTGCCGTGGTGCGCAATGAGAACGACCCGCGCCGCCCGCGCGACTATACGCCGCTTGATGGCTTCTGGCGCAATCGCGGTTATGAGCCTCGGCCGGATATCTCCACCGTCATGTCATGGCGCGAAGTGGATGATACGCGCGAAACACCGCATGTCCTTTCCTTTTGGATCAAGAAGCTTTCATGACGGAAGCGCACCCCATCCGGCTTGGCCTGCTGCAATATCCGGTGGGGCGCCCGGCCTCCATTGCGGATTTCGCCAAGGGGCTTGATCGTTGGCTGGAAGAAGGCCGCACGAGCGCGGATTTGCTGGTGCTACCCGAATATGCCGCGGTGGAACTCGGTGCCGCGCTGAATGGTGGTGAGGCTACCGAAGCCGCCGAGCTTGCCGCCATGATCGCCGCTGCACCGGACATCCTGGCCGCGATGCGCGATGCCGCGCTTCGCCATCAGGTCTGGCTGCAGCCCGGAACCCTGCCGATGCGCGCCGCCGATGGCCGTGTGATCAATCGCGCGCCCTTGATCACGCCCGAAGGCCGTATCGCCTTTCAAGACAAGCGCGCCATGACGCGTTTTGAGGCGGAACGCTGGGGCGTCAGCCAAGGCGCCGATCCCAATGTGTTTGATACACCCTGGGGCAGGATCGGTATTTCAATCTGTTACGACATCGAATTTCCGAAACATGCGCGCGTGCAAGTCATGGCCGGCGCCTGGTTGATCCTCGCACCTAGCTGCACGGATAGCCTTGCTGGTTTCAATCGTGTGCATTTTTCGGCCCGCGCGCGCGCCTTGGAAAACCAATGCTATGTCGCGATCACGCCAACGGTTGGTGAAGCACCCTGGTCTGCGGCGCTTGATGTCAATCGTGGCCGTGCCGGCGTTTTCGGCCCGATGGATCGCGGCTTTCCCGCCGATGGCATTCTGGCCGAAGGGCAGATGGATGCGCCAGGCTGGGTTTTTTGCACACTCGATCCAAGTTTGATCGAAGCCGTGCGGCGTGACGGCGCGGTGCTCAATCACCGCGATTGGCCAAGGGCGCCCTTCGGCTCACCCAAGCCCGCCAGCTTCGCATGACGCTGATCTATATCATTGCCGGAGAGGCTTCGGGCGATGTGCTCGGTGCGCGGCTGATTGCCGCTCTGCGCAAGGCCCGCCCTGATTTGAGATTCGCCGGCATTGGCGGTGAACGCATGGCCGAACAGGGCATGCCAAGCCTTTTTCCCTACCGCGAATTGGCGCTGATGGGCCTGCTGGAAGTGCTGCCGCGCATCCGCCAACTGAAGCGGCGCCTGGCCGAGACTGAGGCCGATATCCTGACGCGCCAACCAGCCCTGCTGGTCACGATTGACAGCCCCGGCTTCACGTTACGCATCGCGGAAGCCGTAAAGCCACGCGGCATTCGCGTGATGCATTACGTTGCACCGCAAGTCTGGGCCTGGCGGCCGGGGCGCGTCAAAAAACTGCGGCGCAAGATTGACCATCTGCTCTGTCTGCTGCCGTTCGAGCCAGCGTTTTTCGAAGCGGCTGGCATACCCGTGACTTTCGTGGGCCATCCCGTGCTGGAAAGCGGGGTGGATCAAGGCAATGCCGCGCGTTTCCGAGCCCGCCATGGGCTGGCGGCAACCGATCGCCCGCTGATCATCATGCCCGGCAGCAGGCGCATTGAAGCAACGCGGTTGCTGCCGATTTTTCGCGCCACCTTGCAATCCGTGCTGCCGCAAAACCCCGCACTGCGCCCGGTCATCCCGGTCTCGCCCATCGTCGCATCGCTGGTGCGCGAAGCTGCGGTATCCTGGCCTGCCGCGCCCATTCTGGTGGACGACATCGCCGATAAGCATGATGCCTTCGCGGCGGCAGCGGAAAATGGCGCGGGCTTGATCAAATCCGGCACATCATCGCTGGAAATGGCCGTGGCCGGCGTGCCGCATATTGTGGCCTATCGCGTCAATCCGATCACGGCGGCGATTGCGCGGCGGCTGATCAAGGTGCCGCATGCCTCACTCGTGAATCTGCTCTGCGCGCGGGAAGTGGTGCCCGAACGTATTCAGGAAAGCTGCACCCCGGAAGCGCTTTCCGCCGCGCTGCTGCCCTTGTTGCAGGATCAGGCGGCGGTGGCGGCGCAGCGCCAAGGTTTTGCTGAAACACTCGCAAAACTGCGCGCCCCAGAAGGCGCGCCGTCAGAGGCAGCGGCGGCTTCCGTACTCGCCGCCCTGCCCTGAAACGCCGCGTCGCGGCAGCGGAACAAACCCTGCCTCAGCGCTTGATGCCGGCAATGGCGCTCTGGATACCCATGCTTGCCCAGGGGCCCCAAGGCATGGTGAAGAATTTGAAGCCCTTATCCACGAAGAAATTCGGCTCCATGCCGGGCGGGATGAAATACATGCCGGCGGCAATGCCATGCTTCGCGGCGGTTGCCGCAATCTTGTCCAGTGCGCGCTGATAGGTATCGCAGGCATAATCCAGCGGCACATCCAATTCGATAGAAAGATCAGAAGGCCCAATCAGCAGCACATCCACGCCGGGGACGGATGCGATGGCATCCAGATTTTCCAACGCCTGTCTGGTTTCGATCATGGGCACAATGACCAATTCCTTGTTCACCGCATCCATATAGTCACGATATTTTTGAAATTCGCCCCATTCGCCGCGCACGCCGGCATTGCTGCGATTGCCAAGCGGGTAATAGCGGCAGGACCGCACCATCGCCTCGGCCTCCGCCCGCGTATTGATCATGGGGGCAATGATGCCGCGCGCCCCGGCATCCAGCGCAAAGCAGATTTGATCCGCCTGATTGGCGGCAACCCGGACCAAGGGGGCGGCCTTCTTGCCGCGCATCGCCTGGATGGAAGGCGCCATCTGCTTGATCTCGTAGGGGGAGTGCTGCGTGTCGAACAGGATGAAATCAAAGCCAGCATCCGCGAGCACTGATACATCAATATTCGGCCCCGCTGTCGTGCCGATCGCGGTCTTGCCTGAGGTAATGGTTTGCTTAATGGCGTTCATGTAGGGCAGTTTCCTTCCAGGGGTTTGGCGCAAGCGCAACACCAGCCTAGAGCATGCGCAGCAGTGCCGGGAAGTTCCCCGCCTGCCAGGCCGCCGCCGGCACATGGCTCCCCGCCGTACGCGTCCCCGCGCTGGTCGAAAGGCGCAATTCCCGGGGTGAAACCCCATAGCTCCGGCGGAACATCCGGCTGAAGCTTGAAGGATCAAACAACCCGACCGATTCACCGATTTCCGAAATGCTGCGCTGATCAGCCGGGTTGGACAAGGCGCGATGCGCCGCGGCCAGCCGCTCTCGCTGAATGCACAGCGCAACCCCGCCATGCACCTCAAACAGCCGGTAAAGCTGGGACCGCGAAATCCCGGCCAGCCGGCAAAGCCGCGCCGGGCCGAAAGTGGCCGAACCCAGATTGGCCCGGATCAGCGCGCGCAGCCGCATGATTTGCGCCGCCGCCACAGGGCCTGATACCGGCTGTTCAGCACGCGCGCCGGGCGCCAAGGCAAGCGCGATCATCGCCTGGGTAGCTTCCGCCATGCGCTCTGCCTCGGAAGCACTCATACGTGGCAATTCTGCCGAAAGCAGCCGCAAATGCTCAGCCAATAGCCGACCTTCCGGCGTGTTCAAGATACGCGAATCATAGCCAAGCCCGCTGGTTTCGGGCAGCAAATCACGGGGCAGATAGAGAAACAGCCAGGAAGAACGGGTGCGCGCCACCTCAAAAGGTTGCGCCAGAGAATCCAGCATGATCTGCCCTGGCTGCATCATGCTGATCTGGTCACGCGTGCGATGCACCCGGCTGCCCTGCAAGGCCATGGAAAAGCACCAGTGGTCCAGCCCATCCCGGCGCAGGCATTCGGCGGTGCGGCTATAAGTGCCGCCTGGGGTTTCGGCCTTGGTCAGGGCCAGCCGGCCAAAGCTCCAGGTAGTGGCCTCAGCCTCATAGCTTGCAGGGCGGGAAGGCGGAATGTGATGGATCAGAAAGCTGGCATTGGCTTCCCGCCAGGAATCAAATTGCTGGCTGGGCGGCAAGTGGCGCGTCGTTTCACGCAGGCAGGGCAATGTCTCGGCCCGCGCGGCATCAGGCGGCAAAGTGCCCGCCGCCGCCGCTATCGCGGCCTGATAGCCCCCAACCTCCATCATTTGCTTCGACCTTCAACCCGCATCGCTTTATTGATGAAGGGGCGTATATCAGAAGCCGTGCAAAGCCAAGGATTTATTAATTTTTCGTGTTGTCCATGATTTGGCAATGTACGGCCCTGGGTGCTGAGGGGGCCGGTAGCGCCCCCCCCCCCGCGAAGCCAAGCCTATTGCAGTGCAGCATCGCCTGGGCTGAAAGGGGCGCATGAAGGGCAGCGCCCGCGGGGGCGTCTCCCTTCACCTGCCCGAAAGGAAGCCCGCCATGGCCCAACGCGAAACCGTCAATGTTGACCTTGCCCTGCAGGGTGGTGGCGCGCATGGCGCCTTTACCTGGGGCGTGCTGGATCGGCTTTTGGAAGAACCCTGGCTGGAGATTGAGGGCATTTCCGGCACCTCGGCCGGTGCGATGAATGCCGCTGTCATGGCCTCAGGCTATGCGCGCGAAGGCCGGGATGGCGCGCGCCGGGCGCTTGAGGGCTTCTGGCGCAAGGTCTCAAAAGCCGCGCGTTTCAGCCCGTTTCAGCGCGGCCCGGTGGATATCATGCTCGGGCGCTGGACGCTTGATAACTCACCAGCCTTTCTGATGATGGATCTGATGGCGCGCATGGTCTCCCCCTACGATGTACCTGCTCTGGGCGGCAATCCGCTCGCGGACGTGCTGGCCGAAAGCCTGGATTTCGCGGCACTTCGCAACGGGCCGATCAAGGTTTTTGTGACGGCGACCAATGTGCGCACCGGCCGCGCGCGGGTGTTTCGCAATGCCGATCTGGGGGTGGAAGCGCTGCTCGCTTCCGCCTGCCTGCCGCAGCTTTTCCAGGCGGTGGAAATTGATGGCGAAGCCTATTGGGATGGTGGCTTTGCCGGCAATCCAACCCTGGTGCCGCTGGTCACGGAACTCGATTCTGATGACACTATCCTGATCCCGATCAACCCGATTGACCGCCCCGGCCTGCCGCGCAGCGCGCGTGATATCCTGGATCGTGTCAATGAAATCTCCTTCAACGCGGTGGCGCTGAAGGAGCTTAAGATGATGGCGCTGCTGCGCAAGGTGGCCGATCCGGGCGATAGCGAAGGCGCGGCCTGGGCGCGCATGCGGCTCCATATGGTGCGCAATGATGTGATGGTGGACCTTGGCTATTCCTCCAAGCTCAATGCCGAATGGCCCTTCCTGGAATGGCTGCGCGATGCCGGGCGGCAGGCCGGTGAGGCGTTCCTGCGTGATCACGCGGCGGCGATTGGCAAGCATTCCTCGATTGATCTTGATGCGCTCTGCGCGGGTATTTGATGACGCTTCACTCGCGCGCTTCCTGCCCAGACAGCAGCGCAGCAAAGGGCCGCGCAGTTGGGAATTCCTCAAAAAGCGTCAGCGCGGCAATCAGCACTGGCGGGCCGATAAAAGCGCCCGGCACGCCCCATAGGAACCCACCAATAAAGACCGAAGCCAGCACCAGAAAGGGGGAGACCGCCAGGTTCCTTCCCGCCAAACGCGGTTCGATATAGCTACCGCCGAGGAATTGCATCACCTGCATCCCGGCAAAGACCATCAGCGCCGAACCCCAGGACCCGAATTGCAAGGCCGCGAACAATGTCGGGAAAAGTGTGGCCACCAGCGGCCCCAGGAAGGGAATGTAATTCAACACCAGCGCAATCGCACCCCATTCGGCGGCAAGTTCCAGTCCCATAATCGCGGCGAAAGCCCATACCACGAGGCCGGTGGCCACCGAGACAAGCGTGCGCACCAGCATATAGGCACGCAGCTTGGCCCCAATTCGCTCCGCCGCGCGCAGCAGCGCTGTCGGCGTATTGTGTCGCAGGATCAGCATTTGCGATCTGACCGCGCCAACCTCCAGAAGCCCGAGCAATACAAACACCAACGTCAGCAGAATGAAGCTGAGCGTGCCGCGCAGCTGCGCCAGCACGCCCTGCGCCAGACGCACCAGCCAGCGCGCATCGAATTGCGCGGCGATGGTGCCCGCCACATCAATGCCGCGCGCCTCGGCCCAGGCAAGCTGCGCCGTGTAAAATGCCTGTATTTGCGCCGCATTGGCCACAACATGCGAACCAACGCGCCCGAAGGCCCAGGCGACCAGCCAGGCCAAGCCAAGCAATGTCACCAGCGTGACCAGCATGGTAATCAGCAGCGCCGCCACTGCAGGCATGCGCTTTTGCAGCGCGCCTTGCAGCGGCCAGACCAGCGCAATCGCAAACAATGCAAAGACAATTGGCGCAACCACGGCTTGCGCTGCCGAAAGCCCTGCCGCCAATATGACCACGCAGGTGAGTGAGAGCAAAACAATCAGGGGACGGGGCAAGGCGCTCATCTTCTGTCTTTCGGAGGTGCCGGATGCTGATGCGTTGGGCGAAGGGCTTCGGCAAGCAGGCGCTGATTCTGGTGGCGGTGCTGCTGGCGATAGGTATCGCGCTCCGCGCCTGGGATGTCTATCACGGCCCTGATTTGCGCCTTTGGCATACCAAGGTGCCGCCCGAATTGGATGCGGCAGCGCTGGATACCAAGGATTGGCAGGGCTTTATGGCGGCCGAAGCGCGTGCCTTTGATTTCGTGCGGCAGAAAGTCACTGACCAGTTGCCGGCGGAAGATCGTGGCCCGGGCAATCGCTATGATCCGGCCAGCCCGGTCAATCCGGCGGGCTTCGCCCAGGATTGGAACCGGTCCTTCATTCTTGAACCGCAAGCCCCGCTGCGGGGCGCTGTGGTGCTGGTGCATGGCCTGACCGATACGCCTTTCAGCATGCGCCATTTGGCGCAGCTTTACGCCGAAGCGGGCTTCCTTGCCATTGCGCCGCGCATGACAGGCCATGGTACGGTGCCGGCGGGGCTTACTGATGCCACCTGGCCCGATTGGGCGGCGGCCACTCGGCTTGCCGTCAGGGAAGCGCGTCGCCGCGCGCCCGGCCTGCCCTTGCACCTGATCGGCTATTCCAATGGTGGCGCGCTGGTGCTGCGCCATGCGCTGGAAGAAGCGCAAGCGGGCGGCACGGCCTTGCCGGATCAGCTTGTGCTGATCTCCCCGATGGTGGGCGTAACACCTTTCGCACGTTTTGCGGGGCTGGCGGGCCTGCCCGCGCTGTTGCCGGCCTTTGCCGGGGCTGCCTGGCTTTCCGTAGTGCCGGAATTCAACCCCTTCAAATTCAATTCCTTCCCAGTCAATGCCGCACGCCAATCGCATCAATTGACCGCCGAGGTGCAA